>JAGKWS010000003.1 GCA_021151685.1 Chitinophagaceae bacterium
CGGGCGGCATCGCTGGTAGCAGTTTTTGTTTTGTTGAGGTAGCTGATGGCGATGGTGGCTACAGCTTTCTCGAGAGCGGCGCGGATGTAGGCAATTTGCACATCCAACGTAGCGCGGTCTTTGTTGGCAATGGCTGCACGACCTTTCAGGAATGCCAAATATACTGCGGTAGGGTCGCCGTATGCACCATTTACCTGACGTACATAACTACCCAAATAGCTTTCGAGCCATTTGGTAGCATCGGCAGGGTCTTGTTTGGGGTATACCTCATTGGCAGTAAGGTAGCCATAAGCTTCATCCCAATGATGCTCGAGTGCGGTATAATTTTTGCCACTTACCAGAATTTCATTGTCGGCATTCATTTTTTCGGTACCCAGATAAATGTTGCTGATCTGATCGAGCATCATAGCTCCCATCAGCCCCTTCTGTATAAATTGTGCATATTCGAAACCCTTACCATTTACCAAATAGGTACCCAGCTTGCCCGGTACGCCTGTTGCAGCGGTTTGTGCCGCATAGGTACTGGCTACTGCTATAGAATCGAAATGATTTTTGAACCAAGTTCTTTCCGCATTGGCATCGGTAGCAGAGAAAGATTGGGCGGTTTTGGAAATGATGGTTTTATCGGTAGCGGCATTCAGATCGGCGGCTGTAAATGGCGTACCTGTGTTGGCAAACATGTTATTCAGCTTCGATGTGCTGAGGGGTGCTGTGCCAAAAGTTTTGATATATGCATCCATTTCCTTCAGCATGTTGATGCGGGTGGTCTGTCCACTGAAATCAACAGAAGTATTACCATCGGCACCTTTGAAGGTGGTAAAATAATTGGAAGATGTAGATAGTGTCTCGTAGGGCACTTTCAGTGTTTCATTGTCTTTGTCTTTTTTACAAGATGCAAAAAGCACTACTGCGGCCGCTACGGGTAGGATGATTTTGTTCATTGGAAGGAATAATAATTTCTGGATGCGAAAGTAGGTGTCGTTTTTCCGGCACGTTTTCACAATCGGGAAATTCTCGTTTTCCAAATCGGGAAAGTAACTCTAAGAACATATACCAGCTACGGATTCACGATTGCATCACGGTCTACCACATAGGTAAGTGCCAGATAGTCGCGTACGGTGTAAATCTTCTCTTTTGTAAGTGTCCATGAGCCTCCGGGGGCATTAAAAAGTGTAGCCATCAACTCGTCGGACTTCGCTGCACTCATTTTGGCACCATGTGCATAACGCAACGAATAGATGAACCCTAATGCCTCGGATAAGGTGTGGCAATACGAAGAATTGCTGGAGGCAATGGTTGCCTTGTTGAGGTAACTAACAGCAACCGTAGCTACCGCTTTTTCTATATTCTTGCGCAAAAAGGCTATCTGCTCGTCGCGCGTGCCATTGTCTTTGTTTACAATGGCTGCGCGCCCCTTCAGGAAGGCGAGGTACAATGCGGTAGGGTCTCCAAATTCGCCCCTGACTTGCCGCACGTAGTAGCCCAGATACACCTCCTGAAAAGAACCCGAACTGTTTTTGAAGGGGAACCACACATTTGCCGTCAGGTTGCCATAGGCGGCATCCCAAGAATGCTCCATGGCGGTGTAGTTGGCACCGGCAACCGGGTTGGTATTGTCGGCACCGGGTACGGCCCCCAACTGTACATTACATAGCTGGTCTAACATAATGGCACCTATGAGCCCATCTTTGAAAAGTTGCAGGTACTCTATACCATCGCCGCTTACCAGATATGTCCCCCCCACGGTACCCGGCTTGCCGGGTGTTGCCGCCTCCAGGCCATATTGGCTGGCACGGGTTACGGAATCTATCCATCCGTTGAACCTGCTACGCTCGAGTACAGCATCGGCCCCCGCCATAGAACCTGCAGTGGCCGACGACAAGGCAATGCCAGAAAACCTATTGAGCGCGGTATCGAAAAACGGGCTACCTGTATTGTTGTACATCCGCTTCAGCCTATCTCCATCTACAGGTATCAACCCATAGGTTTGCATATAGTCTTCCATGTCTTTCAGCATTCTGCTCCTTACAGTTTCGTTGGCAAAAGATACAGTTGTGTTGCTGTCGCTACCCTTAAAGGTGTTGAAATAACTGGTAGTACCGGTGAGAGTGTCGTACGGGATGGGCAGTTCTTCCTTCTTTTTTTTGCAGGCAGCTATGGTGCAGGCAGCCAATACGGCCACGAGGAGTGGTTTCAGGTTCATGTTCAGATGTACTTTTCTTACAAGAGAAAGTTATTCAAATATACAGATACCGCAGCAAATACTACACAGACACATTGAAGTCGCGTAGTGCGTCGTTCAAACTGGTTTTGAGATCGGTAGAAGGTTTGCGTTGGCCTATTATGAGCGCGCAATTGACATGATACTCGCCGGCGGGGAATTTTTTGGCATAGCTGCCGGGTATTACCACACTACGTGCGGGCACCCTACCCTTGTATTCTACCGGGGTATCGCCACTTACATCTATGATGCGGGTACTTTGTGTGAGTACCACATTGGCCCCCAATACTGCTTCGCGCTCTACAATTACGCCCTCTACCACTATGCAGCGCGAACCAATGAAACAACCATCTTCTATAATAACGGGGGCAGCCTGCAATGGCTCCAGCACACCACCTATACCCACACCACCACTCAGGTGTACGCCCTTACCTATTTGTGCGCAAGAGCCTACAGTAGCCCATGTATCTACCATAGTACCTTCATCTACCCATGCGCCTATGTTAACATATGACGGCATTAACACCACATTGCGCGCTATGTATGCACCATAACGAGCGACAGCGTGTGGCACAGCCCGTACACCCAAGGACGCATAGTCCTTCTTTAGGGCCATTTTGTCGTAGAATTCGAATGGGGGTAACTCCCAAGTTTGCATTTGCTGTATGCCAAAGTACATGAGTATGGCTTTCTTTACCCACTCCTGTATCTGCCAGCCACCGTCAGATGGCACTGCTACACGCAGACGACCCTTGTCTACCTCCTCTATTACGGTACGCACGGCATCGGCATATATATTATCTTTCAGCAGCTCTCTGTTGGCATAAGCTGCCTGTATTTGTTTTTGCAATTCTGTGTACATGATTGATTTTTTGTTACGAAATAATATCATTACTTCGTTACGACTGCATAAAGATACCGACAAGCAATTTCCTTTTCTCGTCGGCAGTCATTTTTCTTGTTTTCAGTATCAGCGAGCGGTATACGGGTTCTCCGCAATCGCAGTCCTTGAGGCCAAACAGAAAATACTGGTCTATACCATCTACACGCGATGACCACAAACGGTAGCGGTTGGCCACATTATCTTCCAGCAGCGTCATTTCATTGCCCTGCATTTTGGCCATACGCTCCTCCAGTTCGTAGTATCCATTAATCCAGTTATACCCATCTCCTGCTTTTTTGGCAAAGGGCAAGCTTTTGCAATTGCTGACGGCCACTATGAGCGTGGTGGTATCGGCACGGTAAAAATACTGCTGCCTGCTGGTTTTGTTATACTTGCCCGGCTCCCACTTGCCCGGCATTTCTACAATGCCATAGGGCGACTCTTCGTACACGGTTACATCGCTGGTTTCTTTGTACGCAGCCTTGTGGCCGCCGGGTGCCATACGATGAAAGCACCCTACATTCAGTATAGTTGCCAATGCAACTACCCCCAGCCAAGATTTCTTTTTGATACTAATCATGCCATTTCGATACTACTGCCAGATGTGGCCGTACCGATAGTGGTACGGGTAACACCTGCAGTATTTTTTTCAAATACTTTAATACGTTTGAAGTTGCCTACTATCCACAATACATCATTGGCCTGTAGTACCACCCCGGATTCGGGGTTCAATATACGAGAACCATTGCGTTCTATACCCACTACAAGGCCTTTGGTACGTTCTCTTATTTCTGATTCTTTTATGGTAAGCCCATCGAGTGCTGCACCGGGGGCAATTTCCAACCGCTGTAGGGTTAGTTCGTCTTCGGGTGCTACCTTGAGAGAAGTTGGCGTAGGGCTGCATTCTTCCAGATGTTTTTTGAAGGCCAGCACCTGCTCATCGGTGCCTATTACAAACAGCCTGTCTTCGGGATAAATACGTTCTTGCCTGTCTGGTGCCTGAATAGTGAATGTGCCACGTTTTATCATAGCTATGTTCACACCATATTCTTCGCGCAGTTGCAACTCCATGAGCGTGAGCCCAACCCCCTTGAAATCGGGCGATACGGAAAAGCTGGTGATATGCGCATCCCATGGGGTAAGGTGTTCTCCGCTTTGACGTTTATCCATTTGCTCTTTCTCATTCAGGTTCGACATAAACCTCCGCTCTGCCCAGGCATGTACCAATTGTAGCCGCTTGAAGTTGAGCAACAACATCAGTATTGTTACCCCCAACAATACTAACGCCCAGGTAGAGGAAACGATGTTGTGTATCAGAAACCCAACAATTACCACTGCTATCACCAGACGTATTACCTGTAGTACTAACATAGGCCCGCGGAAGTATCGTTTTTCCCACAAACGTGCTGCCACAGCAGGCTGAATTTTACGGATAGCTAATGCCCATAGCAACGGGGCAATGAGCAACAAAGTGAATATGGCTGTGGCAAACCGCAAAACAGGAGTATCGCCAGTGAGACCGAGTGCAGGCTGCACAAACCGGGAAACAATGAGTACAATACCTATTATAATAATGGTATGGACTGCTGTTTGAATGAAATACTGAGTAATGTAACGGTTCCAATCGCTGGTGGGCCGTACCTTTTGCCCCTCCAGACTATACTTGTCTATAGCCTGCAACCAATTGCCGGGTAGTACCTTTAGCAACCAATTGTGTAGTGGACCCGACAACCGAATCATATAGGGGGTAGTAAAAGTAGTGATGGCCGACACTGCCACGGCTATAGGGTACAACTGCCCACCTGTAAGCTTCATACTGACCCCCATTGTGGCAATAATGAATGAGAACTCGCCTATCTGCGATAAACTGAGCCCGGCCTGAACCGATGTTTTAAGCGGTTGACGAGAGAGAAGTGACCCGATGATAGCACTAAATGGCATAGCGACCAGTACGACCGACATGATAACCAATATCTCCATCCAGTACTGCGGCAATATGTTGGGGTTTATCATCATACCTACGGATACAAAGAACACAGCTCCGAACATCTCTTTAACCCCAACAGTAAGGTGTTCTATTTTGCTGCCAATGGGGGTTTCGGCAAGAATAGAGCCCATAATAAATGCCCCCAATGCCGGTGAAAACCCTGCTGAACTAGCCAAAATGACCATGAGAAAGCAAAGCGCAAGAGAGGTAATGAGCAACATTTCGTTGTTCATGAATTGGCGTGCTCTACGCAAAATGGTGGGTAGAAAGAAAATGCCGGAAACAAACCACAATACCAGAAAAAATATGAGTTTACCCACGGGCAATAACAGTGCTGTACCAGAAAGACGGGTACTGACTGCAACCGTGGGTAACAACACCAGCATAAGGATAGCGGCCAGATCTTGCACGATGAGTACACCAAAAACCACACTGGTGAACTTCTTTTCCTTTACCCCCAGCTCCTCGAAGGCGCGGATGATGATGGTGGTAGAGGAGATGGAGAGCATAGTACCCAGAAAAATACAATCGGTAGTAGACCACCCCAACAATTTGCCAGCTCCGAAACCCAGCAAAAGCATAGTGCCAATCTCGGTAACGGCGGTAACGGAAGCGGGGCCACCTACCTTTATCAACTTCTTGAAACTGAATTCTAAACCGAGGCAGAACAGTAATACAATAACCCCAATCTGCGCCCATACCTCTACACTTTCGGTATCGGCCACGCTGGGGAATAAAGGGAAGTGCGGCCCTACCATTATACCAGCTAATATGTACCCCAATACAGTGGGTTGCTTCAACCTTTTGAAAACTAAAGTAACAACGGCTGCCGCGCCCATTACAAGTGCCAAGTCTGATATAAGTGGTGGTAAATGCGTCATTCAGTATAAAAAGGGGGATGGTGATGCCCTAAAGATAGTATAATGCCGGGGCTGAACAGAAAAATGAGACTTAAAAAAAACCTAATGAATGCTCTCTGAGCCGTTTTAAGATTTATTTATTGTGTTTCAAATGGCTGTAAGGGCCCATATATTATAAAAAATATTTACACAATGACAATAATAGAAGCTAAAATTGGATGGCAAATCTTGTAACATACCCGCCTACTGCAAGAACAAGCAAAAACAAACTGACCCTGTGCCAATACATAATAGTATGGTGTGAATAGGCGGTACCAAGTTTCCCCGAGAACAACTGCTGCTACCAAGTTGGGTGAGAAACGGAAAAAATTGCAGTAAAAAAATTAAATAAGCAACGCTATTCTTTAATAAAAAGACAAACAACCACTCATCTGTAAGTGTCCCACAGACGCATTAATTTTTCGTTTTTAAACGAGCAACTCATTTGCAACTCAGATTTATTTTGTTAAATTTGCCGTCTTATAGGTTTTTGTATAAAAATTGAATTGCATATTCTGTCGTATAAACTATTACAGAATTCATAAAAGCATTTGAATTTTTTATACGAATTTTACCTTACTTTGCAGCAAATATCAAAACGTACTATACATCAAAAAAGTTATTCATGGGTAAGCGAATTTTATGTTTAATGGCTTCAGTTATTGCAATTGGTGCGCATGACGTGCGTGGCCAGGTAAGAAGCGAGTATTTCCGCAGCTTATCCGCTGACCTGCAGGTGAACGGCGGCCTGTTAAGCCAAAAAATCACTACGATCCCATTCTCTGAAAACTATCCTCAAGCACTGAATGCATTGCAATCAGACATCCGTTTTTCTTCGGGACAATCGAGGGGTTATGATTTCCGTCTGGGTTATTATTTCAACAAAAAACGTTCGTTAGGTGTTGGTATCGGCATCAACTATTACAAGCAGACCGGCAATCTGAATTTGGATACTTTCCACATCGAATTCCGCTCTACAGATGCACAATATGCCACGTTCAGGCAAATGATTTCGACATCGCGTGGTATACGTGAAGAAATTACTGCACGCAGTTATAATATTCCGTTGGTACTGAAGTATAAAAAAGACTTCAGTTCGAAAATTGCATTGACTGTAGATGCGGGTATTGTATACAACTTGAATGTGCGCAATGGCTACAATACCGATGCAAGATTTAACTACGAAGCGGTATACCTCTTTGAAGGTGGTGATTCTACTGTGCCAATTTATGATGCCAACCCTACTCCGTCATCTCAGGCATACCTTGTAACACGCGACAACTTCATTAAGAAATATCCTAATGATGATATTGTAAAGTATTTCGACTTTCACCAAAACATGGGTAAAAGTGTGGGTCTGAATCTTTCGGCTAATGAGCGCAGTGGTAATGTAACTTATAAGTCGGGTTCGCTTGGCTATACGGGTGAAGTTGCTATCAACTATATGTTTGTAAGAAACATATGCCTGCGCGGTGGTGTTTATTACACAGCACAATCTTTTACCAATACCAGCAACAATAACGCACTGCGCCTGACAGATGCTGTAGTGCGTGATGCCAACAACAAAGTAGTGGGTACTACATACAACTCTATGCTGAACGAAATGCAAACCGCACGTAACGCCAACTATGGTATAGTATTGGGTGCGCGCGTATACTTTAACCGTATGGCATGGAAAGCACCAGTTGATGATGTGAACCGCGTAACACCAGCAAAAGGACGCGCTCACTAATATAAATATTGAGTATATCAAAATGAAAATGCCCCGCAATTCAGTGGGGCATTTTCATTTTGAGTATTTGAAATACGGGAGCATTCCTTAGTGAAGAAGTCAAAATATAGTATATATTCTGCTTGTTCTTTTCCATTTGTTTTGCGTAATAAAAGTCCTTAAATAGTATGCTATTCGCAAATATTACTCCTTGAAAAAATGGAAAAATAACGGAAGTCCATAAATGTTTTATCATTTGCGGATTCCGTGCTTTGCACAAAAGAAATATAATCATTAAAACTGATGTGCTATATTTCGCCATCTTCACTAATTTGTTTTGCCATTCTTCCTTACCTTTGGCTACCTCACAACAGTACACAAAAACTCATGCGTAAGAAAATAGCCCTGCTTGCTGGTGGATATTCCGGAGAGTATGTAATATCTATTAAAACTGCAGAAACGATTGAGAAAAATCTTGATTCGGGCAAATATGATGTGCGAAAAATAATAGTAACCCGCGATGAGTGGTATCATGAGCACAATGGGCTGAAGATACAGGTTGATAAAAATGATTTTTCCATAACTGTTGATGGAGAGAAAATAACATTTGACTGTGTTTTTATAGCCATACATGGTACACCCGGCGAAGATGGACGCATACAGGGCTATCTGGATATGTTACGTATCCCCTACACCACTTGCAATTCTATTGTCTCTGCACTCACATTCAATAAAAGCTATTGCAACAAAGTGGTACGAGCGAGCAATGTAGTGAATATAGCCAACTCGGTATTGCTACTGAAAAATGAATCGTTTTCGGTAGGTGCCATACTTGATGAACTGAAATTTCCATTATTTGTAAAGCCTAATGAAAGCGGTAGCAGCTTGGGCGTTAGTAAGGTAAAAGATGTTGCCGGATTGCTGCCTGCCATAGAAAAAGCCTTCAAAGAAGATAATCAGGTGCTGATAGAAGAATTTATTGAAGGGAGGGAACTGACCATTGGTGTATACCGGACAGGTGGCTATCTGCGGGCGTTACCAGCTACCGAAATCATTAGCCAAAACGAGTTTTTCGACTATGAGGCAAAGTATACGCCCGGAGCATCGAAGGAGATAACACCGGCCGAAATAGAGAAACCCGTACGCGAGCAGCTGGAAAACAAGGCAATGTCCATCTACCGGCAACTGAACTGCCGTGGCGTGGTGCGTATGGACTTTATTCTGCAAAAAAGTACCGGCAAACTGTATTTTCTGGAAGTGAATACCATGCCCGGCCAGAGCGAAAACAGCATAGTGCCTCAGCAGGTGCGTGCTGCCGGCATACAACTATCGGACTTCTATGGGGCATTGCTTGAGGACTGCCTGCAAAACAATAGTAACTAATGGCTGAACAGAGTAATATAAGAGAAAAATTCCGGTCATCATTCTGGTTCAATTTTGCTGTGGTTGCCTGTTTGGCCATGCTGCTGTATGTATTATTCTTTGCCTCGCTGCATTGTGTAACCAACCATGGCCGCGAAGTACTGACACCAGATGTAGGAGGGAAAAAAGCCGACAGTGCCATAGCCATATTGCATGCCATGAAGTTTGATGTGGAAATAGACTCGACCTACGAGCCTACCATGCGCCCGCTGACGGTACTGAAACAAGTGCCGGACACAGGGTCGCTGGTAAAGGAAGGTAGAACCATCTTCCTCACCATCAATATGCTATTACCGCCGAGGGTGCCCATGCCAGCAATTAAGGACCTTTCGTACCGTAGTGCTGAAATGATACTACGCAACAACAAGCTGATGGTGGGCGACACCAGCTACAAAGCCGATATTGCCAACGGGGCAATACTGGAAGTTCGTTACAAAGGCAGTGTTATTGCCCCCGGTACCCCTATACCACAGGGTAGCCGTATAGATCTGGTAATAGGTAATGGCCTTGGCAATACAGAATGGGACGTGCCCAATGTTACCGGCATGACGGTAGATGAAGCACTGGTGATATTATCGCAATTCAATTTGCAACCGATGCTGGTACCCGCCAGCCAGATGGAGCAAATAAGTGATACCCCATCGGCTATTATTACCGACCAAAGACCAAGACAGTATAACGATGCCGGTGCTATGAACCGGATAAAAATGGGTGAATTTATAGACCTGCAAATAATGCAAAGACCTGCACCCGAAGATATATACCAAGGCAAACAATAGAATGACTGTAAAATGCGTTTTATAAGTTGCTCCAACAAATGAACATACACAGGTGACAACCAGAATAATAGGGATACTATGGATATTGCTGCTATGTAGTGGTGCGCCTACTCATGCACAGGAGCATGAAGACCACCTGAATTATAACGCGGCATTGTTTCATGCTTTTCCGCAACAGAGTATGGGGCTGGCTGCTAAAAAAACTGCTGCTGCGGAACCATTGCCACTACCGTTTTTTGAAGATTTTACCAATTATGGAGTTTTCCCCGACCAGGCACGGTGGACAAACTATCAGGTGTATGTGAACAACCGCATGTGCTCGCGCCCGGTGAGCCGAGGTGTAGCAACCTTTGATGCGCTGGACTGGAGGGGAATACCCTACGATTCGTTCAGCAATGCCAATTTCCGGTATGCCGACTCGCTGACATCGCAACCCATAAACCTGAGCTTGAATGTGGTATCGCCGGCAGATAGTGTGTATCTCAGCTTTTACTACCAACCACAGGGTACGGGGTTCTATCCATTGCCACAAGACTCGCTGATGCTTTTTCTGAAAACCCGATTTGGTGGGTATGTAAAGGCATGGTCTATACAGGGGTCGGCATTGAAACCATTTCAGCAGGTAATGATACCCATTACAGACTCAGTATACTTCGATAGCTTTTTCCAGTTTACATTTATCAACAAAGCAGCCTTGTTTTGGGCCGATGCTATATGGAATGTAGACTACATAAGACTGGGTGCGGGCCGCAACCTGTATGATACACTGGTAAGCGACATTGGGTTCACTTCAGATCCTTCGTTTATGCTGAACGACTACACCTATATGCCTTACCGGCAATTTTTTGCCAGCCCTGCGGCCGAAAGGGCCCCACAATACACGTGTAGCCTGCGCAATAACTACTTTGTACCACAAAACTTTAATACCGCCTACACGGGCACGGCCCAGCCATTAGGTACATTGCTAAAGCCAGCGGTGTTTGCACCTGCATCATTAACCGCCCGCACCACCCAACAACTCACCTACCCACCCTACATATCGGTAATACCTATATCCAGTATTGGCTATTACGACAAGGTGAGCTTTCAGAATCGCTACTTCATAGAATCGGTAAGTGCAGACGACCCTACCGGAAATGATACTGTTGTTCGCGAGCAGATATTTGACAACTATCTGGCATATGATGATGGTTCTGCCGAGAAGAGTTATTATCTATCTCTGTACCCTACACTACCCGGCCGTATTGCTACCGAATATCACCTGAACAGACAAGACAGCATGCAGGGTATGGCTATATACTTTGGCCGCCAAGTACCATTTGCCTTTAACAAGGGGTTCGATATACATGTATACAGCTCGCTGGCGGGTGTGCATGGAATGCCGTCTGATGTACTGCTGTACAAGCGTGAATTTTGCCAACCCGGCTATGCCGATACCATTAACAACTTTTGGGTATACCGCTTTGAAGAACCTCTGCCTCTACCGGCAGGCACTTTTTTTGCGGGCATTTTTTTACCGGCCGAAAGTGGCAGTGATAGCCTGTACATAGGGCTGGATGTGAACCGGGTAGGCGGCAATCATACATGGTTCAATGTTACATCGGAATGGAAACCATCGCAAGTGGGTGGTGCCCTGATGATGAGACCACTATTGGGGCTGCCCATAGCAGGAAGCAGCGTGCCCAACCAACCTGCGGCAGCGATGAACTGGGAAATGTATCCCAATCCGGCAAAGGATGTACTGACTGTACGCCATCCCGGCGATGCGCCAGCCTCGTGTATCATTACCGACGTGCAAGGGCGTATTGTAGTGCATCAGCAACAAATTCGGTCATCGGCCAGCATATCTATAGAGCATCTGATACCGGGCATATACTTTGTGCGTCTGCTGGCGGGCGATATGGTATACACCACACAAAAACTGATAAAAGAATAACATGACACAAATTACCGCTGCCGACCTGAAGGGCCGTGTAGAAGCTGGCGAAAAGCTGAACATAATAGATGTACGCGAACCAGCAGAATATGCTGAAAGTAACATGGGTGCAAAGCTGATACCGCTGGGGCAGATAATGAGTATGCAAATAGATGAGCTGGAGGACCTGCGTAACGAAGAGATCATTATTCACTGCCGCAGTGGTGCCCGTAGTATGCAAGCCTGCGCTATGCTGGAGCAAGCAGGTTTTACGAACGTTGTGAATGTAACAGGTGGCATACTGGCTTGGCAGCAACTATCTTAGACTAACAGTACAACAACACATGAAATACTTTATTGCATGTGCAGCATCCATAATACTGATGGGTAGCTGCAATTCTGTGTATGCGCAATACTCCGATTCTGTGCATCATTATGTGGGCATTGCATCGACAGGAACACTGAACAAAACCACCAAAACGCAGGCATTTGTACTTAACAACTCGGTGAAACTGGGATTGAGGAAAAAGAGCATTGCTGCCAACTTATATTCGTCCTGGCTGTATGGCGAACAACAAAAAAGCCAAACCAATAACGACTTTATTACCACTGTAGATTTCAATTTGTATAAAACCTTCCCACGGTTTTATTATTGGGGGCTGGGTAACTATACCTCCAGCTACTCGCTGAAAATAATAGACCAGTACCAGGGCGGTGCGGGCGTAGCCTACAATGTCTTTGACAGAAAAGACCTGTGGCTGAACGTGAGCGATGGGTTGATGTACGAAAACAGCAATATACTAATTGCAGATTCTACAAACCGATACAGCACATGGCGCAACTCGCTGCGCCTGTCGTTCCGGGTGGTGATACAGAAATCTATCACGCTGAGTACTACCACATTTTATCAGAATTCGCTTTCTGACAGGACAGACTACATTTTACGGTCTAATGCGGCCATGAACATCAAGATACTAAAGTGGTTATCTATGTCGGCTACGTATACCTACAACAAATATAGCCGCACCAACCGAGAGAATACAATACTGAACTATGGCCTTACGATAGACAAGTACTTCTGATATCTTACGTTGCCTGCTGGTCTATTTTCGGGTAGCCGTGTACAGGGTGGTTACACCAAATGTAAGCGGGCGGGCCTTAGCCGCAGTGAAGCCACAACGGGTGAGTATGGCACAAAACTGCTCACCATCGGGGAATGCCTGTACCGACTCGGGCAAGTAGGTGTATGCACGGCTGTGCTTAGACACCATACGCCCTATAAGGGGCAGCATGTACTTGAAATAGAAGCCATATAACTGCTTAATTGGGAAATTACGTGGCTGAGAGAATTCGAGAATGGCCAACTGACCACCGGGCCTCATGACACGCTGCATTTCGGCAAGGCCAGTCTCCAAATGTTCGAAATTACGGACACCGTAGGCACACATTACTGCATCGAAGCGGCCATCCTCGAATGGAAGATGTTCGCTATCGGCCTGCATCATTTCTATGCGGGGCGACAGTTGCTGGTTGCTAATTTTCTTTTTGCCTTCCTCCAGCATCTCCCGGGCTATGTCGGCACCAATGATTGTGGCCTGTGGTATCGCTTTTGCGGCGGCTATGGCAAGGTCGCCGGTGCCGGTTGCTACGTCCAGTATACGCTTGGGCTGAACCGACTGTACTACTTTAATTGCTTTTTTTCGCCAAGTACGGTCTATCCCCATCGACAAAAAGTGATTGAGAAAATCGTAATGACCAGCAATATTATTGAACATTTCTGCTACCTGTTCCTTCTTGCTTTGTACCGATGTGGCATCGGGTAGCACAGCACCTCGCTCATTCTGTATACCTGGCTGCATAGAGTGCAAAAGTACAGATAACACATGTACCCAAGCAAATTATCGGTGTACTATCCCTTCATATTTTGCTATGGGTATATTACAAGAATGTCATGAAATTATTATCGTAATTTTGTGTAACATCAAATAGTGCGATAGCGCACCAATTCACCACTCAAAACACGCATATGCACAAAAATCTATTCATATTCAAAAAGTACACAGCCGGGTTATTTACCAGCATTGTGGCTTCATTACTGGGCACTACAGGTGTCATGGCCACGCCCATGAGCATTGTAATGCCCAGCAGCACCAATGTATGCCTGAACTATGCACCGGGTGGGGCATCGCCCTTCTGGCAAACCATCAATGATTTTGGCTTAGACGAGTTATCTACCGGCGATATAGGCAATAGCGCAGGTGCGTTCTCGGTATCGTTAACTATTAATGCCCCTACCGGCTGGGAGTTTAATACCGGTGTTTCCCCAACAATCGCTGTTACAGCGGGTGGCAATCTGGCAACTACAGCTACTATCACTTCTCTTACATCGGGTACATTAACCTTCAGCATTGCGGGTACAGGCAATAATCTGCACGATGCGCTTTCTGTCTCTGGCTTGCAAATCAGACCCAATTCGGCTTCCTCTACTACCGGAGATTTGTCTGTAAGTGTTGCCAGCGGCACTATACTGTCTCTTACCAATGGCGAAACAGCGGCAACCGTAATGCCACTGACACCAATAGCAGGTACCGCTACCGCTGCTATAAATGCAAGTGCGACATCGGTATGTGCCGGTACTTCTGTTACATTCTCGGCCAATACTACCAATGCGGGCACCAGCACGTTGTACCAATGGAAAATAGATGGCAATAATATAAGCGGTGCCACATCGGCCACCTATTCATCAACCGCAATAACAGACGGTGACGAAGTGACCGTTATGATACAGGGAAATGAATGTATCAGCAATCCGAATGCACTATCGGCAGGTACCGAAATGGAAATAAAAGCACTACCCACCCCCATAACGGGCAATACCGGTATTTGTGTGGGTGCCTCTGTTACTTTTGGCAGCTCGCCTGCGGCTGGAACATGGACATCTGACAATAGTGTGAAGGCCACTGTAAATGCTACTACAGGCGTAGTAAGTGGCATCAGTACAGGCACTGCCAACATATCGTACCATAGCACCAATGGCTGCTATGCATCGGCTGTGGCCACAGTAATAGCCACACCTGCCGCTATTACCGGCACCAACAACGCTTGTGTGGGTGCTACCCAAACGCTTGCGAGCGCAACACCCGGCGGCACATGGAGCAGCGATAATACTACGGTGGCCACTATTGGCACCGGGGGGGTGGTAACGGGGGTATCTTCGGGTACGGCCAACGTTACGTATACAGTGGTGCCGGGTTGTGCCACAGCAGCGGTTTTCACTGTAAATGCGGTACCGGCTGCATTCAACGTTACCGGCACTGGTAGTTACTGTGCGGCCGGCGGCGGATTACCGGTAGGCCTCAGCGGGTCTGAGACGGGTGTTACTTACCACCTGTACAATGGGGCAACGCTGGAAGGCACATTAACCGGCACTGGTGCGGCCATGGTGTTTGGTGCATACACCACCGCCACTACCTACACCGTACAAGCTACCAACACACTATTGTGTAGTACTGCTATGACGGGCGATGCCACCATTACCATTTTGCCTATGGTAACGCCAGCAGTAACCATAGGTGCTACACCGGGCGATACTGTTTGTAGCGGCACGGCAGTAACATACAATGCCAACCCTATAAACGGTGGCACGTCTCCTGTGTTTGTATGGCGCGTCAATGGGGCTCAGGTAGGCACCGGCAACACTTATAACTATACACCAACGGATGGTGATTGGGTGCAGGTGACGCTGATAAGTGATGAAGCGTGCCCCTCTCCTTCTCAGGTATCCGACAATTTGACAATGGTAGTGATACCCAGTCTAAGCCCTTCTGTAACCATCAATGCCACCAGTAGTTCGGTGTGTCAGTATTCTCCGGTTACATTCAGTGTGTCGTCATTTACCAATGGCGGTACCGCACCTGCCTTTACATGGGTTATTGACGGTATTTCTACCGGAATTACCGGCAATTCATATACTTACATGCCGGCAGATGGAGATACCATTACCGCACGCATCAGCAGCAACTACCGCTGCCCGCTTGTCAATAATGTGCCCAGCAATGGTATAATAATGAACGTAGACAGTATGTACCTGCCCATAGTAGATATTACTACCAATACAGGGCTATACACACGTACCGGCAAGATGGTTACTTTTACGGCAAATGTTTCTAATGCCGGCGCAGCCACGCCCAACTATCAGTGGTTCAAAAATGGCAGAGCCCTGAATGGTGAAATAAGCAACACATACACTACTGCAACCATTGCCAATAACGACTCGGTATCTTGTGTGGTATGGGCGGCTGGTTTATGCTCCAGCGGTACGCCGGGCTTCAATTCGGTAAAGATGACCGTAACCACCGGCATAGACGATATTGCCACAAACAATACAGGCATCACCCTGTTGCCCAACCCTAATAATGGTACGTTTGTAATAAAGGGTGATTTCAGTGCGGTTGGAGGTGACAACGTAACAGTAACCGTTACCAATGTTATTGGTCAGTGCATTTACAGCACCAGCGCAATACCCAACAATACAGAAATAAGCATTGGGGCAGCAGACCTGGCCGATGGTATGTATCTGCTACAGGTACATGGTGCCGGCATAGGTGCTACTACACGCCTTGTTATAAAGCATTGATAGCAGATGTGATAATAAAGTATCAAAAAAGCAGTTGCCCCCGCGCAGCTGCTTTTTTTGTATATAGGTATTACCGCCACCTATCTGCGTTTTGTAGAAATTGGCCGTTCTTTGTACTACCATGATTGAAGGCAACATTCTTTTCTCTATCATCCGTATACTACTCTACCCCATAGCACCACTGTATGGTGCCATGGTATGGCTGCGCAACCGCATGTACGACAGCGGTCTGTTTTCGTCTATCCGCTTCAGCGTGCCGGTCATCAGTATCGGCAACCTGTCTACCGGTGGCACCGGCAAAACACCGCATGTAGAATACCTCATTCGTTTGTTACAGTACCAGTATAGGGTGGCCACCATGAGCCGTGGTTATAAACGCCGTACACAGGGCTTTCTGATAGCAGGCACCGAAACCGATGCCACCCGCATAGGCGACGAACCAATGCAGTATCATCTGAAGTATCCCTACATTACCGTGAGTGTGGCCGAAGACCGCATGACTGGCATACCGGCATTGCTGCAAAACCGCCCACATACCGATGTGGTGATACTGGATGATGCCTACCAACACCGGTCGGTAAAACCGGGCCTGAATATCCTCATCACCGACTATTCGGCCCCCTACTACAAAGATCATATTCTACCATTTGGCAACCTGCGCGAAAGTCGCTCGGCATCGAAGCGGGCCGATGTAATCATTGTATCGAAATGCCCTGACAATATGACCCGCCAGCAGGCCGAAGAAATGAGGCAACAACTGAAGCCATTGCCTCACCAACAGGTCTTCTTCACCGGGCTGCATTACAACGCACCTTACCAGTTTTTTGGCAGCGAGCCTGCGGACATTGCCGGCAAACATGCGCTGCTGGTGTGTGGCATAGCCCGGCCCGAGCCTTTAGAATCGTTCATTCGCAAGCATGCAGCCGGCATTCACACCCTGCCTTACAAAGACCATCATTACTTTAATCAGGACGATTTGGAAGAAATGAAAACAACCCTTGGCAACTGGAAGGTGGAAAACAAGATAATAGTGACCACCGAAAAAGATGCCACAAGACTGCGCCTGCATGCCGATACATTGGCATCGTGGAATGTGCCTATAGTTATAATGCCGGTGGAAGTACATGTATTGTTTGGTATGGGCCCACAACTGGACATGATAATAAACGGATATATAGACCGTACCATGGCCGAAAATCAGGAGGCATTTGCCGGCATGGGCAATTATCCGCCCATGTAGCGCATGCTCGCAATCTTACATGTCTGACAAGCTGGTGCTGTCTGTTATTTTGTTGCGCACAAAAAACGCCAGTGTACCACTTACCACTACGCCTACAGCCAATAACTGGTATTTGGTTTCGTTGGTAAAGAAGATGAACAACCAGATAAATATGCTGAGGATGGCTGGTATAGGGAAGAGCGGCATACGGAATGGGCGTTCATCGTTGGGATATTTATAATGCCACACCATAACCCCAACGGCCTGCGATACAAACTGAATGAGGATGCGCATCATGAGGATGGTAGTAATGGCCTCGCCCAACCGGTATGTGAGACTGAATACAAACCCTACGGCACCAATGGCCAGCAACGAAACATGCGGAAAATGATGTTTGGGATGCACCTTGGCAAATATGCTGAAGAAGTCGCCATTGAGTGCCGCCGCATATGGAATACGGGAGTAGCCCAATATGGCCGAGAATAGAGATGCCATGGCAATGATGAGGATAAGTGCCGTAGCCACAAGCCCTACGGTATGGCTATTGTAAATACGTTCGAAGTAGAGACTGGCTACAAAATCGGACGCGGCAGCCTCTTGCCATGGCAATACGCCTACTACCGCAGTTTGCATACCCAGATACAGGATGGCGATACCCGTTATAGACAGCAACATGCTGCGCGGGATGTTTTTTGCGGGATTCTTGATTTCGCCACCCAGATGGCATACATTATAGTAGCCCAGATACGAATATACAGCACTGAGCGAAGCCCGGCCAAGTGCTGCAAACAAAAGCATTCGGGTGCCAAAACCATCTACAGACCAGTTGAAAGCCTGTTGTGGGTGAAAATGCCCTATGGCCGAAAAAATGAGCCAAAGAATAGTACCCCCTGTTATTATCCAGAGCACTACCGATATTTTACCTATGCTCCCAATCTTTCGGTATAGCAGGGTTACCAGTAGTATCACCAGCCCGCCACTGACGGCCTTACGCCCTACATCGGAAAGTGGCACCAGAAACGAAGCATATTTTGCAAAACCGATGGCACCACTTGCAATAACCAATGGGGCCTGTATGGTTGTTTGCCAGATGAACAAAAACGCCATGAGCCTACCCCATTTTGCCCCAAACAACTTTTGGAGAAATACATAACTACCGCCAGCTTGTGGCCATTTCGCCCCCATCTCGGCCCATACAAGCCCATCCATATAGGCCAGTAAGGCACCCAGCAACCATGCAAAAACGCTGGCAGGCCCCTGCATGAGCCCAATAATGGCAGACAATGTGACAAATGGGCCAATACCCACCATGTCTATCATATTGATGGCTGTAGCCTGCGTAAGCGACAACTCTCTGGTAAGCGATGGTTTCTCTGAAGTCACCTCTTGTGTTTCGGCACAAGGTACAACATAGCATTTGTAATGCTGAGATGGTAGTAGTTACCTCTGTTATACTCAGTGCCGGCATAGTTGTGTGGCCCGCAACCCAAAACAATGCATCAAATTATCTGGTTTAACATTTCACATACACTTTTGAGAAGGCTGTCATTTCCTTTTTTGAAACAGGTAACTACATTTGCGTTACAAAAACATAACAAAATGACAATGAGAAATGTACCCGCTAAGGCCATAGCCGTGTGCGGAGCTATTGCTATTTTTGCCTCCTGCTCTAAAAAGAAGGACAACACAGACCAACTGGCGACACTGGGGTCTGCAACCATATCGGGCAAGGCCACTGCAAGACTTGCCGATACGGCTGGTGCCGCTACGGTACAATTTGCCCCGGCAGGAACCGTGATAAACGCATGGATAGATACTAAAGACCTTGTAGTAACAGACAATGGTGCTATGAACTATGCCCGCCGCTACTATACCACTACTACCGATGCTAATGGCAACTACTCACTGAAAATTGATGTATCGAAGTACAAGTCTGCATCGGTTACGCTTGTACCTGTAGACTTTGAATATGATGTGGTAGTGAAAGTAGCAGGAAAGGTACAGAAGAGCCGTTCGGTATTTTCGGCTACAACCACCACATCTGCAATATTGGTAAACGACAATGCCCACAAAATTATAGACATCAACTTTAACTAACAGGCTCGCCTTACTAATATTACGAACGATGAAACACACGTTAATAACCGGGGCATTGCTTCTGGCTTCAGTCGCATCGAATGCTCAGGATGTAAGTACCCCGGCTTCGGGTACAAGCCTGACCTTCAAATCGAAAAACGGACACGAGGTTTTGCCTCAGGCCAAAGATTGGGCATTGGGCATATCGGCCACAAGTTTTTTGAATTACTTCGGCAACATGCTGAATGGTAATACTACCAACAATGCGCCAACATTCAATACCGCCAATACGCCTGATGCATTTGCATTGAGTAATATAGGTGGCATGGCCATATCGGGCAAGTACATGAAAACAAATACAATGGCTTACAGAGCCCGTTTTCAGGCTAATGCAGGCCAAACCACATTCCGCAATTTTGTGATGCAAGATGTGGCCACGCCAGACCCACTGAACCCCAAAATGGTAGAAGACAGGCTTGACATCAACTCTTATGTGGTATTGCTGAGTGCCGGCTTTGAAAAACGCAGAGGCAGCAACAGATTGCAAGGTTTCTATGGTGCCGAAGCCATGTTTGGGTTTACCGGTAGCAGACGCAACTACACTTGGGGTAATAGCTTTTCATCGGCAACGCCGACACCAACCACTACCATAGACTTTGTTGGCGGTAGTTTCGGTATGGCATCGAGTCGCCCATTGGAAACAGTAACCGGCAATAGTTTTCTGGGTGGTGTACGTGGCTTTGGTGGTGTAGAATATTTCTTTGCACCAAAAATCTCTTTGGGTGGCGAAATTGGCTATACTGTAGGGTTCTCTACACATGGCAAGGGTTATGCTACATTGGAAAGACTACATACGGGCACCGGTAGTGCCGTTTCTGTTACAACAGACGACTACTACAGTGCAGGATTGCGCTCGTGGGGCATAGGTCTCGACAATGTGAATGCGGGCATCAATCTGCATTTCTATTTTTAATATACTATATCAAGGCTGTATAACGAAAAACCTCCTGCGCAAACAGGAGGTTTTTCGTTATGGATGGAGCAACAATCTACTCTTTGGTTATTTTGTGTACCTGTAGCAAGTTCCCGTCATTGTCGTACAGGTACAGCAAATACAATGACGTTGGCAAATGGCTAATGTCTATGAATAGACTCATTTCGCCACGAACCACTGTTCTGCCATCTGCAGTGGTTATGTGGTATTGCAAACCTTTGCCACCCGAAACATGTAGTATACCACTTGTAGGATTGGGGTATACCTGCAATGCAGACACTACTTCTGTCCCTACCGCTGTAGCACCACCTATAACCGCATATCGGTCTGATGTGGATTGGCAACCATTGGTATCTACCACACGCACCTTATAATTGCCCGGCCCGGTGTGTGCCGTACGGTAGGTAGTAGCACCTGCTACAGGCACATTGTCTTTGTACCACTGATACGATGTGTAGAATGCACCCGTGTACAACATGCCGCCCCCCTGACTAATGATTGGGTTGGGTAATGGCATATCGGACACCGACACATCGTTGGTGGTGGCCATGCAGCTACCCGGCACTGTGATGTCGCACTTATAAATGCCCGTTGTACCGGCTGCATAAGTTGCCGTGGTAGCACCGGGTATGGCTACCCCATTACGGTACCAACGGTACAACAACGCACTACCCATATACGATACATTGGTAGCCAATGTAGCATTGCCACCCCAGCAAAAACGGCTGGGTGTGAGCGACATGGCGGTCATAAGTGGCAGAATATTTACCACACTATCGGCACCGGTAAGCGCACTGCATCCGGTGGCTGTATTGAATATGCGCACACGGTAGCCACCAGTAGTGGTGGCTATATAAGCCATGTTGGTAGCACCGGGTATGGCTACACCATTTCTATACCACTGATAGATATATGCCCCCGCTGCGGCACTGAGCGATACCGTACCGCCTGCACAAACGGTCATAGGGCCTGCGGGGGTAATAGCTACAGGCGGTAGCGGGTTCACTATTACAGTTCTTGTACCCGAATTGATGTTGCAACCATCGGCATTGGTGACCAGTACACTATAGGTACCCGCTGCAGTAGCTATATAGGCACTGCCAGTAGCACCAGAAAGTATGCTTACCCCCTGATACCACTGATAGGTGTAACCAGTGCCCATAGCAGCGTGCAGCGTTACACTACCGCCATCACAGATGGTTAAAGGCCCGGAAACGGTAATTGCTGTATCGGGCGATGGGATAATGGTAATGTAAATAGCAGCAGACGTATCGGCACAGCCGGTAGTATTGGTAACTGCTACCGCATAAAAACCGCTTACGGTAGCAGCAACACTACTGCCCGACGCACCCACTATCGGCAAACCATCGCGCAGCCATTGGTAGCTATGACCCGGTGTGGCCGGTAGTGCATTCAGCAATACCGGACTTGCCGAACAAGCAGTGGTGGTGCCACCAGGTACTGTGATACCAGCCGTTACAGCATCTATGGTCACAGACAAGGGTACTGATGTCCACGGGCAACCCAAAGTATTGGTAACTCGTACCGAATAGCTACCCGGTGTAGTAGCCGTTATGACTGTACCCGTAGCCCCCAATACAGGACTGGTACCGAGAAACCACTGATACGTGAGCCCGGCACCGCTGTTGGCAACCAATGCTACAAAGCCGCCGGGACAAAAGGTAGTATCGCCCAATGGGGTAATGATGGCTGGCGGGGCTACATTGACCGTAATATTTTTGGTAGCAATACAACCAGTGGGCAGTGTATAGGTAATATTGACAGTACCTGCCGATACCCCGGTAACCACACCCGTACCCGCCACTACGGTGGCTCTGGTAATGTTGCCGCTGCTCCATGCACCGGTAGCAGGGCTGCTGGATAGTGTGATGCTCTGTGCCGGACAAACCACCGACGGCCCTGTAATAGATGAAGGCAACGGATACACTGTTTGTACACGGGTAACAAAACAACCCGTAAGAGCTAATATATAACTAATATTAGTGGTGCCAGCAGTGATACCGGTAACTATGCCTGTTGCAGCATCTACAGTACCAACAGCCGTATTGCTGCTATACCAATCGCCACCCGCTGTGGTGCTGGCCAAGGTAACATTGGCACCGATACACACCCCTGTGGGGCCTGTAATAATTGCGGGCAATGGATGTACTGTTACGGTAGCCGTACGGAAACAACCTGTGCCTGTGAACCTGTAAGTGACCGTAGCGGTACCGGCTGTAACGCCCGTAATGATACCTGTAGATGCCCCTATGGTAAATGTAGCCGTATTGCTACTGGCCCATGTACCACCTGCCGAGGTATTGGACAAACCAGTGGTACTACCCTGACAAACCGATAGTGTGCCGCTAATGGCAGCAGGTATGGGTTGTACTGTAACAATAGTGCTGACCAAACAACCACCCGGCAACGAATAAGAGATATTGACCGTGCCTGCACTAACGCCCCCCACTACACCGCCTGCACCTACGGTACCTATGGCGGTATTGCCCGAGCTCCATGTGCCACCCGGTGTGGCATTGCCAAGTGTGGTGGTAGCCCCCTGGCATACGGTGGCAGTACCCGTGATACCAGATGGGAAAGGCTGTACAGTAACTATTGCGGTAGCAATACAGCCAGTTGCGGCGGTAAAGGTTATAGCGGCGGTACCCACAGCCACACCGGTAACCGTACCGGTACCGCTGACAGTAGCAACGGCAGTATTGCCCGATGCCCATGTACCGGTACCTGGGCCGCTGGATAGTACAGATGTGAAACCATTGCACACCGAAAGCCCTCCTGTAATAGCTGTAGGAGGGGTATTGACAGTAACTGTAGCCGTAGTGAAACAACTGGTGCTGAGCTGGTAGGTGATGGTAGCCGTACCCGATACTACACCCGTAACTATGCCCCCCGAGGCGGTAACGGTAGCGATGCCGGTGTTGCTGCTACTCCATGTGCCACCTACCGAGGCACTACCAAGCGTAGTAGTAAGCAACGGACAAACCGACAATGTACCCGTAATGGGTGATGGGGAAGTATTGACCGTAACCGTAGTAGTAACGGGCACAGAAGATGTGTTGCAGTTCATGGCATCGGTTACGGTAAGGGTGTATACACCAGCACCACTTACAGGTACTGCCGTTACCGTAGGGCTAAGAATGGCAGCAGTGAAGCCACCCGGCCCGGCCCACGAATAAGTGTAACCCGGTATGCCACCCGATGCCGAACCAGAAAGATATAGGTCTGTGCCGGCACAAACCGGAGCATTGCTGGTGGCCGTTGCCGTGACCGGTGCGGCAAATGCAGCATTTACCGAGGTGCCATCATTGATGCGCAGCGTACCGGCAGCCCCTGTGCCCCCCCAGCCATACAAGCGAAAAGTGATGGTTTGCCCCGGCCCGGCACATACATCGCCATTTAGCGTCCAGTCTTCGGGAGTTGCTGTATGGGCAGTAGCTATTGTACCCCCAAATGGTGCCGTAGTGGCACCAAGCGTGTACATAACCTGCACGCTCTGCGGCCCTGTGGCACTTACCTGCGACCGAATAAATAACCGGGTAATACGCAATTGGGTAGTACCACTATTGGTAATGGTAAAAAAAACACAACTGTTGGCTGCTTGTGCTGCCGCAAGGCTACCGCCTACCTGCCAGTCGCGGCTGTTGTAGCAACCCGCAGCGGCATTAAAAGTTACCGATCCCCTATTCCACTGAGATACTGCTACAGTGGCCACACCGGGTACCGTGGTGGCAGGCAGCGTGGTAAAGGCACTGGCACCGGCCGCCGATGCAGGGCTGCCCGTCCATGCCAGTGGGCTGATGGGCGTTTGCGCCAATGCCGATTGTGTCAAAATCGCCAAAACAAGCAATATCAGATTGCGGAATTGGGACATACTACAAAATATTAAGTTTCTCATGGGTTCTATTGCATAATAGATACTGACCATATAGCGATGAACTATATACCTGCCAGAACGGCAAAAATGACACTGGCATGTAAACACAATGCATATTCGCTGTTAAGAAAGAATGAACTTATCTTTAAGTGCAGCATATTAATAATCTGGTAACGATACGGTAACCTGACATCTGTTGTTGACAAACCGATAGATGATAGTTTGCACGGCTAAAAAAAATGGCTTGAAGCCTGAGATATGAGAAAAACGCTATACATATTTGTACTGACCCTACTGGCCACCTCAAAGTCGTTTGCAGGCGGCAAAATCCGATACTATTTTACCCAACCGGTGAACACCTCTGTATCGAAGGGGGAAAATGCCGTGTATCTGAATGACCGGATGGGCGATACCATTGTAGCCTGGATAAACAGGGCAAAGTATACGTTGGACATTGCAGTGTATAATTATACATCTACATTTCCGGCTATTGCCGTTGCTGCGAATGCCGCCAATGCCCGGGGCGTAAAGGTGCGCTGGATATATGACAGCAGCTCATCGAATACGGGCATTCCCCTGCTCAATTCGGGTGTGCGCCGCATGGCCAGCCCGCCCGATGCGGGCGACTACTCTATAATGCACAACAAGTTTATGGTCATTGATGCTAATTCGCCGCTGGATACTGACCCCTATGTATGGACAGGCTCTTCTAACTGGAACACCCAACAATTCAATACCGACTATAACAATGCCGTACTAATACAAGACCGTGCCATAGCACAGGCCTACCGGGCCCACTTCAATATGATGTGGGGCGATACCGGTATTGCCCCCAACAGAGCAGCAGCCAAATTCGGCCAGTACAAAACCGACCTCGGAGCCCACCATTTTACGGTAGATGGAAAACATATTGAAGTATACTTCAGCCCGGCAGATGGTACGAACGACAAAATATTGGCAGCTATCAACACAGCCAATACCGATATGTACTTTGGCATGTCTACATTCACCTACAATGCCGATGCCAATGCGCTGGTGACCAAAAGCAACTCAGGCGTGTTTGTTGCTGGAATCAATGATGCCGGCAATACTTCGTATACACCACATTCTATTCTGTTATCGGGTCTTGGTACGGCTAAGTACAAACTAAATCCATCATCGAGCCTGTACCATAACAAAATGTTGATTGTAGACCCATCTAACAGTTGTTCTGACCCATTGGTATTGACCGGATCGCACAACTGGACACTGAGTGCCGACACCAAAAATGATGAAAATACCCTCATCATTCACGATGCTACTGCTGCCAATGTATATTATCAATCGTTTTATGCCAACTTTACCACCCTTGGCGGCACCTTGCCAACGATAACCGATTGTATTTCTTCGGTGGATGAATATGCATCTGATGAAGGGGCAATATCCGTTTTCCCAAACCCATCATCAGAGGATGTAACGATTTTTGGCGACAGCTTACCCAACAGTACTATAATTGTCTCTGACATGGCGGGCAAGATTGTGACCACCATTACCACCGGCAATAAGACAACATATACTGCAAAGCTGCCAGCAAGTGGGGTGTATACTCTCCGCATTATCAATGACAAGACAGTGATTGTCAGAACGATACAGAAACTATAACAAGTCTGTAGGGCAAATTTCACATTGTGGTAATGTTGCGGTAACCTCCCGTTGGGAGTTTTGCCGCATATTTCCGCAGTCATGAAAAAGGCTACAAACCTGCTACTTATTGCCCTGTTATGTTTACCAGCCAGCTTGTTTGGCCAGCTTACCATTTCGCCCACGCATCCTGCCGCTGTTTTGGCAGCCAAACTGGCGGGGGCTGGTATTTCTATTTCTTCGCCAGTGCTTACCTGTGCCGGTGTAGCTAACGGTACCTTTGTCTCGGTAGCTACACCCATCACTATTGATAGTGGCATAGTACTTACAACTGGCAGGGCCATCAATACGGCCGGGCTGGAGACATTTCTTGCCAGTACCAACAATGCTGCCCCCGGCGACCCCGATCTGGTAACGCTTGCAGGTACCGGTACGTTTGATGCCTGTACACTGGAATTCGACTTTGTACCACAGGGCGATACTGTAAGTTTCAATTATCAGTTTGGCTCAGAAGAATATGTAAACTCGACCTGCGGGCAGTATAACGATGCCTTTGCATTCTTCATATCTGGCCCCGGCATTACCGGTCTACAGAATATGGCATTGGTACCGGGTACCAATATACCGGTTACTGTAAACAGCATCAACAGTGGTGTGCCCGGCCCTCCGGGTTGGCCGGGCTTTTGCAACATAGCCAACTGTACCGCTATGGGGCCGGGGTCGCCTTTTACCGCTTATTATATTAACAATACTGGCGGTACACAAGTTACGTACCGTGGTTATACCCGCAAATTGCGGGCATTTCATCAGGTAACGCCATGCAGTACCTACCACCTGAAAATGAGTGTAGCCGATGCAGCCAACGGGCTGTACGATTCTGGTGTGTTTATAGAAGCGGGTAGTCTCTCTACCAACTCGTACCGCTTCCGCAAAAACGACTCTATAGGCCATACCATTGCGGGCATACCCAACTCGCTGGTACGTGGCTGTGCACCGGCTACTATTACCGTACTGAACAGCCGTGCTACAGGTGCGCCGCAAAAAGTGTACTTCAGTTATGGAGGGTCGGCAGTAAAGGGGCCAGACTATACCGCCCCCGATAGTGCCACCATCAACCCCGGCGATACCAGTGTGGTTATCAGCATTACAGGGAACCCTGTTACGCCTGCTACCGGCATTCGTACCATTACCATTTTCCTGTCTTCGCCTTTTAGTTGTGGTATTATAGATACCGTTTCTCTCAATCTGCTGGATGCCCCTACCCTGTCTCTGCTTACACCCGATACGGCCATTTGTTTGGGTCAGTCATTTCAGATTCGGGCCAATGGGTCTGCCGGTCTCGTGTACACATGGTCTCCAGCCGGTACCCTCAGTAGCATTACGGCATTGCAACCTTTTGCCGCTCCGGCTGTAAGCACCGCATATACGGTGAATGCAGTATTGCCTCTGTCGGGTTGCACACCATTGTCCCGCATACTGAATGTAACCGTCAATCAGGCCACGATGAGCATCATTACCCCCGATACCACTATTTGCAAGGGCGATGCGGCCCACATCATGGTATCGGGCAGTGCCGGGCTATTTTATACATGGACACCCGGTACCACTCTGGACTTTGTGAATGCACAAAACCCATGGGCACGCCCCGTTACTACTACTACTTACAGCGTTACGGCAGTTTCTACTACCGACGGCTGTACGGCCAACGATGCAATTACTATAACAGTCGCAGACCCCACAATATCGGTAATCAATCCGGCAGCAGCCATTTGCCCCGGTAAGCAGGTGCAATTACTGGTAAGTGGCAGCCCCACCTATAGTTACCATTGGGAACCCGGCACCGGCCTGTCTGACCCCGATGTGATGGAACCATTTGCAGGACCACTGGTAGCTACTACGTACACAGTAACGGCAACTGTAGCTACACTGGGCTGTAAAGCAACCAGTGTGGCAACCGTTACCCTGCTGCCACCAGTACCTACAGTAGCTACTGCACTGAAAACTGTGTGCATCGACGAACCGGCCGAACTGTATGCTACACCCAATGGTACCGACTTCGCTTGTAGCTGGGATGGCCCAGATGGTTTTAGTTCAGAACTTTTCAATCCGTTTGTGAAACGTGCTACGGCGGCATCGCAAGGTGTGTACACTGTAGTTGTTACCAATACAGTTACTGGCTGTATAGGTACCGATACTGCTATGCTGACAGTAGGTGGTGCTATATCGGCCCTGTATGGTGTAACGGCCAATACCACAATAACGGCTGGTAGCAGCCTGCAACTGAATGCAATGGGCGGACGACTGTATACATGGATGCCAAACGATGGCAGCCTGAATAACAACAACATCAACAACCCGATAGCCACGCCACTAACGGCTACTACCTATACAGTTACCGCTTTCGATAGTCTTGGTTGCCTGAGTACAGACACCATAAGTGTAGATGTGGAACATGGCGACAACATTTTTGTACCAACAGCCTTTACCCCCAATGGAGATGGACTGAACGATGTATTCAGACCCGTATATCCGCCACAGTACACACTTGCAGACCTGCAAATATTTGACCGTTGGGGCAATGTAGTATACACTAACAGTGTTGGCGGTAAAACCGGATGGGATGGCACCTGCAATGGGAAAGATGCCGAAATGGGCGTATACCACTATCTTATTCATATAAATGGGCCGGGCAATACAGGCAAGGTGATGAAGGGAGATATTACCCTGATAAGGTAGGCACAGCCCGGTGCAAACAACCTGAGTAGGCATATAACAACAGGTTTGCCAATAGTACGTTAAATGACGACTGTGTATTGCCTACATGGGCTGCAAGGCTTGCACATTCACATTTTGTATACATATGCTGATGTAACTTAGGATTGTTGTTTCATTGTTCACATTTAAAAACCACTTACATCATGAACGCAACAACCTTTTTCCGATTTGCAGGTATTCTTTTTGCCGGGCTTGCCATTGCCACCACAACGCATCAAAAAGCCACAGCACAAACACTAAACACAGTACCTGCCTACAGCGAATATGGCCACACCTGGAACATAGGAATAGGGCCGGGTTACTTTGGGCGGTCTTTTATGCGCTCGCCATACATTACTGCCAATTACGAGTTTGACGTTGCGAACCATTTTACCATTGCACCATTTGTAGGGTTTTCGTCTTACCGCAGCAATCCGCTACCATGGGGCACGGGTAATTATCGCTACAGGGGCACTATAATACCCATTGGGGCAAAGGCTACTTATTACTTTGATGACGTACTGGAACTACCCGCCAATTGGGATATTTATGCAGCCGCATCTTTGGGGGTAGTGTACATCAACAAACGCTGGGATGAAGGCTATACAGGGCGTACCGGCGATTTACCAGGCGTTAATCCTGTATATGTAGACCTGCATATAGGTGCCGAGTACCACATAAATGATGCAACCGGCATATTTGTAGATCTGTCCGGCAATGTATCTACAATTGGGGTGGCACTACACAGATAGGTTCTGGTTTTATCAGAATACGCCAAAAGCAGGTCTTTAAGGGCCTGCTTTTGTTATTATTGATTAGTATCACAACTACAACACAAACGCCACTGGCAAGTACATTTCTGTTTTTACAGGTTGGTTATCTTTCGTTCCGGGCTTCCAACCGGGTATGAGCCTGATGACGCGCAGTGCCTCTGCTGTCAACAACTCGTCTGGCGACCTCTTCACCTCTGTTTCTACCAACTTTCCTGTTTCGTCTATTACCAGTTTCACCACCACACGCCCGGTTATCTTTTTTGTTTTAGCAGCATCGGGATACTTGATGTTTGCCGATAAAAACTGAACCAGGTCTACTTTTGCCTCGGGCATTTTCGTATTATCGGCTTCGCCATGAAAGGCAGTTGCGCCTACTTTTGAAACTGCGGATGGCTCGGAGGGAGCAATTGCGGGTTTGCAACTCTGCAGGTATACCATACCAGCCATCAATAAGAGGCCAGCGGCTGATGCAACCATCACTTTTTGCCGCACAGCACCGTGCTGTACTTTGTTGTTTTGTAGCATAATAATTCTACGTTTTATGGGATGAGAAAAAAAAGTGTTGCATAAAGAAAATGACGAAGTGGAAAATGCCTGATTCAAGAGAAAGGTTCCATATTGGGGGTTGGTTCTGGCAGCAAACGCATCGGCCTCATACTCGTGTACCATTCTCAGCTCCTTCAAAATATAGGCGAGCAAAAAATTGGGCCAAAGGATACAACGAAGCAGTCGTAGTACAACAATGTCGGCACTATGCCCACGCTGCACATGGCATACCTCATGTTGCAGTATGGTCTCATTCACTTCGCCTGCTGGGAAGAATACATATCTGCCAAAACTGCCCGGACCTGCCTTTACATTTGTAACTATGGTAATTTTATTTGTAACTGTATGTATTTTGCCCTGTTTTAGTAACCGCACCATGGTACCCAACTGTATAAAGAAAGCTATGAAATGACCCAATGCGGTGAGGCCGTAAAGCATAGGGATGGACAAAATGTTGACAATGAGAAAGTTTGATTCTCCCCTGCCCACAGCCCATGTGGGTACAACTATGCCGGGCATGCTGAAAACTGGTATTGCTGTGGAAAATGATGCTGGCAATGTAATGAATGGAATGACTACCGAAAAAACCGCAATACACAGCAGATAGAATCTGGCAGTGGCAGGCACTACCCTATCTTTTAGTATAAGTGCATACACACCGAACAACAGCGAAGTAGCTGCCACATTCTTTAGCAAATAAAATAGCACTTCCATGTTATTGCTGTTTTTTTAGTTCTGATAGGATTTCTTCCAACTCTTTGATGCTGATGTCCTTCTCTCTGGCAAAGAACGATACCATGCCGTGGTATGAATTGCCAAAGTATTTTTTCACAAACTCGCCCATGGTCTTTCGGCTGTAGTCTTCCTTTCTTACCAACGGGAAATAGCGATTGGCTTTTCCGAACGACTCGAAACCGACAAAGCCTTTATCGTTCAATATCTTAATGATGGTACTTACGGTATTGTAATGTGGCTTCGGCTCTGGCAACAGATCTACTATGTCTTTTATAAAACCTTTGTTCAATTGCCACAATACCTGCATTATCTCCTCCTCGGCTCGTGTGAGTGTCTTATGAGTATTATCCATTACTTCAACTAAATTTTTAGTAAATCTACTAACTATTTAGTTAAACAACTAATTTTTTAGTAGAAGTTCGTAAAAATAATTTCCAACAATCATGCCGGCTCGCCGCCGAATGCTGGCATCATTATTGCATCATTAAAATTGTATCTTTGGTTATCGGATTTATGCGCCCTCATTCGGTATTGATGAATATAAGAACACTTATTGTGGCTGGTCTTGCAGGCCTAAGTAGCTGTAGTATTTCAGACCCACTACCCAAACAACAACCATTGTACGATGTATCGTATTCGGGCAATTTGATAATTGGTGACTCTATTTCCTTTCAGAGTAGTGCCCCTGCCAACAGTGTTTTTCATTGGACATTCAGTAATGGTACCGAGTCATTTCAAGCCCAACCACGTATTGCATTCTATAAGAGCCACGCCAATGGTGCAGCAATAGCTGATGATACAGTAATACTGGTGGTGAATAACGCTCTATACCGCCCCAACATTAAAACATTCAGACTGAAACCACCGGTACCAAGGGTTATTGGCAACAGGGCATGGAAAGGCGGCTACCAAAAATTGTATGGCAAATGTTGCCCCGGACTGGTACCGCAGCCCCTCAATGACACCACGTTCAATACCATTGCTATAGATGAGAATACTGTTGCTACCTGGAGCAACAATATACCGTGGCTGGCAGATAGTGCCTACTTTAGTAATGAACGCCGTGTGGGCAGGCACAATGCTACCACACTGCGATACACAAAAGATACCCTTTTCTTTAGCACCAGAACCGGCAACGATACCAGTTGGATAGAGTATAGCTGGTACCACAAATATCAATAATACTATGAATGAACCTGTACAGGACGCAGAAAACGACAATACCCGCTATTGGCAAGGGTGGTATTGGTTGGTTACGGGTGCATTGGCGGTACAAATAGCGTTGTATGCATGGTGTACCGCATACTTTAAGGCATAGCCGCTACCCTACCAGTGCAGCCATTGCTGCCAGTTTGTCTTTGTGAAGTTGTGCTTTCAGTGCTTCCAGCCCTTCAAACTTCTCCTCGGCACGTAACCATTGTACAAACTCTATGCGAATAATATTGCCGTAAATATCCTTATCAAAATCGAGGATGTTTACCTCGGGCTTTACCGTGCGGTCGCTGGTAACGGTTGGGTTATAACCAATGCTCATCATACCCTTATACCGGACACCATCTACCCACACATACACAGCATAAATACCCACGCCGGGCATTACCTGATCGGGCTCTGAAAGAAGCAGATTGGCCGTAGGATAACCAATGGTGCGGCCCAGTTTCTGCCCATGTACTACTTCGCCACTTACGGTATAGCAGCGGCCCAACATTTCATTGGCATCGGCAATATTGCCGGCTGCTATAGCCTTGCGTATGCGGGTAGAACTTACTGCGGCCTCGTGTATCTGCTGTGCGGGTATCTCGGTAACACTATACCCGTAAGCGGGTGCATACTGTTTCAGAAGGTCGATATTACCTGCCCGGTCGTGCCCAAAGCGATGGTCGTAACCAATAACAATACTATGAGGATTGAATGGCTGTACCAATACTTCCTCGAGGTATTGTGCGGCCGACATAGCGGCAAAGGCAGGTGTGAATGGTACTACGACCACATGATGAATACCAGTGGCGGCTATCAGTTGCAGCTTGTCTTGAAGAGGTGTGATGATACCCAATGGCTGGTCTGGGAACAGCACTTTGCGCGGGTGTGGTTCGAAGGTAAGTAACACGCTTTCGCCATCTACCCTGCGGGCATGGGCGGCAACCTCGGCCAGTATGGCGCAGTGGCCTTTGTGTACCCCATCGAATGTACCAATGGTTACTACCGCCCGCTGCATACCGACAATGTCATTCAGATCTGTGTAAACCGCCATAGAAATCTGCGCAAAGGTAGTATTTCCGCCATTGGTTGCGCCATACCCGGCACACTATACTTCAAAGGTAAAGTAGCGACTTGGTAGTAAAATCTATGAATAAAAAAGGCTGCAAATTGCAGCCTTAAAATTTATTGATAAATGTACTATTGCTTTGCTAACTCTATCTTCTTCATGTATTCTTTTGCCTTTTCTAATTTATCGGGGAACAATACCCGATCTTTTAGCTTATTAGCTACTAAAGATAGTAAACCTTTTTGTGGTACTGTTACCAATCTTTCGGTACTATTTTCTTTAGTTCTCATGTTGCAAATTTAATCTTTTCTTACAAAAAACAGTATCATACTTCTTACCCTTAACGTAAATTTCCTTTAAAATTGTGCCATCGCCCAGCGTTTCTCCACCCTCAAACTCATAGTCTTTTATCAATTCATCGTAATTTTTATCGACATAGTACCTATAAGTGCTAATTCGTCTTTCTGTATTTTTACACGTTTCTTCGCAATTCTTTTTACATGCCTCCTTGCATTTGTTGATGTATTCTTGCTTAGTGTCGCTACCTTGAACCATCATTGTTGCGCCCGGATTTTCCTCGAAAAAAGATGGGATAGTGCTTAATACGGTGTTGAATACAGCATAATGATCCCCATTATTGGTGTCGATTAAATCGTTCAATTGTTCTGTTTCAAAATCATAATCACCGAATGCCAGGTTATATAAATGGTCTTGTTCGTGTGGCTCCACATACTGGTATTCTACCGCCTTTACTATATCTCTTTTACCATTGCTAACAAACAGATACTTTATAGAGACGTTGTCCTTAAATTCTTCTGTAGGGTATATATTAGGGTATTTCCCAGCCATTTATAAAATTTGCGCAAATATAGTCATATGCACAATGTATTTTATAGTGTAGGTAATTTTCAAACTGAGACAATACCAGCCACTTCATATATGATGGGATTGGGCTGTTTCGCCGTACCTTTGCGCCACATATGACACAAGAAAACCTGAAGGAGATGCGGGATCGCACGGCGCATCTGCATCGCTTTCTGCGTATAGAAGACCGCCTTGGCAAACTGGAAAACGACCGTCAGCTGTCGCTGGCTCCCGGTTTCTGGGACGATAACGCACGGGCTACCGGAATACTGAAAGAAATAAAAATCAATAAATACTGGGTAGACTTTTACGAACAGGTAAATGGTGCGGTAGAGGATTTTGCCGTATTGTTCGACTTTTGGAAAGAAGGCGAAGCCCGCGAAGAAGAAGTGCAGGAAGCCTATAACAAAGCACTGCACGATATAGACGAGCTGGAGTTTAAGAGTACGCTGGATGCACCGGAAGACGAAATGCCGGCCATGCTGGTGATAAACAGTGGAGCAGGTGGTACCGAAAGCCAGGACTGGGCCGAAATGCTGATGCGTATGTACCGCATGTATGGCGAAAAGCAGGGATGGAAGGTGAGCGAGGTAGATGTACAATATGGCGATGGTGCAGGCATTAAGCAGGCTACGCTGGAATTTGACGGGGCATTTGCCTATGGCTTGCTGAAAGCAGAAAGTGGCGTACACCGATTGGTGCGTATATCTCCGTTCGACTCTAATGCACGCAGGCACACCTCATTTGCATCGGTATTTGTGTACCCGCTGATAGATGATACCATAGAAATACAGGTGAGCCCGGCCGATTTGGAATGGGCCTTCTTCAGGTCTGGCGGCTCTGGTGGCCAGAACGTGAACAAGGTAGAAACAGCGGTGCGTCTGAAACACATACCTACGGGCATTATAGTAGAGTGCCAGCAGGCGCGTACACAGGGCGAGAACCGCGAAAAAGCATTGACCATGCTGAAAAGCCGCCTGTACGAAGAAGAAATGCGCAAGCGCGAAGAAGCCCTGAATGCCGCCAACGCCAACAAGAAAAAGATTGAATGGGGCTCGCAGATACGCAGCTACGTATTTCACCCATACAAGATGATAAAAGACCATCGTACCGACCATGAGGTGGGCAATGTGCAACCTGTAATGGACGGCGAACTGGATGACTTTATAAAGGCATACCTGATGTCGGCACGTGAGACGTAATAATTTGGGGGGAAGAAGATAGTACCGCAATGGTACCAGACCATGTAGAACAATGAGTGCTGCAACACAAAAAAAGAAATCGATAGACCTGAGGCTGCTGGGCCGCATATTTGCTTTTACTGCCCCTTATAGATCTACACTATATCTGGCGGCGGTACTGGCCATTGTATTGGCTGGTCTGTCGCCTTTACGCCCATGGCTCATCAAGCTCTCTGTAGATAAATATGTGGCCGGGCATATGCTGGAAGGGCTTATTCGCATCAGCATTATTCAGTTTGGGTTGTTGCTGGTAGAGAGTCTATTACGCTTCTGGTTTACCTACAGGGCCAACTGGCTGGGCCAGACCGTGGTAAACGATATGCGGAACACGGTGTTTAAGAAAATTCTTCACCAGAATATAGGCTGGTACGACCGTACCCCCATAGGGGCACTCACCACCCGCACCATCAACGATATTGAAGCCATCAATGATATATTCTCTGAGGGTATCATCTCTATTGTGGCCGATATACTCACCATCATTTCCATCATTACTGTGATGTTGCTTACCGACTGGCGACTGACGCTGGTGTGTCTCAGCACGTTTCCGTTGCTGATACTGGCTACGTGGTGGTTCAAGGAAGAGGTGAACAAATCTTTTCAGCGGGTGCGCAATGCGGTATCGGCCCTCAATGCCTTTGTGCAAGAGCACCTTACCGGTATGTACATAGTACAGGCATTTGCCGCTCAGGATCGCGAACTGGGCAAGTTCAACAACATCAATAAGGAACACCGTGATGCCAACATTAAGGGCATTTTTGCCTATTCGGTATTTTTTCCGCTGGTAGAGATCATACTGGCATTGGCATTGGGATTGCTGGTATGGTATGGAGCATCGCGTATACTGCATGCGGGCACTACACCCGGCGATATTATTGCCTTTGTGATGTACCTCAATCTGTTGTTTCGCCCACTGCGTATGATGGCCGATAAGTTCAATGTATTGCAAATGGGCATTATAGCGGCAGACAGGGTATTTACCGTGCTGGACAGTACCGAAAACCTGCAAGACAATGGTAGCTTGAAGGCCGATGATATAAAGGGGGAAATACAATTCAAAGATGTTTATTTCCGCTACAAGCCCGAAACGCCCGTACTGCGGGGAGTTTCTTTTCACCTGCCTGCCGGGCGCACCATGGCGGTGGTGGGGCATACCGGGGCAGGAAAGACATCGCTCATCAGTATTCTGAGCCGCCTATACGAGATAGAAAGCGGCCACATTATTATAGACGGCAAAGACCTGAAGGAATACGACATATACAGCCTGCGCCAGCGTATAGGTGTGGTGTTGCAAGATGTTTTCCTGTTCTCGGGCTCGGTGGCCGATAACATAACCCTGCGCAACCCAGCCATAAGCCGGACGCAGGTGGAGCAAGCCTGCCAAATTTTGGGCATTCACGACTTCATCACCCGCCTGCCGGGCGGTTACGATTTTCAGGTAATGGAGCGGGGCAGCACCCTGTCGCAGGGGCAGCGGCAATTGCTCTCTTTTGCGCGGGCGTTGCTGGCCAACCCTGCCATACTGATACTGGATGAAGCCACGTCATCGGTAGATAGCGAAACCGAACAACTGATACAAAAAGCTATAGATACCCTCATCAGCGGCCGAACCTCTATTGTTATAGCCCATAGACTGTCTACCATCCGCAAGGCCGATGAGATAATAGTGATGGACAAAGGCACCATTATAGAACGCGGCAACCACGATGCGCTTATAGCTGCCCAGGGCGAGTACCATAGCCTGTACACGGCGGTGGAAAAGAGTAAGGAGAAAGAGGTATTGTAGGTTCGAATAATGCTACTTGTCGTCAACTACGTTTCTACCTCCATCATATCTTAGCGATGCATCCTTCATTATTTTGCTGATACTTTCCGGTGAAACTTCGGCTTTCTCCGCGATTTTTATCATCAAACGAGTTTGTGCTTTAACGTTTGATACGATTGTTGGAATTGAGAAAACTAATCTCATGAGGATAATCCCAAGTACAACTATCGCCAATGCGGCAATTATAAGAAACGCAGATGTGTCCATGGCCCTTTAATGTTCAATTATTATTGTTCGAATACCAATTCCAATGAAGAAAAAATGGAATTGGTGGTATCAAACGAACGTACTAAATATTTTTGTAAAATCATCCAACAGTAGATACTATTGAGGCTGATTTGGTCGTTTCAGCTTTGATTCTGTTTCCATGAAAAAAATCCATTCCCCCATTCTGTGGACTATCCTCTTAGAGGTAGCCACTACATTCATCCGCTTCCGTTGTTCTAGTGCAGTCGATTTTGGCATCAGCTTCTTGTTGTTCTTTCTGATGGTGTACATCCTGTCGGGCAAGGTTCCTGATAAAGCGTACAGAGTACCGGTAACAGCCATCGTAACCCTTGCCTTGCTTACCGCACTGGCGTGGGTGCTCGATGGTGCGCCACCCACCGTGGGATGCTTTGATATAGCCGGGCAGGCGTTAGCCTGTGTTTTTGGGTACCTCTATCGCAGATACACAGCCGCAGCATTCCGTATTGCCATTGTAGCCATATCTGTAGCCATGTCGGTATTCTATTACCTGCGCGGACATGAGTTATGGCTAAATTATCTGAGCTATGGCACCGCTACGGGCATTGTACACGAGACAGCACCTACCGATTGGATGAACCAAATAGCCCCATCGGCAGACAAAACCAACTACAAGGCCACCGATATGGTGGTGCTCGATTTTTTTAATACCCGGTGCGGCTATTGTTTTGCAGCTTTCCCTACAGTACAACAGTACTACGAACAATGGAAAAATAATGACCGGGTGGCCGTTTATGCCCTCGATATACCCATAAAAGGCGATACTACCGGCATGGCTATGCAAGTAGTACGTGACAGAGGCTTTACATTTCCGGTACTTGTGGGCAACGAAAATCTGAAAAAACTATTCAATATTCAGGCCTACCCCACTGTTATAGTGCTGCAACAAAACAACATCATCTTTCGTGGTACAATAGAAGATGCCGGCAAGTTGGTGGCAGAAAAACTGAAATGATGACATAATGCATATATATGTACACAAAACAGCCCCACAACAATAGCGTTGCAGGGCTGCATATATATTATTTCTTCAACAACTACCTAACAACCGTGAATTGCTTCACTACCTTTTCAGTACGTCCCTGCATGGTGAGTATATAACAGCCTGCGGACAAGTTGCCTATCTGTAGTTCTTCATGATGCTTGTTTACCATTACGGGCGATGTCCAGCTCATATACACACGGCCGGTTGCATCGGTTATGGTAGCCGCATATTGTTTCGTATCCGTCCAGCTTACGTCTATGTTCATGGTAGTTGTTGCTGGTATCGGGTACACCAAAGCGTTGGCAGTTACATTTACGGCTTCGTTTACACCAGAGGTAGTGTACGGTTCGTAATGGTAGCGGGTTCTGTAATCGTACTTTGCCACTTCCCACGAACTGCCATTCCATGATTCAGAATATTCATAATCGGGCTTGCCGTAGGTATTGTATGAATATCTTACTCTTTCATTTTGCTCATAAGCAGCAGAAATAGTGTTCCATAAAGATTTTGTTGTTTCTATTGGTTGATGATAGGCATCAAACGTAGTACTTTGAGCCTTGTAAGAAGGCACCCACACAGACGTGGTAGTATTCCAACTTTCATTCTCAGACTCTATTCTGTTGCCACTGCCATCGTAGGTATGTGTAGTTCTCATGCTTGGTCTCCATGCAGTACCACTCCAGAATTCCCATAGAATATCAGTCAATTGGTCTGCGGTGTTCCATGTATAAGTATTCTTTGCAAAATTCTCCCACGTACCGCCTGAAGTACTCCACATTTCCTGTATAAAAGTTGCCTGCTTACCAGATGCTGTATACGTGTAACTAACTCTGCTCAAATTGCTCCAAAGACCAGTGGCTACATTTCTTTCATACTCTGTATAAGTGGCTACATTACCGGCCCCATCATATGTGTATACCGTTTTAGACTCATTTAGCCATGCGGTACCGTCCCACTGCTGCACTACAAAGCTGTCGGCCAAGCCTGAGGTGTTGTAATAGGTCGTCATTTTAGCACTGGCAGGGTCGTAAGTAGTGCCATTATGCTCGTAATAATAACCTGTTTCCGAGTCCCAGTTCCAAGTCAGCCACATATCGTCAAACGTTCCGCCCCTACTTCCCAGGTAGCTGAATGTAGTAGAATCTGTAAAGCGAAGAGCGGTACCGTCATGCTCCATGTTAGCTACCGATGTCAGCCTAACATCTGTAGCGGTGGTTTTTGATGCAAATTTTTTCGTGCTTGTGGCTCTGTGCAGGCTGCGAATAGCCTTATTTTCGTTGCCCCAATAGGATGGGAATTGCTGTATCTTTTGCGCACTCGCATCAGAGATTAGCAAAATTGTAGCTACTACAACCAGCGGGATAAATAGTTTCTTCATACGAAGGTGTTTTTTTTGATGAATAGCAAATGTATGGGTGTTCTCTTTTTGGCGTGGTTAAACAAATTGTTAAATCACACTTATGTACATTTGCCATACTTCTGCTCTTTTTGCATAAATCGCTCATCGGCAACACCTCCATGCTATCAACATCATCTTTTGCGGCAATATAGCAGGTGCCGGCAAGATGGTGGCAGAAAAATTGAAACAGTAATACCAATCACATTAAATCTAAAAAGCATACTGGCCCACCCTACTACCCCAACGTTGTCTCTATATCTATACTCCCCTTCAGTATTTTGTGCGTAGGGCAGGCATTGGCTATGGCTATCAGGCGGTTGCTATTGGCTTCATCCATTTTGTTTTCGGTAGTGATGATGCGGGTGAAAACAGTCTGGTTTTGGTCGACCCTGTTCAGTAGTACATCTACCGTTATCTTGCCGGTTGCCCATTGCTTACGTTCGGCATACATACGCAGGGTAATGGCCGTACATGATGCCAGTGCTGCCGCCATCAACTCGAACGGATTAAAGCCACGATCTGCCCCACCCTCTGCCGGTGGTTCATCGGCAATAATCGATTTTTCGCCCGCTGTTATTACGGTTTTGTATGGCTCGTTGCCAATCTCAGCTTTTACCTGCACTTTAGAAATCATATTTTACGTTTTGGGTAAGGAACAAATTCGGTTTCGCCGGGCACTTTGGGGAATAGTTGCGCATCCCAATCGGCCTTGGCCTTTTGTATCAAATCAATGTCTGACGATACAAAATTCCAGTCTATATGCCGCGCCTCAGGGAATGGCTCTCCGCCAAAAATATAGACAGTAGAATGGGGCATTAGCTCAAACTCGCACAGGGCAGCATCTTTGGCTATCAGCAGTTGTTTGGGGCCATATTCTTCGCCACCATCCTTTACACCACCGTCCAGTATATACAGCCCGCTTTCGCCAAACAGATGACTGCCCAGCTTTACTGAGGTAGCCGCCTCGTTCTTCAGTTCTATAAAGTACAACTTGCTGTGTACCGGCACCGGCGATTTTCGGCCCATTACCTCGCCCGCAATCAGTTTGATGCGCAGCCCCTGCTCTTCCCATTCAGGTATATCCTCCTTGGCCACATGGGCAAACGAAGGTTCTGATTGCTCGAGATGTTTGGGCAATGCTACCCATATTTGCAGTCCGTGCAACATCTTTTCGGAATGCCGCAACCGCTCCGGTGTTCTTTCAGAGTGTACCACACCCTTGCCGGCGGTCATCCAGTTCACTGCTCCGGGTTGTATCTCCAGCTCGGTACCAATACTATCGCGGTGCATAATGGCTCCTTCAAACAAAAAAGTAAGCGTAGATAGCCCTATGTGCGGATGTGGCAATACATCCATATTCTGCCGTTCATTCATTTTGGCAGGCCCCATATGGTCTATAAACACAAACGGGCCTACACTCCGTTTCTGGATAAACGGCAATAGCCTACCCACCAAAAAGTTGCCAATATTGGCGGCACGTTCTTCAATTATCAAACTTACATTAGACATAAATCAGCAATCACATTTGAAAAAAAATACAACCCCTTTGAAAAATCTACACAAGAAGGCATCCAGTTGTTTGTACAGCACTTACACTACACGATGTAAAATACAAACTAATGGCCGAACTACTTCTGAGTCAAGTCCCCCGCTGCATTATTATTATTCTGACAGAATGTTTATAAAAGTGAAGGATGATTGAAGTTTTGACGACAAAATATGCTGCACCAACATATCACTCATATCTTTGTAATTGACTATCGAAAGCTAAAAACAAACAACATGTACACGACATATCATTTTTCATCTGCTCAAGAGTTAAACTCAGATATTATTGACCCCATAAAAACAGCTTTCCAGTCTAAGCCGATAACCATCATCATAGAGGAAGACACCAACGGCTATGAACTGACAACTGAAATGAAATCTGTACTCACGGAACGAGTACAGGAAGAGGAAAGTACTTATTTGACTGGCAAAGAATCCATTGACCAACTTAAAGAAAAGTATGCGGTATAAGCCATAAAATATTGAAAGGGAACGCCTCGCAGCATTCCCCTTCAATAAAGCTATCTTGTAAAAACAATTTACGGAAACTGATACCCTATACCCTTCTCGGCTGCAAAATTTCTGATGCTCATATAGGAAATTGTCCCACCTTCATCAGACACGGCCAAATACACATCTACCTCCTCACTGGTCATCGTAGTTACACCATCGGCATATCCGGCCAACCATTCTTCGCGTTCGCTTGCATCAAAAGGACATATCAAAATATCCTCAATCAGGTATCCTACCCCACCCAGTGTAAACTCGGTGTCTATAAGGTCTTCAAAGTCCTCGGCAATTTCGGCAGCCTCATCGTGGCTGAATGGTGTCAATTCCATATTGTCTTACAGAAATACTGAATCCTCTATTTCGCCCTACTTATACTGCAAAAGAGCTACCACATCCGCAAGAGCTGCTGGCATTGGGGTTATTGAATACAAAACCGCGCGCATTTAAGCCGTCGGAATAGTCTACCGTCATACCCAGCAAATAGATACCGTGTGCATCCTTCATTATTACGGGTATGCCTTTTATTTCGTAAGCGCGGTCATCGTCTTCCATACGGTCGAAGCCCAACACATAACTCAGGCCCGAGCAGCCCCCACCCTTTACACCTATGCGCAGGTATTGACTGGCATCGAAACCCGGCTCACTCATCAGGCGTTTTACTTCTGCTATGGCATTGCCACTCAGCTTCACTGGTGCTTCTGTTGCTATTGTTGCTTCCATTGTGTTATCTGTAATTATTGCAAAACTACGAACAACACCCACCCTTGCCAAATAAGACCACTTGCAGCATAGGCAAAACCAATTCATTCATCACACAATACAATATTGCCCGGCGGCAGGTGGGCCGGGCAGGTGTGGTTTCGTCATGTCGGGCATACTTACTACATTTGGCACAAGCATAACCATTTTAACCGTTACTCGATTTTGACCAAGCCTTCAATGTCGCCCGAGCAGTTTTTCGATCTGCTATTGAAAGAGTTGGAAGTGCATACCGAAATGCAACCCTACTATAAGTTCCTCGGCAATCAATCGTCATGGCACTTCAGAAGGAACTACTTTTTGCAGCGGCTGCGCTACATTCAGAAGTACCTTGTAGCCGGTGGCAAACCCGACCCCAAGATTTGGGACTGTGGCTGCGGCTACGGCACTACCTGCTTGTATCTGGCTATGAATGGTATTTCCTCGCATGGTACTACATTAGAGTTCTATTACGAAACGGTACAGAAACGCCGCGAATACTGGAGCCGTTATGGCGACACCTCGCTGTTTACCTGTAGCTACGAAAACCTATTCGATAACGCACCTGCCGCCAATTCTTACGATTGGATAATTGTACAAGATACGCTGCACCATCTGGAGCCTATCAACGATGCGCTACAGATATTTCATAACGCCCTGCGCCCCGGTGGCCGCATACTGTCTATAGAAGAAAATGGCTCCAACATCATTCAGCGGGCCAAGCTCTATAAATACAGGGGCAACAAGCGCATCATCTCGATATGGGATGAAAAACTACAGAAGGAAATTCTGATTGGTAACGAAAACATACGCAGTCTGGCGGCATGGAGGCAACTGTTTGTAGCCAACCATTTTGCCATTGCCGACAGCAGTGTACAATATGTGCGCTATTACCTGCCTGTTACCTACCGTTTCGCTGATGCCGAAAAACTGCTGCAACAGGAAGAAGAAATACAATCTACCCCCGGTGTGCGCCGTGAGTACCTATTCTTTGGTTTAAATTTTGTAGCCGAGAAAAGACCGTAACCGTCTGTTGTGCTCCCCCGAGCTATTCGGGCTGTTGCAGGGTGGTGAATGCAAACTGCGCACCATCGAACAACCCTTTATCGCTCAGCTTCAGGGCTGGTATCACCAATAGTGCCATAAATGACAGTGTCATAAACGGTGCCTGCATGGATGTACCCAATTGTTTGGCCAGTTGGTCTATATGGGTGTAGGCTGCTGCCACTTTATGCCCTTCCTCGCCCGACATAAGCCCGGCCACAGGCAGTGGCATGGTATGTACCGCTCCTTGTACGTTGGCAACGGCTATACCTCCGTTACATTTTATAAGTGCATTTACAGCGATACACATTGCTTCATCGGTAACACCTACCACTATTATGTTGTGGCAGTCGTGCCCCACCGTAGATGCTATGGCTCCCTCTTTGAGTCCGAAATTGGTGATAAATGCCACCGCCACAGCTGCCATAGGTTCATATCGGTTCACAACGGCTATTTTCAGTACATCGGTAAGGGTATTGCTTACCAGCAAACCATTGACAATGGTGGGTGGCACCATTTTTTCGCCGGTTACCAATTGGCCTTCGTTGGCTACTATTACCCGCAGCAAGCCATCACCATTGGCATGTACGGCGAAGTCTGCTTCCTTGCGCGGCTCTGCTACAAACGAGTTAATAACCCCTGCTGCGCTATAAGCAATCAACGACTTTCCGGCATCGGCCACCAACTGTCCATTGATCCATGTTTGCAAAACACCGAAGTGCTGTAGCGAATCTACCACCACAAAGTCGGCCGGGTCGCCGGCACGCAGCAGGCCTACCGGTAATTTGTAATGCGTTACAGGGTTCACACTGGCCGCACGCAGCACATCATACACATTGTACCCCTTAGCCACCGCCCGGCGCACCAGCTCGTTGATGTGGTGCATCACCAACTCATCGGGATGTTTATCGTCGCTGCACAGCATCACCCTTTCGGGATACGTGTGTAGCAATGGATGCAGGGCTTCAAAATTTTTAGCGGCACTACCTTCCCGTATCAGAATGTGCATACCGGCTGCTATCTTATCGAGTGCTTCATCCAATGCAAAACATTCATGGTCGGTTGAGATGCCTGCACTGGCATAAGTAACCACATCGGCACCACGCATACCGGGCGCATGACCGTCTACGGGCTTTCCTGCGGCATGGGCTGCAGCTATTTTGGCCATAACACCGGGGTCTTTATACAGCACACCGGGGTAGTTCATCATTTCGGAAAGGTACCAGATATCGTCATCGGCAAGCAGGGCGGCTACATCGCGGGCATCTAAGGTTGCTCCCGCTGTTTCGAATGTTGTGGCGGGCACGCAAGAAGGGGCTCCAAAAAAGAACTTGAAAGGGGTCTGTTTGGCATTGTCTATCATGTACCGCACTCCCTCCATACCACATACATTGGCTATCTCATGCGGGTCTGACACGGTAGCCACAGTGCCATGTACCACAGCCATAGGCGCAAATGCCGATGGCACCAGCATAGAACTTTCTATGTGTATATGCGCATCTACAAATCCGGGGATGATGTATTGCTGCGGTGCAGCATCTATCTCTTGTACCGATACAATTTTGCCATCGGCAATGTGCAATTCTGCGGCATATGTGCGGCGTTGCCATACATCTACCAGCTGCCCCCTTATAATCATGACAATTTTCTAATTCAGAGTTTCAAAACCTTCGCGGCTCATCTCTACTTTCATCCGTATGAGGTTCGCCATCAATTCTGCTTTGTTTTTAGCCATGTCGGCAATTTCCCCGGCATACATACCATCTACAGTAGTAGTCCATATAGCCACCCAACGCTCGAAGTGTGGCTTATCCATAGGCAGGCGTTTATCCAGATCGGTATGTTTGCGAACGGGGCTACCTGCATAACCGGGAGCACTGAACAGCACCATATCCCAAAACTGATACATTATGGGCAGGTGATGACTCCAGTTGTCGCCTATGGCAGTATTAAAAATAGGCCCCAACAAATCATCGGCCCGCACAGTCGTATAAAATGCATCTATGAGCCGCTCAATATCGGCCCGGTTGGCAATATCATTCATACGTTTAGTTTTCTCAAAGATAGTAACCCACCACAAGACTAACTACAGATAAGAACAATATTAAAAAACACATTCTATAATATTTTTATTCACCATTTCTTTTCAGCTCTAAGCACAAGATATCCGCCCGTCAATCTCTTTTGTCAATAGCTTTGCACCATGTGGCCGTCGTTTATCAAGGGGTTCAGGGCGTATCTGCAATTAGAGCGGTCTATGTCGGCCAATACTGTAGAGGCTTATCTGCGAGACATAACCATGCTGCAACGGCATATAGAGACCAACTATGCCGGCCTACCCATACCGCAAATAACGCTGGAACACCTGCGTACCCTCACCCAAGAAATTGCCGAACTGGGACTTGCTGCTACCACTCAAGCCCGCATCCTTAGTGGTATCCGTTCGTTCTTTGGCTATCTGATGCTGGAAGATGTAATAGACAACGACCCATCGGAATTGTTGGACTTTCCGAAGCCCAAACGTGCGTTGCCGCACGTACTGAGCGTGGCCGAGATAGACCAACTATTCGCTGCCATAGACCACAGCCGGCCAGATGGCCAGCGTAACCGGGCCATGCTGGAGGTAATGTATAGTTGTGGTCTTCGGGTATCGGAACTGATAACCCTACGCATATCGCAGTTGCATACCGAAGTGGGTTACATAAGGGTTACCGGCAAGGGCGACAAAGAACGATTGGTACCCATAGGCGATGCCGCCATTAAGCAAATAGATTTATACCAGAGATACACGCGTACACAAGTACCCGTGGTAAAAAAGGGGAACGAAGACTATCTGTTCCTCAACAAATTCGGGGCAAAACTATCGCGGGTGATGGTGTTCTACATCATTAAAGACCTTGCCGCAAAGGCCCGCATCAGCAGCGAGATTCATCCGCACACGCTGCGGCACTCTTTTGCCACCCACCTTGTAGAAAACGGAGCAGACCTGCGTGCCGTACAAACTATGCTTGGGCATGCCAGCATTACTACTACAGAAATTTACACCCATCTGGACCGTACTTTTCTGCGCAATACGCTGGAGCAGTACCACCCCCGTTACAAACAATAATTCTCAGACAAACTCTTATAGTCTTTGGTATTCCCACTGTGGGCTACCCTTTGCCCCCTGCGCATTGTAAAAGCCTGTAAAACGCAACTTGTACACCATACCTTCGGCATCGCGAATGAGGTATTTGTTTTTGGTGCGAATAGCGTAAGAAACGCCATTATAAGCCTTCCAGTCGTACCCTATTACGCCCATATCGGCCAGGAAAAGGTCTTGATTGACTGAAGCAAAACCCAGACTTGTAAAATCTGATACAGTATCGAGATATGCTGTAGTGTTGTATCGGTTCAGCAGGCAACCGGTAACCAGATAGGGTGTTACCGGAATCTGATCATAGAATACAAATGTGTATTGTGTAAACACTAAATCCCAACTCTGTTTGGGGGGCTCTACCGTCAGTTGCTGATTGGTAGTAAGCGATACAAAAGACAAATTGTACAGGCTGTCTTTTTTTACCTGTAGATGGGTAGCCACACCGTCAGTCAGGTTGGCAAAACTGATGTTATAGCTACTATCCGTAACGGCAGTTAGTTGCAGTTTTGCCCATCCCTGATGCTTGCCCATAGGGTCGAAACCACGGTCTATAATATACACCGGCTTTTTTGTACGCCAGTCGCCTACGGCCGTACTGTCCCAACTGCCTGTAGGTGAGTCCCACCGTCTATTCTCGGCAAATCCGGCGGTATCGGCAAAACTGACACTACCAAAATCGGCCGCATTGGCTTGCATGGCATACATGGCACGCGCACTGTTCAGCACCACATGGTAGCCATCGGCCGTGGTCTCGAATCCCAAATCCCAAATTGTTTTTTCATTTTTTCCTACAACGGTATTGGTTTTCAAATCGTAGTAAATCTGGTACTTATAGAGCGGATCCATGTCTACGCCTGCAACCAGCACATCGCCTGCCTCGTGGGGTGTTACGGGTAGTTCTTTTCGCAAACAGGAGGTAAGCAGCAACATAAATATACCAACACCCGAAAAATTATACAGAATTGAAGAACGAAAAAAAGTGTTCGTAGTAGTCATAGTCTTTACAGTATGATTGAATTTGGCACTATTTTTTACCATGCAGGCGTATTTCTGTTTTCACAAAATAGTACCGCCCCATGCCTACAGCTGCCGTTGTAGCAGCCGAAGAATGCGCACTGCCATCGCCCCCGCCCGATAGAATGTTGGTAACATCAAACAGATTTTTACACCCGCCTGCCAGCGTAATACGCTGATGCCACACTTTGGCAGACACTGTTACATCGGCCATATGATAACTTCCCATGCGCGATTGTTGCGGGGTGTTGGTATCGCTATTCAGTATATACACTACAGCACGGCCAGTGTACTTGTAAAATGCAGCAACAGACAAATTGTGCCAGGGAAACGTACGAGTAATACTGCCACGAACCTCGGGCGAATAACTGAAAGCAGGAACCGCCAATGTCTCGGATAGTTGGTTATATGTACCCATACAAGAGCCGCCAGCCGATGCCGACCATTTGCCTACCTGCACATCGGCATTTACCTGCATACCCTTGGTTACAAAATGACTAATGTTTTGGTACCAATATTCATTGGTAGCACCGCCGGGCTTCAGCACGAGTGTTATCAGGTCACGTACATCATTGTACCAACCCGATACATTGAACCGCCAATTGGCTTCGCCCTGTTTTACCGCATATCCGGCCGATGCCAGCCAGTTGTCAGACGATTCGGCCTTCAGATCTGTATTGCCATGTATGTTGTGGTTGATGTCTACAAAGTCGAAGTATAGATCCTTCAATCCCGGCTGGCGGAAACCTCTGGCCCAAGATGCACGAAGCGTAAAGTTGCCAGGCTTGTACATAGCATGCAGCGAGGGCACCAATGGTGCATTGTAGCGGGTGTTATAGGCCAATCGTAAACCGGGCCTCACTGTAACCTGGCTAAAAGGACGATATTCGGCACTGGCAAAGACGGCATAGTTTGCCATACGTTGCTCACGATCTGTTATCTGGGTACTATTGGCGTATTGTACATTCACATCATAACCGGCTTCGTAGTCCAGCTTGGCGTCCTTGTTGGCGGTAGCATAGGTAGCCCGGCTATTTACCTCACTGTATTTCGATGTATCCTGCAACGCAGGGTCTTTCGTCTCTGTAAGCGTGGTAAGGTCGTTGGCAATGTCTTCCTTTACACGTTTGTAAGCGTTGTAGGCCACAAATGCATTAATATGCGCCCCTTTGGGCATCTCCTGGTTCAGGTAGAGCGCATTATCTAACCGGGTGGTTAGAAAACGGTTATCAAAAGCCATCTCGCCATAAGGCAACATAGGCATACCCCTGTTGGTAATTATCTCATAAAAATTGCTACTCTTGTAATTGAGGCTGGTTTTTCCTCTTGAGTAAACGTACTGAATAGCTGCCTGATATTGCTCTCTGGGCTTCCACAACATCCATCTGCCGGTATCGGCTAATTGCGGGGTGTTTTCCAAAAAAGACGCTCCCCTACCCGGACTCCATCCGCCAAAGAAATTCCTGAAACCATCTATCCGCAATGAATGGGCACCACCCCTTATGCCACCACCAGCCGTTATATTATAGGTGCCGGGAGTTTCGTAATACGTACCGGCATATAGTTCGCTTTTGTTGGCTACCTGCTTGCGTGTTATCAGGTTAACGGTACCTGCTATAGCATCTGTACCATAAGATACCGACATGGGCCCTTTTATGATCTCAACACGCTCTATATTGGCCAGGTTTATCTGCGACAAGTCTACAGCACCGTTCAGCTTGCCGGTAACAGGTACTCCGTCTATCAGTATCTTGGCATCTGCCCCGTACCTGCGGCTTCCTTGCATGCTCATGGCCGTGCCCAATATGGGATCGTTGTCCATTCTTATCTCTAACTGGTTGGTCAGCACATCTTTCAGGTTTTGTGCTGCCATGGCTTCAATCTTTCTCCGGTCTATCACCTCTATCTTTTGCACGGCATTGTCGGCAGTACGTGCGCCATATTGCCCTGTCACTACTACTTCCTGTATGGTTTCCGGCTCCAGCCACATCACCTTTGGCCAGCGGCCACCTATTGTATCTGTAGCCTTGCCATACCGCATGTTATGTACCGCTATCGTCATGGGATAGCCACTGGCAGGCAACACAATGCGTCCACGGGCATCGGCCGTCAATACTGTATCCTTCCCGCCGTTTACGCTGCTCAGGTGTACCTGCACCCCTGCGGGCACCCCATTATTGGCGGTGAGTTGCAAATGTTGTGCGGTGGCACTAACCGTGACAACACACAAAAGCATGGTCATTTTCAGGCGCATATCAGTTCTTATAGGTAATCAACAAATCGTTATATAGCAGCTTACTGCACCCGCCTTTCAGTAATTCATGCAATTGTTTCAACTCTTGTGCGGTACACACCATACCTACCGATGCCGAAGGCAATAACAAATGCTGACGCGACTCAAAACCATTCAGGCTGCGCGCATGAACTACATCGGCCATTCTATAAAAATCGTAGAACTGATCTTTGGTAAATGATACTACTGTAGTGCCAAATGCCATCTGTACACGATTGCAATCGCAACATTGCATTACATAACCTTGTTCATTTTGATTCAGTGCGGTCCAGCTACACATAATGGATGGTTTAATATCAGACAATCAAATCATAGGGCTTGTTGGAGGGGGCTACAAAAATTCATGCACCAGCCAGAAAAGTATTGGTGGCAGCAAGCCTGCTGCTATCAGCCATTTGCCCCGCCCCCCAATGCCATGTTTTCCTTTTAGTATAAACAGGCCGGTTACATTCAGTACTATCAGCAATACGGCAAATACATCTGCAAACCACTTCCACCCCTTTACACTGTTGCGGTGAAAGATATTGGTGTGGTAGAAGAGTGGCCTGCGGGCCACCTTCTCGTACACACCCATGTGGGTATCAAAGTTTACATGCAGCGATGCATTATCGTAGTATATTTTCACCTGCCCTTTTGTAGGCACATCATATACCTTGTACTTTTCTTCGCCCACCAGCTTGCCCAGCTCGTTTATCATAGCATGGTCTATAAGGGCCTGCTGCAGGGCAGCACTTACAGGTACGTCCTTTTTGGTAATCACAAAATCGGGGTTCCAATCGTCCACATGGTTCAACGCCAGCCCCGACAGGCAATACACCACTATAAGCGTAGAAAAAAAATAACCTAAATCGCGATGTGTGGCTACATTCAGTCGTCGCAACCACGTAAACTTTTTTACTGCCATTCTAATTTTTTACTACACTTTCATTCAGCACCTTGTCGGCAAACTGATTAGTTACATCTACCACCCAATTCTGCACATTTTGGTCGGGCAGTATGGCATCGGCCACATAGGCTACCTTGTTTTTAGAATCCGGAATTTTTGCAATACCATCTCCTATGATCTTTACCTGAAACATCTCGTCATGCGCTACCAGTACGGGCACTACAATTGCTTTCTTCGCCTGCTTTAATCCGCGGTTTATGGCTACTGTGGTAGAGTCGGGGCTATAACTGGCCACGTGCCCGCACCAGCCATAAGCAAACCCATGTATGCCTGTATGTTGCTGCACATAGGCACCTACTTTGTTCAGCATATCTGTCCACTCGGTATTATACGTATGGTCGCCATAGGCTATTAGCACCAGCGACTCTTCGGCACCATTTTTAGACAAGGCAGTGGCACGGCGTAGCAGGTTCTTTTGCAGCACATCGGTAAAATCGAGCAGGGGGGCAATGTGTACTTTTGCCTTGGGCGTAAAGCGTTCTATCTTCTCTATTTTCAGCGTCTCCATAGATTGAGGGTCTTCCTTCAGGCCCACTATGGTAGGAATATCATCGAATGAGTGCGTGCTTACTGTCAGGAATACCGGCACAATGATTACATCGGTACAGCCCTCTGCATCGAATTCCTTGAGACGGGTTGCAATAGACGGCTCGGTGTACTCCATAAAGGCCGTCTTTATCGTCTGTATTTTACCGCTACCCATTATGGTATCAGTAACACGTTTTTCCAAATCCAGCAGGGCATTGCGCCACGTTTCCGATCGCGACCCATGATTTACCAGCAACAGGCCTACTTTCTTCTCCTTGTTGATGGTTGTTGCTGTTTCTGTTTCGCCTTTATTGTTGCTATTACCACAACTGGCGAGCATAGTGGTGCCGATAGCCGCCAGCATGAGGCTGGCAGTTATCCATGTTTTTGTTTTGTTCATTTTGTCTGTGTATTTCTGTTTGTTGTCGTCATTGTTTGGCGGTCTACCCCAACAAAGGGGGCAGACCGCCAAACTGTTTGTTACCTATTTTATTGAACTATCAACTTTTGGGTAGTGGTTGTTTGCGCATCGTGTACAGTTACCATGTACACACCAGCCGTCAGGCGGCCGGCACCTATCAGGTATTGGTTAAGGCCACCACCAGTTTGCAAAGCATCTTGCAGCACTACACGGCCTGCTACGTCTGTTACTGTGAGCTGCGCCGTGGCTATACCCGCAGGTATACTGTATACCACCGTTACATTGCTACCACTGCAAGGGTTGGGGTACAATGCCATGCTATATGCAACAGGGGTAACACCAGTTACCGCTACAGGCGGGGTATACAGCTTTTCTTTGCTGAACATCATTCCACCATTGGTGCTGCCACCGAACCCTGTGAATATCAGCTTCCAAATCTCGCCACTGGCTGGTTTGGCAAAAAACACCAATGAGTCTTTGATGTCGTAGCTCATGCCATTGAATGTCTTCCAATCGTAACCAATAGTATTGATCTCTGTTTTGAAGGTAGCAGTAGCATAACCAGTGAACGTTGTTTTGTCTACCAGATCGGGGCAACGGGCCATCTCTACACCCTTGTTCTGCAACACTCCGGTTACACCATAGGGAGATGGCTGCGTGCGGGTGTATGAACCAAACATCAGATCCCAGTTGGCAGATGCCGGTTCGCGGTCGGCAGCTGTATTGGTACTCAATGAATAGTAGCCAAAGTTTTTACCGGTATATGCCGACTTTGCCAATGTGGCATTTTGCAGGCCTGTACCATCTATATTGGCGTACTTGAAGGTATAAGTACCGCTGGCAAGGCTTTCTATCATCAACTTTTTATACCCTACACCGGCCACCTTGATGATATATATAGAGTCTCCCGCTATAACATGGGTAGTCATGTTGTACTTACCCCAATCGAGGTCTGTAGGGTCGGCCGGATTGGCGTAACGGCCCATAGCTCCCAGCTCCCACGAAGTATCGGAATTGAAACGGGGCTGCCAACCGCTAAGCCCCGAAATATCTACCGTAGCCCATCCTGTTGCATCGGCCGATGGATATTTCCAGATGCTGTCGCCAATGGCCGTATTGACCAGTATAGTGGAGCCAAAGCCCGACACATCGAAAGCCAGATCCCAGTTATTTTTAGGGGCCGTTCCGGCATCGTCGGCCGCAAGGCTATACCACACATGATTTGCATATCCTGCACCGGTATATACGGTGTCTGCTACTACCTGCGCATGGGCACACATAGTTGCCAGCGCCATTGCTCCTGTAAGTAATTGTTTTTTCATTTTTGCTTTAGTTTGTCTGCGTATTTTTGAAACAGACCTACCGACAAGCGCAGGAAAAACTGGTAGTTGCCGACTCCATAGGCTTACTGCATACATGCAACCCTCTTGCTCCCGGTGGCACTTTGCAACAAGTACCTACGGAGCGGCAACCATTTAGCCACAGTAATTGTGGTATCTTTCCTTCGGGCCATACGGGAGCAACGCAGGCCGTCAGTAACGGTCTTTTTTTGTAGTTTTTTCGCCGTTATCAGCGGCATTGGTGGGAGCAAGAATTGATGATGCAAATGTAGAATGCCGCCCGTGTTCCGGTTTTTATAATGCGGAAAAACGATTGGCACAATCGGGAAAAAGTGGCTGGCCCTAAATAGTCCCAAAACTATGGCTAAGTCGAAGTTTGAGGTACTGTGCCTGTACCACGCCGATAGGAGTGAAAGCTCTGTAGCTGCGATAAGCAACAGCACATACATGGTCAGAAGCATAACGATAAAGTAGGGCCATTATTCAGCAATTAGACACGGACATAGTTTTGCACCTGACGGAGCAACGACAAATGTAGATTTTTCCCCTACAGAGCTTGCACCCGCTGGGGCGGCATAGCACCTCAAACTTAGCCAAAACAATCAATCCTGCATTCTTCGGCAGAACAAGTGTAAATTTGCACCCATAAACCAACACACATATGCCACCACTGTTCGCCGATATGTTTTCGTATCACCATCACTTCAATCAAAAAACGATTGACCTATTAGAGCAACATGCCGCAGCACTGCCCGAAAACTCATGGCCGCTTTTCTGCCACATAGTAAATGCCCACAATATCTGGAACAGCAGAGTGCTGGGTATTGCCCCTGCTACAGGCGTACAAACTGTACATAGCTATGACCAGTGCCGCAAAATGGATACCGAAAACTACCAGAACTCGCTGGCGTTGCTGGAAACTGCCGACTTCGGCACGGTACTATCTTATACCAATACGCGTGGTGAACAATATACCAACACCATTGGCGACATTGTATTTCATGTAGTGAACCACACCACCCACCACCGTGGGCAGATAATGGCCCAACTACGGCAGGCAGGCATTGCACCGCCCCCTACCGATTATATTTTCTATAAACGGTAACGGTATTACTCTGTAGAGGAAAAAAGGAAAGCACAGATTATGCCGGAACGTGTTCAGCAGCGGTATGCTCGCGTTTCCAGATGAAGCCGTCCAGCACATAATGGGTGGTTTGCGGTAGCGACAACAACGGCACCAGAAAGGCCAGAGCCTCCTTCGACATCAGTTGGGGCAATGCGGCAAACATGCCGAATATTTCGCCCCGCTCGCGCCATACCATGCCGTCCCATATGCCCTCCTCTACCCACGCACATACTACTATCACGCCTACAAACAGGGCCAACCGGCTGAGGGGTTTGCGTAACTGACCAGCTCTGCCGGTAAGTGCCTTGTTATTGCGCACATCTTGCAGCCATATCAATGCCATGTAAGGCACCCCATGTGCTACTACATTCAGCAGGGTAAAGGCCATATCGCCATTGAAGTAAACAATACCAAAAAACCATGTAAGGGCGGTACTGCCCACTATCAGTATTCGTGGCAGGTTTACCGTATGCCATTTGAGCCATGCAAATAGCTCGCGACCAATCCATACCGTCATGATGGCGACATAAAGCCAGCCAGCTATGGCACGCAACCAACCAATCTCTGCCACCATAAAGTCGCCCTTCACAAACCAATCGAAATTGCGCCCCGGCGTGCAATGCCAGTACACTATGGGGTATAACGTAGCTGCGTATATAGCCACTTTATCTACCACAGCCATCCACGTATCCTTAGGCTCTTGCCGGTTGTACAACCGCAAAAAGCCATACTGTTGCCGTACAAAATGGTACACCGCCAGATAGGCCAGTACCCGCCAAAACAACCAATCGCCTATGCTATACACCAATACCCCAACCAGAAAGCAGGCGATGGGGATGGCAGTATACAGCCCCCTATGCACCCGAAAACGTTCTTTGTTCAGGTAGGTGCGAAACAGCGTACTGTATACATGTGCCACATCTACCAACAACACCAGCACCACCCATGCTGCCAGCGGCATCTCATCGGTTTGTTTGTACAGGGCAGGCAAAAGCAACGTAACCAGCAGGGCTACAAGACCGGGCAGTAGCACAAAGGGCACATCGAACGATGCGCTCCGGAGCCATGGTTGCCTGTTTGCCGTTGTCTTCATCATGTTGCCAGTATTTCTTTGGCTGCCCGTATGCCCTGGGCAAATGCTTCCTCAAAAATAGAAATACCACTCAGGTCGGAGTGGGCAAAGAATATACGATTTCCGGCAACCGGCATTTGCCCTGCCTGCCGGTCACTGCCCCATATATAGCCGGGCGCAGGTTGTATCATACCATGCCCCCACACCCATACATCTATATTTTTTACAGCCTCTGCTATTCCGGAATGGGCAAAGTTCAGCTCGTTCAATACCTTGTCGCGCCAATGCGCCCATGTTGTCTCGTATACTTTGCGGCGTATATCCTGTGCATTGCCGGGCAGCGGCAAATACCATGTAATAACGCCTGCGGTATTGGGTCGCAGGTTTTGGTGATTGGCAAACACGTACCCCACCGACTCCTGCCCATACAGCACATTGTCCCAGCACAGGGGGGTGCCGTGCCGCTGTGGCAAGCGGCTCAGGGTAAGGTTGGCCACCACCCATGGTGCGTACGTAGCTACCTTACTCACCTGTCGCACAGCCACTTCATTACCCAGTAAGTACCTGTTTACATACTGCGGGGTACACAGCAGTACTTTTCGTGCCTTTATGCCCCTACCCTTTCCGGTAGCTACATCGTAGCCCGTCACCTCTACAAAATCGGAGCCGGGATGTATGCGGTGTACCAGCCAGTTTTCGCGTACATCTGCCTTGCATTGGGTACGCAAGGCATCTGAAAGAAACCCATTGCCTTCGGGCCATGTAAGTATGGTGGAATGATTGGCATTGGCCCCCTTGCCCCGCCTTGCGGCAAAATAGTGCAAACCCGCCCATGCCGATGTGCCCTTCAGGTTGCAGCCATAATCGTCCTTGCAACCATACTCCAGATACCACAACAAATAGGGCGATGAGAAGCCATTTTGTTGCAAATACGTATTGAATGAAATCTCATCGAGCGCACGCCACTCTTCGTCGGCCGATGAGGTATCTACAGGAATGGAAAATACATAACGGCCATCTCTGCCTTTCTTCGCCCGCCATTCATCTATCAGCCCGAAAAAGCGTCCTATCTGCTGTTTTTCTACAGGGGGTACACCAAAATCGGGTACCAATCCTTCCTGCCAAGTGCCGTTGATGAATAAACGCTCCTCGGGGTCGTGACACAAATGATAGTCGTTATATATAGGCAAGCCGTCCTTATAGCCAGTTATAACACCTGCATCCTTCAAAAAGTCTACCAGATCGGTATTGGCTACATCGGGCACCGGCAGGTAATGCGCCCCCCATGGGTAGGCCGATACATGGTTGCGCCCATAGGCGGCATTGCCCCCTGTTTTGTCGGCCATTTCGGTCATTATCACATTGGTTATCCCCTGTTTGGCCAGCCACCTTGCAGCAGACAGGCCTGCTACACCACCGCCCACTATCAGTGTGTCTGTCTCTTCCCATTTTTCGGGTGGTGGCACGCCATCGTCCTTGCGTATCTTATGCCCCACATTGGCCGCTGCCCCTACTATCTGCCCCGTAATATGGGCAAACGGGTCTTTACTACCACAAGCTTGCAGCAGTGCCGGTACGGCCAGTAACCCACCTATCTGTTTCAGAAAGGTGCGCCGGTTGGTTCCTCCTTCATCAGTGATTATACGGTGCCCACTCATCCTCAAAATAGTTTACCAGTACCTGATTGTTCAACTTATTCACCTCGGTTGGCACCTCGTTCATATCGGGGGCAAACTCGGTCATTTGCCGCATTACCCCGGCAGTAATAAAGCGCAAACCCTCGGGCAGTTTGCCGTGGTTGTGCCATGCGTAATTGCGCATGGCCAGTACATACCCCCACTCGCCAAATGAGGGTACATATACATGGTAGGGCACCGTTACAAAACCTGCGGCAGCTATGGTATGCGCAATGCACCAGAACGACCGCCGCGCCACCATGGGCGATGTAGACTGTACGACCAATACCCCACCCTCGGCCAGTAAATGCTGCATCTCTTCGTAAAAAGAGACGGTGTACAACTTGCCTACCGAGTAATTGGACGGGTCGGGGAAGTCGGCTATGACCACATCATATTTTGTAGTGTCGCGCCTTACCCTGCCAAAGGCATCATCATTCACCACATGCACCTTTGGCGAAAGCAGAGAACGTTTATTGAGCTCAAGCAGCATGCCGCTGCTCTTGAACAGATTGGTCATGGCAGGGTCCAGATCTACCAGCGTTACCGACTCTATACCGGGATACTTCAACACCTCGCGTACAGCAAGACCATCACCGCCACCCAGTATCAGCACTCTACGGGCATGTGGCACCGCCTGCAATGCGGGGTGTACCAATGCCTCGTGATAGCGGTACTCATCGGCAGAGCTGAATTGCAAATTGCCGTTCAGGAACAGGCGCAACTCGCGGTTGTTCCGCGTTAGTACCATACGCTGGTATGGTGTGCTCTGGCTATAAATTACCTTGTCCTGATAGGCCATGGTTTCGGTATAGGTCATGATGCGCTCGGCATATACAAAGCCCACCAGCAACAATGCTACACCACCGGCAACGGGCACCAACAGCCTGCGCCGCCACGCTTTTGTCTCGGGGAAGTAGTACAGCACATAAGCAGCCACCCCTATATTGAAGATGCCGAAGACCAATGAAGTGCGCATCAACCCCAAATAGGGCACCAGCACCAGCGGAAACACCAACGATGCCAGTAGCGCACCTATATAGTCGAACGTAAATACTTTGGCCACCAAGTCTTTGAAGGCTATGCCCTCGCGCAGAATGCGCATCAGTATGGGTATTTCCAGCCCCACCAGTATGCCCGTAAGGCCCACCAGCGAGTACAACACTATGCGAAATGAGGTGACATGCTCGAACAGCAGGAACATGGCCGGCGCACTGCAGCCACCCACCACGCCCACCATTATCTCTATACGTATGAACCACTTTAGCAGATTGCCCTCTACCTGCCCCGATAGCCACGAACCTATACCCATTGAAAACAGGTAGGTACCAATAACGGTAGAAAACTGTGTTACAGAATCGCCCAGCAAATAACTGGCCATAGTACCCGCTACCAGCTCGTATATGAGCCCGCAGGTAGCTATTACAAATACCGAAAACAACATCAGGGCCCTGCCCTGATGGGTGAAACCGCCTTGTGGGGGTGTTGCTTTATCCATGTATTGCCGAACTGATGATAATAGCGAGCGCAATCATAAATGCTGCCGCCATAATGGCCAAAGCCTTATTCTGTTTCTTCAATATCTCCATCCACAGGTTCTCTGGTGCCAGCTTGTCTATTACCACAAAGCACACCACCAAAATGGCTACCCCCAGAAACGAGTACCCCAAAGAGGCAAACAGGTATTTCATATTAATAAGCTGCATAACACTATTATTTTACTTGTGATACTGATGACTGTTTTTACCCGTGTATACTTCTTTAGATTCATTATCGTCGTACGGAAAATGTACCCCCGCTGCAAGGCTCCACACATAGGCAGCAAACACAGCCACAAATACCCATGTGTACCACCGAACTATATATATAAACCTAAATAACCGCAACATATACCCTCTTTATTTTTTTAACCTTCTGCCAAATTTTCTCTGTTCTGGTACAAAAAATATACAAACGCAATGCAACACATAAGCCCTGCAAACCATCGTTTATTCCCCCGCAACAAGGCACACTCCACTATCGATACATTCACCGTCAACGGTCGGTGCGCACCAGACGATGGATAGATACTCATCAGGTATCTACCGGCAGGCACATCCGAAAATGATGCCTTTACCTCCTGCTTGTTTTCCACCCAATGCCCATCTGCATCATAACCATCCCAGTATTCTGCCGTGCGGGTAGCACTGTATTCGGTCCCTGTCTGCTCGTTCATGATGCTCAGGTTCATCTCCAGCCATTCCTGATTCAGGCTGCTGTTCATGGTCACCTCCAGCGCACCGGGCCGTGTCACCTCAAACAATCGAGATGATATGGGTGCGTAACCCACACCAGCCCATGCACCCGTATCGGGCTTTATCTCGTACGACTCCTGTAGTACATATTTTTCCGGCTTCCACTGCGCTATAAACGTTGGCACCACCAATACAGCCAACAATGCAAACAGGAAAAACAACCAAACATTACTGAAACGCTGCAATGGTCTCGGTTCTGCCGGTATGCGCTCCTTCCGTATGGGTAACTGCCATATACTCAGGTCAAACATGCGTGCCACCTGCCGTGGTTTTAGATAGGTACCCGCATTCCATGTATGCTTCTTGCCGGGTTTCATCTCCTTTACCAGCAATAGCGGTGCGTGTTCATATTCTTCCACAATCATTTTACCCCCACCTTCACGACGCATCACATCGGTAGCAAATTCGCCCGCCACCGGCAATGTACGCTGGTTGTAGCGGGTGTATTGGGTCATTATCACATTCTCTTCACGGTCTCGTACCCGCTTCACCCCCTTTACCTTCATGGTAGTGGTCATAAACCGGCTGGCATCGGCAGGGCCTGTCCACAACCAGTGCCCCCGGTATTCTACCAAAGACCTATACCACCCTTTATCGGCACAATAGAGCTTATACTCCATCCACTCTTCGGCTTGCTTATCATCATTCAGTTGCTGTATGCAGCCCGTCACCACCCAATTGCATCCGTCATACCTGCAGGTCATGCCGGGCTTTAGCATCATTACATCATTGCGGCCTGTGGCGTGCCCAACGGCTACAATTTTCCCTTTTATTTCCAGCCAGGCACGGCATACAGGGCACACCACATAGCGGCTACCAGCCACGCGCTGCAAGACGGTAGCACTACAAGCCGGACACGTTATTTCGTGCCCATCAGCCATGTATTGCCGAGCTGATAATCATGGCCACGGCTATCATGAAACCTGCCGCCATAATGGCCAATGCGCTGTTTTGCTTCTCTACTATCTCCTTCCACAGGTTTTCCGGGGTTAGCTTTTCTACAATCACAAAGCATATGAGCAGTATTACGATACCCAACAACGAGTACACGAGTGAAGCAACCAAATATTGTGTATTCACGATTGAAATATTTTTATTTATGATACATACGATTCCCTGCGGTTCTTACCTCCCGCGCTGCATTGTCGTCTCCCCATATGCGCCTGCCGGTAAGGGTGCTCCACAAAAACCACGACACTATTGCGGTCATGATGCCAGCATACCACTTAATGGGCAGAAACTGTCTTGTAAAATTCATTTATCTACCTGTTTATCTATTCACTTAAAAACAGATGCTATTAATCGCTCTCTATACCCCACCGCGCATTATCCACATTGTACGCTATTATCTTGGCAAAATACCACCCTGTAAGCACAACAATTATTACCGTCCAGAAGTTGGAGTGCAACATCGTATTTTGCTCTACCGAAACATAGACCTGTCTGTTTTCTTTCTTTTCTGCAAAAGGAAATATGTTCAAGTGGTAATCTCCGGACGGCACAGCAGAAAACAAAATATCCTCATCGTTACTCCCTTCGCTCCAAGACTCTCCACCGTCATAGCCATGATAGTGTTCCAATGCTTTGGTTGCTTCAAATTCCTGTCCACTCTTCTCGTTTACCAGCGTTACGGTCAGTTCCATCCAATCATTGTCTAGCGGCGTACTTACATTTACATCAACGGCTCCAGACCTATGCAATTTGAACGACTCTGTGCGAATAGGATGCATGGCATCGCTTCCCCACGAGCTACTATCTGCTGTTACTTCATACCGTTGAGAAAGCACCATTGCAGGCGTTGCGCCCAGATATAGCCCCAGATATATAGCAGCAACTACCAGCAACAATATTCCTGTGAGCCTCGCTATTGGCGCGTAGAGCGTATCCGTCCAATGTGGTGCTATGGCCCCTTGTGCCGATACATCCCGCAAGTAGTTGGCATTGATGAGGCCGAAGGCAGAAGCTACATCATTACGGTCTATATGTTTGCCCCGGTACCAGTAGCGCATACCACCCCGCTCTTCAGTCACCACTATGTTGGGCGGGCAAATGTATTCATCCACCTTAGTATCGTCGCGTTCGGCCATTACATCCCAGTCGAACTCGCCGACAGCCGCCTGTAAGTCGAAAGTGTAGGAAGCGAAATGGTAAAATACGTTGGTTGTAGCCTTCTCGCGTACATGAGTGTTCGACACATATTTGTCTGCACGGCCCGCATAAGGGTCGTACTCGTAGTGGTCGGCATCTGCTTCTTCTATCAGCATCCAGTTACCATCTACTTCGGCAAGCGTTACAAATTTGTCGTTTGTAGCATCGTACAGCATGTATTCGCGCCAGAAGAACTCTCGGGTGTCATCTATTTTGCGCATGCAACCAGTAAGTGCATAATTATTGCCCTCTATCGTTGCCTGCATACCGGGCTTCAGATCCAGCACCTTTGGGTCATTATCTACCACCCACCCCACACGCTGCACAATGTTACCATTGTCGGCCTCGAAAACCATGTTGCAAGACGCGCAGCCAAAATAGCGGCTGGTGGCTATATACTGGTCTATGCCCGTACCACAGGAGGGACAATTTAATGTTCTGATCGGGGTTGCAGTTGTCGCCATCGTGCTATCTTGTTACATGGTGAACGGCTTCTTCGGTACCCTCAAACCACGCCAAAGTATCGGCGTAGAAGTGCCGCACCTTGTCCGAATTGTCCTGAAGAAAATTGGAAAGAAAAACATCAAACGTAGCCTTGCCAAATTCGGGCCATGTATGTATAGATACATGCGATTCGGTAAGACATATGGATGCCGTGAACCCACCACTGTCAAACGCATGGTACACCTCTCCGGTCTTTGTAAGTCGCAATGATTCTATGAGACCGTCGAACAGGTGCCGACAACCCTGTATGTCCGTCAGCTTGTCGCTTCCGGCCCTGAAAGTGGAGAGAATATGTAGCCCCGGGGTATAGTTGGTCATGCAGACTGGTATAGACTACAAATATAACCATCTACCACGTATTCCGCACGTTCCAAATATTTGTTATTTACACACACCCTACCTACTTATTTGCCAGTCTTACTTAATTTCGCAATCTCATTTTAATAAATACCGCATTGGTACCTATTTATGGCAAAGCGCACTAAGATCAGAGAAATTCTCTCGAGCCCGGAGGCAGATTACAAAGTAACCGTAAAAGGATGGGTTCGCTCATTCCGCAACAATCAATTCATAGCCCTTAATGATGGTTCTTGCATGGCCAGCGTTCAGGTAGTGATAGACCTCAATACCGACGAGAATATCGTTAAAAAGATCAATAATGGTGCCTCTATCAGTGTAGACGGTACCGTAGTGGTGTCTCAGGGCAAGGGCCAGCGCGTAGAAGTAAAGGCCGATAGTGTGACCATATTGGGCGAATGCGATCCGGAAAAATTCCCGCTGCAACTGAAAAACAAACCAAGTTTGGAGTATCTGCGCGAGATAGCTCACCTGCGTTTCCGTACCAATACATTTGGTGCTGTGTTCCGTGTGCGCCACGCATTGGCATTTGCCATTCACAAGTTCTTTAACGACCGCGGATTTGTGTACCTGCATACACCCATAGTTACCGCTTCTGATGCCGAGGGTGCAGGCGAAATGTTCCGGGTTACTACCCTGCCTATGGACAACCCGCCACGCAACGAGGCTGGCGAGATAGACTACAAAGAAGACTTCTTTGGCCGCAGTACCAACCTTACTGTTAGCGGCCAGTTGGAAGCCGAATTGGGTGCTACTGCACTGAGCGAGGTATATACCTTTGGCCCTACTTTCCGTGCCGAGAACAGCAATACGCCACGCCACCTGGCCGAGTTTTGGATGATAGAGCCCGAAGTAGCCTTCAATGACATTGTGGACAACATGGACCTTGCCGAAGACTTCATCAGGTATATCATAGACCATGCACTTACCAACTGCCGCGAAGACCTCGATTTTCTGGCACAGCGTTTGGCCGATGAAGAAAAACAGAAGCCACAGAACGAGCGCAGCGAAATGGGGCTGATAGAGAAACTACAGTTTGTACTCAACAACCGCTTTGAGCGCATTACCTATACCGATGCCATCAACATTCTGCTGGATTCACCCGCTTACAAAAAGAAGAAATTCCAGTTCGAGGTGAAATGGGGCATAGACCTGCAAAGCGAGCACGAACGTTATCTGGTAGAGAAACATTTCAAGAAACCGGTGATTGTAACGGGCTACCCCAAAGACATCAAAGCATTCTACATGCGTATGAATGACGATGGAAAAACCGTTGCCGCAATGGACATTCTGGCACCCGGCATTGGCGAGATAGTGGGCGGATCGCAGAGGGAAGAACGTTTGGATATGCTGATGAAGCGTATGGAGGAAATGCACATACCTGCCGAGGAATTGTATTGGTACCTCGATACCCGCCGCTTTGGTACAGTACCACATGCAGGCTTTGGCTTGGGCTTCGAGCGCATAGTGCTGTTCGTTACCGGTATGACCAACATCCGCGACGTTATTGCCTTCCCGCGTACGCCGGGTAATGCCGAATTCTAAAATAATAGCAAAGAAATATAAATGCAGACCGGTATCAGCAATGGTACCGGTCTATTTTTTATCTTCACCGTCACAAATTCACTACAATCAAATGAGCCATAACGCCAGATACTGGATAGAACATCTACAACTTTCCGCTCATCCCGAAGGGGGTGCCTACCGCGAGGTATTCCGTGCGCCGCTTACGCTACCGCAGGCAGTATTGACACCAGCACATAACGGGCCACGCAGTGTGCTCACCAGTATCTACTTTTTGTTGCAACAGGGCGAATTTTCGGCCTTTCACCGCATTGCTTCCGATGAGTTGTGGCACCATTACGATGGCGATACGCTCCATATCTTCGAGATAACGCCCAAAGGCACCTTGCATATACATGCATTGGGTACCGAGCCGGGTGCCCTACCCTTTGCCGTTATAAGTGCCGGTAGCTGGTTTGGCTCTCGTATAGCACCGGCGGGCAGCTACACCCTATGCGGCTGTTCGGTAGCACCGGGCTTTGATTTTGCCGATTTCGAAATGGCCGACCGGGAGACACTTACTTCTCAATACCCACAACACACCGACATCATCAAGCAACTTACGCATCAGCAATAGCCACAACATGTCATAAGTACAGAACGGGCTGCCACGATATGCGTAGCAGCCCGTCTTTTTATTGCTGATCAATCTATCCTTTATATCAGGCTCACGCTGCGGTTTACAAACTCTGTAAGGTCCGCCCCTGTCAGCATTCCCTGCGACAACATAGCCAGGTCGAATGCCTGCTTCGCCAAACGCGCCTGCTCATCGCCACCGGCTTGCAAAATGCGGCTCACCAATTTATGGTTGCTGTTGATACATACATTGTAGTTGTCAGGCATTGCACCATAGAAGCTCATACCGCCACCAAGCACTGCCATGTCCTTCATACGGCGCATAAACTCATCCATAGTAACGGTTACAGGCAACTCGTCGGGACCCAACGCTTCAACCTTTACGGTCATATTGGGCTTACTGATAGCTTTCTCAAAAATGCCCTTCACAGTGTTGGTTTCGTCTTCAGTCAGTACAGACTCTATTTTCTCGTCTTTTGCTATCAGTTTATCTACCACATCAGCATCCACACGTTTCAGGCTCGTTTTATCCAGCTTACGCTCCAGTGTGTTCACAAAGTGGCTATCTATCGGCGAGTTCATCTGCAACACATCGTAGCCCTTGCGGTTGGCACTCTGTATAAAGCTGTCCTGTTTTGCTGGGTCGTTGGTGTATATATATACCAAACGGCCGTCTTTGTCGGTCTGTAGGGGTTCTGTTTTCTCTTTGTACTCGTTCAGGGTATAGTGCTCGTTCTTCGTATTGGTAAGCAATGCAAAGTCTTTGGCACGGTCGTAGAACTTCTCTTCGCTTATCATGCCATACTTCACAAACAAACCTATATCGGCCCACTTGCTTTCATAGCCCGGTCTGTCGTTCTTAAACAGCTCTGCCAGTTTGTCGGCCACTTTTTTGCTGATGTGGCTGTTTATTTTCTTCACATTACCATCGGCCTGCAAAAAGCTGCGCGACACGTTCAGCGGAATATCCGGCGAGTCTATAACACCATGCAACAGCATCAGGAAGTCTGGCACTATGTCCTTCACCTCGTCGGTAATAAATACCTGACGGCTGAACAATTTGATTTTGTTGCGTTGCAATTCGAAATCGTTTTTCACTTTAGGGAAATACAACACGCCTGTAAGTGTAAACGGATAATCTACATTCAGGTGTATCCAGAACAGAGGATCCTCTGTCATTGGGTACAACTCTTTATAGAACTTCAGGTAGTCCTCATCCTTCAATTCAGATGGTGCCTTTGTCCAGATAGGGGTAGTATCGTTAATGATGTTATCTACCTCTTTTTCCTTCGGCTTGTTATCTTCTGCATTCTCCTCCTCACTTACATTATCGTAGTCATACTCGGTACGGGTACCAAATTTGATAGGCACTGGCAAGAAACGACAATATTTATCCAGTATGGTTTGCAGTTTGTGCTGGTCCAGAAACTCTTCCGAATCGGCATTTACATGCAGTATAATGCTGGTACCACGCTCGGCACGGTTGCCTTCCGATATTTCGAACTCGGTACTACCATCACATATCCACCTTGCGGGTGCTGCACCTTCCTGATGACTCAATGTCTGTATTTCTACCTGCTGTGCCACCATAAAGGCCGAATAAAAGCCCAAACCAAACTTACCAATCAGTTCATTGGCATCTTTAGCATCTTTGAACTTCTCTACAAACTCCTCGGCTCCAGAGAAGGCTATCTGGTTGATGTACTTCTTTATTTCTTCGGCCGTCATACCAATACCGTTGTCCGATATGGTGATTGTTCTTGCCTCTTTATCAAAACTCACCTCTACAAGCGGAGCACCCAATTCGCCATTGTATTGGCCCAAAGACGACAAACGTTTTATCTTTTGCACCGCATCTACCGCGTTCGATACCAGCTCGCGCAAAAATATTTCGTTGTCCGAATAAAGAAACTTCTTAATGATCGGGAAAATGTTCTCCGTGTGAATGGATATACTGCCTTTCTCTTGCATATGCTATACCGTATTTTTTGTTCTACCCACCATCTTCAATTAGTGTTCCAAAGCATGTGCAGGTGCCATATTGTCAGACTTCGACCAAGCACTATGACGCAAAAACTTTTAGCATATTTATACGGCATAGAATGCAGCGAAGTTTCATTTAAACAACCATACAGAAAGACAATTGATAACGACAGCCAATGGTCATTAGATTAATGCTTACACAGTGTCATTCCATGATACCGCCGAGATTAACACAAGATTAAAATATTAACCAAAATTTTATTTTTTCAAAAAAAGAACCATACATTTATCTGGCAAAAAAAACCCGTATAAGTTTACGGGCTTCTGTTCCACCGGTTCCGGTTATTGTACATTCACAGGCACCTATACATTTATAAAATATTATTTAACTTCAAAAAACAAGCCAATGAAGCATCATTATTCATGGTTGCACCCCCGTGCGCCCAGCTCATAACAGCCACACCGCATACACTTACTCAAAAATATCCCGCTACCTGCTACATATACCCCACAGCACCAGAATCATCCCCATGTGTTGTTTCAGTGTAACGAGATATAGTGCTCAGTCATTTAACGTTATTCTACACCACCATTTTTTTGCTAAAAAAAACAACACATGAAAGTAAAATTCCTTCTCAGTTTAATACTGGCCATTTTTTGCATAACGGCAGCTCATGCTGCGCCGCCTGATATTTGTCTTGGCGACACAACCGTTCGGCCGGCATGCTCTGATAGTTTGCTGACCCTATACCCCGGCGGGACATGGACCAGCAGTAATGCAACGGTTATATACGTAAACCCGGAAACAGGCGAAATAACAGCCCTCAGTACAGGTAGTGCTACCATCAGCTATACAGTGACCAGTGGTTGCGGCACTTTTACGTTCTCTTATACCTTATCGGTATCTGTAGCATCTGTCTCTGGTACAGCCTATGTTTGTACAGGCAGTACTACAACACTCACTGGCAGCCCTGGGGGCGGCACCTGGAGCAGTAGCAACCCAACCATAGCTACAGTGGGCAGTTCCAGTGGCATTGTGGGTGGTATAAGTGCAGGTACTACCACCATTACCTATACATCGGCAGCAGGTTGCAAAGCCACCAAAATAATAACGGTAAATGCCCCACCCGATGTATCTATGTGCCAGATACAGCCTGTAGAAAGCTGCGACTCTGTAGCCACATGGTGCGGCCAACTGGCATTCCGTGTTACAGGTGCACCATCGGGCGCAACCATTACGTGGCACCGGGCAGGCGCAACCGGGGCAACGCCTACTCAGTCTATGGCTGATGGCAATACCATTTTTACATTCACTACAGCCCCCTCGGCCGGTGTACATACTATGAGCGTCACCTATGCCGGCTGTACTACAACCCGCACTGTGCGCATACTTGTATATACCGACTCTTGCAGCCCCTGCAATGGTTTCCGTACCCCGTGCACATCTTGCGAAGAACCTTTACCATTCAAAACCATCTCGGCAGCAACCCTCACCTCTGGCAATGTATCTGCATCGGCAGCAGGTTATTACCATATAACCGCACCCAATGTATCGCTACAGGTATCGCCAGCACCGGGTAGTGTCTTCTTCATCAGTGGGCGCACCCAGTTTACAGTACCTACTGGTACCAATGTAACATTAGATAGTGTGCATATGTTCTCGGACAGGTCTTGTATGTGGAAGGGTATAGAAGTAGCCAATACCAGTACAGGCACCGGGCAGCTCACACTCACCCGCTCCTTTATAGAACATGTGCAAACTGGCTCGGCCTACACAAAAGGTGGCGCAGTATCGGTGCATAGCAATTTCAGCTACGAACAAACATTTACTTCATCCGAAGAATCGCTGCCCTCATCGGGCTACGTCATAGACGCTCGCAGCACTACCTTCAATATGAATAATGTAGCTATTGGTATTCGCGATTTCAACGCTGTTGCAGGTGTACCAGTGCAAATAAAAAATATAGTAGCTACATCCCGCAACTTTTGCAGCTATAAACTGCCCGGTGCTACAGACTGCTATGCCTACTACCCATATAGCTGGCCTACAACAAGCTATCTGAAAAAAGTAGATGCAGGTGGGTATTACCCACGTTACAGAATAGATAGTTTCCCTGTGCAGCGTTCATTGGAAAATGGCCTGCCCGCATTTGGTGTGTTGGCTTACTATGCTGGCCGTACCGATGGTTCTGGCAATACAACCTACCTTATCACCGGCGATTCGGCCAGCTACGACAATGCCAATCTTTTCGATACGCTCGGTATCTCCTTTGACGGTGGTGGTATTAAGGCAATGTATACCAACCTGAAATCTTTTGGCAGTATTTGCCGTGGCGGCTACCATGGCATTAGGGTAGAAGGCAACAGCAGCGAAAATATCAATGTAAACGTCAAAAATGGTGCGCACGACACCATCAATAACCGGCTGTATAACTGTACAGAGGCAATCTATGCTACCAACCTGTATAAATTCTGGTTCTCCGGCATACTCTTCAGCTCCAACTCTACCAATGCCAATATGATATCAGCAAGAGGTATACATACACTGAACAACAATATAACAGTATCTCAAGGCGACATAGAAAAGAACACCATTCAGAATATAGAAGATGGTTTACGTATTATAGGATCCGGGAGTACTGTATGCTTTGGCAATGTTCGAATCATAGGTAATACTATCAGCGGTCTTTCAGGGCCATCTGGTACAGAGATTAGCCGAAGAGGTATGTTTCTGCAACACGAAGGTTCCTGTCAGGCTGGTTCGCTTACAGTAAAGAACAATACCATAACAGGTCACTCGGTATTTGGCATACAGGTAGTAAACAGGGCCTATACTATTATTGATAGTAATACCATCATTCTGAGGAACAGAACTGTAGGACCATCCGGCAACATCAAGGGTATATGGGTATCGAGAGGATCATCCAATGCTGTAAGCCAGCGCAAAGCAGCATCTATATGCTACAACCATGTATATGGCGATACTACTGCCAATATCAACTACAAGTCGCCAACTATTACGGTGAACACACCTAACCTCGGCGACCTCATCACCTCTATAGGCATACAGATAGAGCGTGCAGGCAATGCAGATTCTCTCACCGCGTTGAAATGCAACTATGTACACGACATGGGTATCGGATTTGTATTTCTTGATACCAGTCATGTACAATGGCGCAATAATGTTATAGCACGAACTACTTATGGCATGTCGTTGGAAAAACAACGCTATCCCGGTATTGGCGATCCTTACAGATTGCCCACAATAGGCACACAGGGCAGCTATTGCACCCCATCAGACAATGTATGGGACAACAGTTCATCGGGATGGCCCGGCTGGGGGGCCACATACGGTGGTCGTACTATATCGCATACACACATGGAAAATGTAAATGCCGACTCGGCCCAGTCTAATCTCTTCGTGCGGTCTGGGGCACCTTATCAGCCTACGGTCAATTCGCAAACAGGAGGTGTTGCCTATGCTACGGCCAATGGCACCATAATTATAGATACATGCTCCAGTGCCGGAACTGCGGCACAGTGCGCACCTGTGTATTATAGCTCTGGCAGTATGTCCAGGTCTGCGGCGGGTACAAGCAATATACCAGTTGCTACAATTGCTGCATATAGCATCTTCCCCAATCCCGGCGATGGCAATTTCACCATTCAGCACTCCGATGGCTTCAGTGGTCAGGTAAAGTCTGAAGTAATGAATGTTGCGGGCCAGGTGGTGAGCAGTATTATACTCCGCTTTACAGATGGTAATGCATCCTTTCAGATGGGCAATAAGGCTCCCGGGCTCTATCTGATACGCATTACCAATCAGTATGGTAATATCAGTACTCTTCGTTTTGTACTACAGTAATAAGTAGTACAATAGGTTATTGAAGTGGCGGGCATCCAACGGGTGCCCGCCATTGTTACATGCTATGTATAGCAATCTTTAACTTTCAGTTGTTTTAAGTTTTTACTGCTAAACACTTGACTTTACATATACCCTTTATTACATTTATGCATCTTTTCATAAAACAACACAAATAGCTGCGCTAACCAACACTTTTTACCACCGCCAACAACAACACATATAAAAATACACAAAACAAACATCCTGTAACAACTAAGCAACACAACAACACCAACAGTTATACATAAGATATAACACACTGCCAATGAACCTACAAAAGATAGTAGATGACGCTATTTTATTGTAGCATTCATTTTTACTACCTTCAAAACCAATTTAGCCGGATGACGCTACTCAGGCATGTCCCATTCCTCAAGGCTGTTTTTACCTACTCCTTTACTGCATTTGGCGGTCCGCAGGGTCATATGGGTATGATGATACGCACCTTTGTACAAAAACGCAAAGACATTACCGAGGCCGAATTGGTAGAATACAACTCCTTTTGCCAGATGTTGCCCGGCCCATCGTCTACCCAAACGGTAATGCTCATAGCACTACGTCGTGGCGGTATTCCTCTGGCACTTGTCACCCTGCTCATGTGGGTATTTCCGGCGGCCATGCTCATGGGGTTGTTCTCATTTCTCATCTATCACTTCAATACTGGTTCTGGCACAGGCAAGTTGCTGCCCATGCATTTATTCTCGTATGTGCAGCCCATGTCGGTAGGTTTTGTTTTTTTTGCAGCCACCCGCATGATGCAGAGTGCCGTGCGGCACGTTGCTACAGCAGCCATCATGGTAGGCAGTCTGGTAGCCACTCTGTTCATCAATTCGCCATGGGTATTCCCTGCTTTATTGGTCATATCGGGCACTATCAGCAATTTCAGCAACAAGCGCATACCAGACCCATTGCAAAAGCCCAAACGCATTCGCTGGGCGCATCTGGCAGCATTTGCCGGCATATTTGTGGTAGCGGGTGTGCTGTCGGAGCTGGCCCGCACCGAAAACTGGATACATGGCCGCATCTTCAACATTTTCGAGAACTTCTATCGTTTTGGTGCCATTGTTTTTGGTGGAGGGCAGGCATTGCTACCCATGATGTATATTCAGTTTGTAAGCCGCACCAGCGGGCAGGCCTTGTCGGCCAGTCAGCTACTTACCGGCTATGGTATGGTGCAGGCTATGCCCGGCCCGGTATTCTCTATATGCTCTTACGTGGGTGGGCTGGCTATGAGCCAATACGGACCCATGTGGCAGGCCCTTGGTTGCCTGGTAGCCACCGTAGCGGTCTTTCTGCCCAGCACACTACTGCTGTTCTTCCTGTTTCCCGTATACGAAAATCTGAAACACCATGTCATGATTTTCAGGGCATTAGAGGGCATCAACTCGGCTATTGTGGGTATCATATGGGCTTCCGGCATCTTTTTGTTTCGTGCAGTAGCCTTCGATAAGGTGCTCGACTTTGAATGGACCAATCTATTTGTGGTCATCATTACGTTCTCGCTGCTTATGTACACCAAAATACCATCCCCCTTCATAGTACTGGGCTGGTTGTTGCTGGGTTGGGGGCTGCACTAATGGTGGCAGTTTGTGGCATTGGTAGTCGTTTACTATCGTTATTTTTACACCCACATTCTCACAAACCAACCACACAGCAATGGATGTAGCCATCGAGCCAAGCTGGAAAGAACAGCTGAAAGATGAATTTGATAAACCCTATTTTGCCGGTATTGTCAACTTTCTGAAGGAAGAAAAACGTGCCGATAAAATCATTTATCCTCCCGGCCCACAAATATTCAATGCATTTGCACACACTCCATTCAGCAAGGTGCGGGTGGTTATTATAGGGCAAGACCCTTATCATGGGCCGGGGCAGGCACATGGTTTGTCGTTTTCGGTACCCGATGGGGTGGCTCCACCACCGTCTTTGCTCAATATTTTCAAAGAGATAAAGGCCGACCTCGGCGTGTCCATCCAACACACCGGCAATCTGGAGAAATGGGCTAAACAAGGCGTATTGCTGCTGAATGCATCGCTGACAGTAGAGGCCAACAAGGCCATGTCGCACGGGCAAATTGGCTGGCATCACTTTACCGACGAGGTTATAAGGCGCATATCCGCCCACGGACAAGGTGTGGTGTTTATGTTGTGGGGCCGCTTTGCCCAAAACAAAGAGGTGCTTATAGATGCCGAAAAACACCTGATACTAAAGGCCGCTCACCCCTCGCCCCTGTCGGCACATAGCGGCTTCTTTGGCTGTTGTCATTTCAGCAAGGCCAATAACTGGCTGCGCCAAAAGGGGCTGCCAACTATAGACTGGAGCCTGTAACCCCGTACCTCACCACACACACTACCATTCATGGACACACATCCTACACATCGCCGGCATTTGCTAATTCATCTTGCTGTCATAGTGGCAGCCATTGCCATAGCTTGGTGCCGTATACCGAGTGCGGCATTCCTCAATTGGGATGATGGCGAATATGTAAGCAACAATCCGTGGATACGGTCGCTGGCACCAGACAACATCAAGGCGTGGTTTTCTACCTTTTTTGTGGGCAACTACCAACCCATAACCATGCTGTCTTATGCGGTAGACTATGCTATCGGTGGCCCGGCAGCATCGGTCTACCACACCAGCAGTATACTGCTACATATGGTCAATGCCTGTCTGGTATATGTTTTCTTCAGCAAGCTGCAACCCCAAAAGGCAGTAGCACTATTCACAGCCCTGTTGTTTGCTCTTAGCCCCGTACAGGCCGAAAGCGTATCGTGGATAGCCGAGCGAAAAACACTGGTAAGTACCTTTTTCAGCCTATTAGCATTATTGCAATATCAGGGGTATATCCGCCGCTCGTCAGCAGGGCGTATGGCATTGGTTACACTGCTGTCGGCACTGGCCATTTTGGCAAAGGCTACCGCAGTAGTATTGCCCTTTTTGTTTATGGCTACCGATGTATGGCTGCAACTACCGGCTATCAATAGCAAGGCGTGGGTACCACGCATACCCGCGTTGGCCATATCGGTACTGCTGGGCATTGTGGCTATACAAGCACAACAAGCCGCTCACTTTATGGAGGGTACTCCGCATACCGTAGTTGCCCATATAGCAGCCGTGCCCTTTGCATGGTGTATGTATATAGTGCGTTTTTTTGTGCCCATAGGGCTCTCGGCCATGTATCCATGGCCTGTACAATGGGGCATAGCACAGTGGACGGCCATAGCCGGTACCTGTGTTGCGGTGGCACTATGGATAAGGCAATGGAAAAAAGGAGATAGTGTACTGCATGGCGGGTTGCTATTCTTCACCATCAGCTTGCTGCCAGTGTTACAAATAATACCATTTGGCGAGGCCCTCATGGCCGACCGCTACCTCTATATGGCCTGTATTGGGCTTGCCTACCCTGCCGCATACTACGTGGCCAAAGGGGTACAATACCTGAAACGCGAGCAGTGGCTGGCAGCACCTGTGGCCATCATGGCACTACTGTTTACCACAGCTACCTACCTACGCAACAATAACTGGCAAAACGACCACGCCTTCTACGGCGCATTGTTGGAACGTTTTCCCGAATCGGCCGTAACGCAGTATAGTGCGGGTGTTATGTACCTACGCGATGGCAATTATGACCTTGCCGCACTACACCTGGACAAGGCCGTACGGCTGGAACCCAACAACGCCAAGGCATGGTACAACAAAGGCCTGCTGCACATGCGTACAGGGCAGGTAATGGATGCTACAGAGGCTTTCAACAATAGCATCGCAGCGGCCGATTATGTTAAAGCATACATGAGCCGGGGCATGCTACACCTGTCGGTTGGTAATATAGATATGGCACTTGCCGACATCAACCATGTATTGCAACAACAACCCGATAATGGGCGTGCATGGTGCCTGCATGGAGATTGTATGGAGAAAATGGGGAAAACACAAGATGCCCTTACCGACTATGGAAAGGCCATCTCGTCTGCTGCTCCAGAGCCACTATTTTACCTGAGACGTGGTACGCTCCTCTATAAGATGAACCAGTACGAGGCAACCATAGCCGATATGAATTCGGCAATGGAACTGGGCGACCAGCGTGGCGAACCCTACTACTGGCGCGGGCTGGCTAAAAACAAAATAAACCTGAGTGCATGTGCAGACCTTATTATGGCAGCACGCATGCACTACGCACCTGCACATGCAGCATTGGCACAACTGTGCCATGGGCAGTGATTTTTTGTAAAACGCAACCTATTGTTATGTACCCTACTGTTGGGTACATACTACTCGTTTATACCCGGCTATAACGTCGGTGTATAATTGTTCGTATTGCGGAATAATGTGTTGTTTCTCAAACTTACGGGCATGTGCAATAGCCGCCTTTTTGAATTGGTGCAGCCGCTCATCATCGCTCAAGATGTGAATGGCGTTTTTTGCCATATCTTCTATATCGCCAACATCTGATAAGAAACCTGTTTTTCCCTGCACATTGATTTCGGGTAATCCGCCGGCATTGGTAGATATTACAGGTACACTACAGGCCATAGCTTCCAGTGCCGACAAACCAAAACTCTCGGTAGCCGAAGGCAGAATAAACAAATCGGTAATGCTGAGTATTTCACTTATCTGTTCTTGTTTGCCCAGAAAGCGAATGTCGCTATACAACCCCATACTGCGTGCAAGCTCTTCGGTATTCTGGCGTTCGGGGCCGTCTCCTATCATCAGCAGCTTGGCAGGAACGTGTTTCTTTACCTCTGCAAATATCTTTATCACATCGGGCACACGCTTCACCGACCGAAAGTTGGACACATGCACCAATATGCGCTCGCCCTCGGGGGCCAGCATCTTTTTGAAGTGGTTCTTGTCGGTATTATGAAAACGCTTTACATCTACAAAATTGGGAATCACATGAATTTCCTTCTCTATATCAAACGACTCCAATGTCTCTGCCTTCAGGCTATCCGACACCGCAGTTATGGCATCAGACTCATTGATAGAAAAAGTAACTACCGGCGCATAGGTCGACTCTCGTCCCACAAGAGTAATGTCGGTACCGTGCAGTGTAGTAATGAAGGGTATGTCGCGCCCTGTCTTGCGCAGTATCTGCCGTGCAAAATAAGCTGCAGAGGCATGTGGTATGGCATAGTGCAGGTGCAACAGATCTAACTGCTGTGTAGTAATAACATGCACCATGGTACTGGCCAGTGCCGTTTCGTAAGGCGGAAAATCGAAAAGAGGATATGTAGGCACTTTCACCTCATGAAAGTATATATTGGGATGAAAGCCCTGCGTAAGCCTTACAGGCTGCTCGTAGGTAATGAAGTGAACTTCATACCCCTTGTCCGACAATGCTATGCCCAGCTCTGTGGCCAGCACACCGCTACCGCCAAACGTGGGGTAACAAACTATACCTATCTTCATTGCAGTTGTGTACGTTGTTGAGGGTTGCAAAATGCAAAGATGCAGCTATTATGCCGCAGGTGGGGCAATAATACTATCAGATTTAACGATAATGCAACGCAGTATCCACACAGTCGGCAACAATTTGTTATAAGTGGGCTACCGATGGCGGGCACCGTCTGTTACCAACATAAATTCCCTTAGTGAAGTGGGCGAATTAAAGCACATCAAGTTTAATGATTATATTTCTTTTGTGCAAAGCGCAGAATCCGCGAATGATGAATCATTTAAGGACTTCCGCAATGCCGCACAAATGGAATAGAATTGTTGAAATGGTGTACTTTATTTGCCATCTTCACTTAAATTGCAGCAGTGCAGCACTCTATGAACAATTACGAATGGCTGGTAGGTAAACTGGACGCATTTATAAGAAAGTACTACGCCAATCAACTGATGAGGGGAACCCTTGTTTTTTTCAGTTGTCTGCTTTTTTATGTAGTTACGGTAAGTGTAGGAGAATATTTCCTTTACCTGCCTGCATGGTGCCGTATGGCATTACTCTCGGCCTTTGTGGGGCTGGGAGGTACTGCACTGGTAGCATGGGTAGTGATACCACTGGCCAAAATGGGCCGTTTGGGTAAGGTAATAAGCCACGAGCAGGCAGCCGCTATCATTGGCAAACACTTTCCCGAGGTAAGCGACAAGCTGCTGAACATATTGCAACTACACAACCAGCCCGATGCTACGGGCAGCCGCGCATTGGCAGAGGCAAGCATCAACCAAAAAATTGGTCAGATATCTGTAGTGCCTATCGGGTCTGCAATAGACCTGTCGCGCAACCGCCGGTACCTGCGCTTTCTGCTGCCGCCGCTCATGGTAGGTATATTTATACTTGTAGCAGCCCCCAATGTTTTTAAGGAAAGCACACAGCGACTGCTACAACCCACTACAGAGTTCGAAAAACCGGCACCGTTTCAGTTTATCATCAAAAACACCTCACTAAAGGCACTGCGTAATGCAGACTTCACCCTCACCATGCAGGTAACCGGCAATGCCCTACCTACCGATGTGGCTGTGAAAATAGGTGACGATGTGGTGAGCATGCTGTCGCTGCCCAACCATACTTTTCAGTACACCTTCCGTAACCTGACCGAGGCAGTAACTTTTCGTTTTCAGGCGGCCGGCTTCACCTCCAAACCATCTACAATAGCCGTAGTGCAGCGGCCCATTCTCAAGGCTTTCAGGGTATTGCTCTCCTACCCTGCCTATACTGGCCGCAAGAGCGAAACCCGCACCAGTCTGGGAGACATTACCATACCTGCCGGTACCACAGTTACATGGCATATTGCCGCCGCCCATACCGACAATATAGCCATCCGCTATGGCAACGGTAACCTAACCCCCATGAGCAATAGTGGCGATAGTTACGATGCATCGGCCCGTTTTATTAATGACACCACCTACACCCTGCTGCTGAACAATACACAGGCTGCTGTGGCCGATAGCTATAGTTATAATGTACAGGTAATACCAGACCAGTATCCTGTTATACAACTGCAACAATACAAAGACACTATTAGTGGGAAACAAATACTGCTCAGCGGCTCGGCCGGCGACGATTATGGCATTAGCCGTGTAGTATTTCACTACGACATTACAGAAGGAAAAAAGAACATACAGAGCAAGAGTATTCCGGTGAAAGCTACACAAGCTGCGCTTACCAGCTTCGAACAATACTTCGACCTGCAAACCCTGAACCTTGCACCCGGCCAAAAAGTAACCTACTACATAGAAGCATGGGACAATGATGGTGTACACGGTAGCAAGGCATCGCGTAGCGATGTAATGAGCTGGCAGATGTACGATGCCAGCCAAATAGACTCGGCCATTAAGGAAAACAGCAAGCAGATAAACGCAGGGCTCAGTAGCAGTGCCGAGCAAACCAAGCAGTTGCAGAACGACTATAAAGATGCCCAGAACAAAATGCTGCAAAGCAGCAATATGGACTGGCAAATGGAACAGATGGTGCAGCAAATGGCCGAAAAACAAAAAGAGCTAAAAACCGAAGTGGAAAACGTGCAGCAACGGTTTGAAGAACAACTGCAACAAAGCGAGCAAAAAGAGTATAGCGAAGACCTGCGCGAAAAACAGGAAGAACTAAAAAAGCAACTGAACAATCTGCTGAATGAAGAACTGAAAAAGCAGATGGAAAAGTTGCAGGAGCTGATGCAGAAAATGAATAAGGATCAGGCAATGGAAGCCATGAAACAGCTGGAGCAGGAGAACAAACTCTTTAGCATGGACATGGAGCGCATGCAGGAACTGATGCAACGCATGGAACTGCAAATGCGCATGGAAGACCTTGCCAACAAAGCCGAAGAACTGGCACAAAAGCAACGCGACCTGCAAAAAGAAACCACCGAAAAGAAAAAAGATGCTGCCAGCCTGGCTAAAGAACAGCAAAAACTAAAAGACCAACTGGAAAAAGCCCTGAAGGAAGAATTGAAAGCAGTACAGGACCTTGCCAAAAAAGCAAAGGAAAAGGACCGCATGGACAATGAAGCCCAAAAAGGTAAGGAAGCAGGCGAAAACATGGAGCAGAGCGAGCAAGACCTGCAACAACAACAAAACGACAAGGCAGGCAAAGAACAAGACAAGGCTGCAAAAAATTTGGAAGACATGGCCAAAAGCCTGCGCGAAAAAGCGGCGGGCATGGACATGGAACAGATAGAAATAGACATACGTGCCACCCGGCAGATACTAAGTAACCTTATTCGTTTGTCTTTTTCGCAGGAGGAACTAATGGACAAGGTGAAAAAAACATCACCTGCCGCACAGGCATATCTCGAGAATATGACCGAACAAAACAGACTGCACCGCAATTCTAAAATGATACGCGATAGCCTGTTCGAACTTAGTAAACGAATCACTAAACTGGCACCCAACATCAACAAAGCCACTACCGACCTGGAGCGGAAAATGCAACAGGCCGTAAAAGAACTGGAAGACAGACGCGTACCCAACGCCACAGCCAGCCAGCAATACGTAATGACGTATACCAACAACCTGGCATTGATGCTGAATGAACTACTGGCCAACCTGATGAATATGCAAAACCAGGGCAAGAATGGCGGTGGCCCCGGCATGTGCAAAAAACCGGGGGGCAAAAAACCACAGGGCGGTGGTGGCATGCAACTGTCAGACATCATAACCCAGCAAAAAGAATTGGGACAGGGTATGCAAAAGATGCAAAAACCCGGCGGCAAACAAGAAGGTGGTAAGGAAGGGGGCGAAAAAGAAGGGGGACAAAAACCGGGGCAAAAACCAGGACAAGGCCAACCCGGCGGACAAAACGGACAAAGCGGCAAGAATGGCCAAAACGGCAAGGGGGGTAACGGCAACGGAGAAGGACAAGAAGGGGAAAACGGAGAATATGGCAATGCCGAACAACTGGCGAAACTGGCACAGCAACAAGCTGCCATACGCCGCCAACTGGCCGAAATGGCCAGCAAGCTGAATAGCAAGGGAATGGGCGCGCTGAGCAAAGAACTGCGCGAACTAGAGCAGAAAATGGATAAAAATGAAACCGATCTGGTGAACCGCAGACTGAACAGCCCCGAAATGATGCTGCGCCAGAAAGAGATAGAAACCAGACTGCTGGAGGCCGAAAAATCTATGAGGGAACAAGAACAGGATGACAAACGATCGTCTAAAACAGCAGATGATGTAAGCCGCCCTGTACCACCCGCACTACAGCAGTACATAACCGATAAAAAACAAATGCTGGAACAGTACAAAACAGTACCACCACAGCTACGCCCCTATTACCGCGAAATGGTGGAAAATTATTTCCAGATAATAGGCAACAAATAATAGTACATAACAGTATCATTTATAAAGCGGGTATGGTTTGTGACCATACCCGCTTTATATTTCTGCCATACTACAGGAAGTATGTACCTTTACCTCGCAGAAAAAAGATAATTGTGAGCGATATTAAACTACACATATTGGCCATAGCTGCCCACCCCGACGATGTGGAGCTGGGCTGTGCCGGTACCATCATCAACCATGTACGCAAAGGACAGGCAGTAGGTATACTGGACCTTACCGAAGGCGAACTGGGAACCCGTGGCACCGTAGCCACCCGATACGAAGAAGCCGCCAATGCCGCCAAAGTAATGGGTGTAGCCGTGCGCGAAAATGCACAAATGGCCGATGGCTTCTTTAAAAACGACGAAGCCCACCAACGCAAACTGATAACCTACCTGCGCCGGTGGCAACCCGAAATAGTGCTGGCCAATGCACTGGAAGACCGCCACCCCGACCACGGACGCGGTGGCAGGCTGATAGCCGATGCCTGCTTTCTGGCAGGTTTGTCTAAAATAGAAACAACGTACAATGGCCTTCCTCAAAAAGCATGGCGGCCTAAACGAGTGTTTCATATGATACAGGACAGATTGCTGACCCCCACTTTTCTGGTAGACATTACTCACTCCTTTGCCACCAAAATGGACGCAATAAAGTGTTATGCTACCCAATTCTATAATCCCTCCTCGGCAGAGCCTGCTACCTATATATCATCTTCCCGCTTTCTGGATGAAGTAGCCAGCCGCGATACGCTGATGGGAAAACGGATAGGTACCCAATATGCAGAAGGCTTTATTTGCGAAAATTTTACGGGCATCAGCAATTTAGATGCACTTATTTTACCCACTATGGCATAAAACGCCTACATTTGCACCTCACAACCGGCTAAAAAGGGAAGGAAACGAAAAAAGCAGGCTTTTTGCACTGTTTTTTTATTTTTTATTTTTGAATTCTGATTTTTCTCCTTACC
>JAGKWS010000101.1 GCA_021151685.1 Chitinophagaceae bacterium
TCTGTAATTCAAACAAACACATCCGGACAAAATGAGCGGAAAAAATTATTTCAGCACATCGATAGGCAAAAAACTGATAGTAGGCGGTACTGGTTTATTTCTCATCGCATTTCTTGTAGTACACTGCTACGTAAACGCAATGATGTTTTGGAACGACGGTGGTAAACACTTTACCGAGGCAGCGGCCTTCATGGGGGGCAACGTGGCGGTAAGAATCATGGAAATTGGCCTGTTTGTAGGCCTTTTTGCACACATCGCACAGGGGCTCATGTTGTGGAGTCAGAATAACAAACGCAGAGGTACACGTTATGCCGTTCAGGCGGGCAACCAAACCAGTCGTTGGTACAGCCGTTCTATGGGCTTGTTGGGTACGCTCATACTTATGTTCCTCATTTTGCACTTGTATCATTTCTGGGCCCCAAACCGTTATGGTCAGGCTTTCGATGCTGGTTGGAGGGAAGAAGACCTGTACGATAAAATGTTGGCCGTTTTTAGCAAGGCATGGGTTGTCGTAATATATGTGCTGGGTTGCGTATCGCTTGCATGGCACCTGATGCACGGTTTCTTCAGTGCATTCCAAACGTTTGGTTTGGCCAGCAACAAGTATAAAGGCATTATTCGTTCTATAGGTGTGGCATTTTCTATTATTGTGCCACTCATCTTTGCAGCAATGCCAGTATATCTGTTTATGATAGGAACAGGTACTCAGCACTAATCCGAAACCTCGGGAGAGAAGATACTAAAAGAATTTTTGAATCAGAATTTTGAATCAATAGACAATATGGCACTGAATGCTAAGATACCGGCGGGCGAGCTGGCTGAAAAGTGGGAGAAATACAAATCGACCTGCAAGCTGGTAAATCCGGCCAACAAAAGGCAACTGGAGATAATAGTAGTAGGTACAGGTTTGGCGGGCGCATCGGCTGCGGCCTCGCTGGGCGAGATGGGCTACAAGGTAAAGGCGTTCTGCTTTCAGGATAGCCCGCGCCGTGCCCACTCAATTGCAGCACAGGGGGGTATCAACGCGGCCAAAAACTATCAGAACGATGGCGACAGCACTTACCGCCTGTTTTATGATACCATTAAAGGTGGCGACTACCGTGCCCGCGAAGCCAATGTACACAGGCTGGCCGAGGTAAGTGCCAACATTATAGACCAGTGTGTAGCACAGGGTGTTCCCTTTGCCCGCGAGTATGGTGGTTTGCTCAGCAACCGCTCTTTCGGTGGTACACAGGTACAGCGTACATTCTATGCTGCCGGCCAAACCGGTCAGCAGTTGTTGATAGGGGCCTATCAGGCGCTCGAGCGTCAGGTAGCTTTGGGCACTGTAACACAGTATTCTCGTCACGAGATGCTGGATGTGGTAATAATAGATGGCAAGGCGCGTGGTATCATTGCCCGCAACTTGGTTACCGGTGAGCTGGAGCGTCATTTTGGCCATGCAGTACTGTTGTGTACAGGTGGCTATGGCAACGTATTCTACCTGTCTACCAATGCTATGGGTAGCAATGTTACTGCTGCCTGGAAGGCACACCGCAAGGGTGCATTCTTTGGTAACCCCTGCTTTACACAAATTCACCCTACCTGCATCCCCGTTAGTGGCGACCATCAGTCTAAACTGACCCTGATGTCAGAGTCGCTGCGTAACGATGGTCGTATATGGGTGCCCAAAAAACAAGGCGACAACCGCAAACCAACCGATATTCCCGAAGAAGAGCGCGACTACTATCTGGAGCGCAGATACCCTGCCTTCGGTAACCTGGTACCGCGCGATGTGGCCAGCCGTGCTGCCAAAGAGCGTTGCGATGCGGGTTATGGTGTGGGTTCTTCCAAAATGGCCGTTTACCTCGACTTTGCCTCTGCAATAGAGCGTTATGGCAAGGTAGAAGCCAATAAACAAGGCAAACACAATGCCGATAAGGCAACCATTATAGCACTGGGTAAGGACGTAGTAAAGGAAAAGTACGGCAACCTTTTCGATATGTATGCGAAGATTACCGGGGAAAATCCTTACGAAGTACCTATGCGCATATACCCTGCGGTACACTACACTATGGGTGGCCTGTGGGTAGATTATGAGCTGATGACCACCATACCCAATCTGTATGCATTGGGCGAGGCCAACTTCAGCGATCACGGAGCCAACCGTCTGGGTGCATCGGCACTGATGCAGGGGCTGGCAGATGGTTATTTCGTAATACCATACACGCTGGGCAACAATCTGGCCGATGATATCCGTACCAAGGCAATACCAACAGACCATCCGGCCTTTGTAGCTGCCGAAAAAGAAGTTGCAGACCGCATCAACCGCCTCATGAACATCAAAGGCAAGGAGAGCGTGGAAAGCTTCCACAAACGCCTTGGTAAAATAATGTGGGATAAGTGCGGTATGGGCCGTAATGCCGAAGGTTTGAAACAGGCAATTGTTGAGATTCAGGCATTGCGCAAAGAGTTCTGGAGCAACGTACGCATACCGGGCGACATCAACGGATTCAATCCTGAGCTGGATAAAGCCAACCGTGTTGCCGACTTCCTGGAGCTGGGCGAACTGATGTGTAAGGACGCACTGGATCGTAACGAAAGCTGTGGAGGTCACTTCCGCGAAGAATCTCAGACCGAAGACGGCGAGGCACTGCGTGATGACGAAAAATACATGTACGTAGCTGCATGGGAGTACAAAGGCGATAGCCAGTTCGAGTTGCACAAAGAAGCGCTGAACTACGAAGTAGTACACCCAAGCGCACGTAGCTATAAGTAGTAAATAACGTTTAGATATTTTTTTGAAATAATTATATAGGCTGAATAGTCAAATCGAAACAATATGCAGCATTACAACATGAACCTCACACTGAAAGTGTGGCGGCAGAAGAATAACAAGACGAGTGGACAGTTTGAGACTTTTCAGGTGAAGAACGTTTCGTCGGAGATGTCGTTTCTGGAAATGTTCGATGTGCTTAATGAGCAACTGGTAGCAGATGGTAAAGAGCCAATCGCTTTCGACCACGACTGTCGCGAGGGTATCTGTGGTATGTGTAGCATGTACATCAATGGCCGTGCACATGGCCCATGGAACCAAACTACTACCTGCCAGTTGCACATGCGCGAATACAAAGATGGCGATACCATTGTAGTAGAACCATGGCGCGCAGAGGGTTTCCCCATTATCAAAGATCTCGTGGTAGACCGTACCGCATTCGACCGTATTATAGCAGCAGGTGGTTACATATCTGTAAATACTGGTAACGCAGTAGATGCCAACGCACTGCCTATAGAAAAACAACGTGCCGATGACGCTTTTGCAGCGGCTACCTGCATTGGTTGTGGTGCTTGTGTGGCTGCCTGCCCCAATGCATCAGCCATGTTGTTCGTATCGGCAAAAGTTTCGCATTTGGCCTTATTGCCACAGGGCGAGCCAGAGCGTAAAATACGCGCTGTCAATATGATTCAACAGATGGATTCCGAAGGCTTTGGTAGCTGCACCAACATTGGTGCTTGCGAGGCCGAGTGTCCTAAAGGTATTTCGCTTGAAAATATCGCCCGCCTCAACAGAGAGTATGTGGGTGCAGTACTGTCTGGTGCCGCTCAGGCATAATTGTATAGTACACTATAACTATTAATACACAGCCCCGCATATATACCGTATGCGGGGCTGTGTGGTAAATTGTCTATGTGTTTTTGCCTATTTGCCCTCATTGGTAAAAGACCACACCTTTATATTTCGTACTTGCAGCGCTACATCGCTTTTGTAGGTTTTTACATGTATACGTACCGTGTCAAAAGTAACTTCGGGCAACTGCATATCCAGCAAAATGGTTTTTGCTGTACCTCCATCCAATAGTCGGCTCACTCTTAGCCAGTTTTCTTTTACTATTTGTGGTACACCTCTGTTATCCTTTACTATTTGCATTACAAATCGTGGCATTTTTACATTGTCCCACTCTTTTTCTGTACTGTAAAATTCAGCTTCCGCCCGCAACCAGCTACCAGCCTTACCGCTCCATGCAAATGCGTATACAGGTGTTTGGCTGCATACCGTATTCAATAGCATGTGTTTTCTTTCATCTACAGTATTGCTTGTAAATTGGCTTGTTGTATCTTTCGTAAAGTCTGCTTCATACAGCAGTGTTTGGTTCATTGGTGTGCCCTCATAAACCTCGGTACTGTCTCTCAGCGAAATAGTTCGCTCCGGCGCACTCCATCTGCCCACTACCCGCCAAAAGTAGCTTTTGGTCATGCATTCACTATCGTAGAGTCCACCGCTATGGTACTGTACAGTTATCCATGTATTGTAGTAGAGAAAACACACTGTGCCAATGCCCAATGCATAGGTAGTTATACGTCGGTTCAGCGCAGCGGCTACCAATGCACACAGGGGCAGCATCAATACGGGGTAGCTTTGCACCATGGCCCGGCCACCATACCACCAAATATCCCATGCGCTCACTACATAGAAATTCAGTGCAAAAAATGTGACAACGGCTACTTTATTTCTACCCTGCAACAAAAACGGAATAAGCCCTACGAACGCACATACCATCGCCGGGGTATACACAAGCCAGCCACTTTTATAGCTGAATGTGTAGTCATAAAAATGCGGTGTAGTCCAGCTAAATTCCTGATCGGCATATGAGTAAACCAACCAATGTCCTGATACATATTTCCAATACACAAGTTGAATGAAAACAACCGGTGCTGCACATAGCAGTGCAATGGCAAATAGTCGGTATTGGCGTACATACAGTTGTAGCCGTTCCCGAATAGCCGTTGGGCCGATTGTTTCCATACCCCATAATAGGGGTATGAGGCAGGAGAGTATATCGGTAGGGCGTGTTAGCGTTGCCAATCCCACCAGCAAGCCAACACGCACCGCATGTTTCACCTTAAAGTCATGGTACAAATAATGGGTGTTCAGCAGCAACAGCACATAGATGGTAAACAGCCAGCTATGAGACATGCCGCAATCTATGGCCGCATAGTTCAGGTAGTTACTACACAGCGCAAGCAGCAACAAGGCTATGGCTACCACCTTATCATCGTAATAGAGTAGCAGCAGCTTACGTAGGTACCAAAGCCCCAGTATGGCTACCAGAAACCCGCCAAGCTGAATAGTAAACTGATAAGGTGGCGAAAATCCATCGGCTGCATAGCCCAAAGGGGCCGCAACCATATGCGCCACGGCAAAGAATGGCAAATACATAATGGCCATACCCGATGAGTACTTCATCACATAGTGGCCATTCTCCAGCTGCATACCTTGTTGAAAGTCGTTGTTCGTAGGGGCATATTTGTTCAGTATTGCGTCTTTGAAACCCTGCCCCTTCAGGTCTTTATAAATGAATATGGAGGGTAGATACCAATAGTAGCCCGATACATCCCATGAAATTGTTGCTTCGGTGGTAGGTTGTTTCCATCGGGGGTAAAAGCCGAATGAAGTGAAGAACAACACTATTACAGCTATAAAAAGAGCAATGCGCGAATAGGATTTGTTTTTGAGTATGCCGGGCAATATTGTTTGATTAAGGGTACTCATAAAGGTGTCATTGCCAATAGTAGGTGCAAGTTTATTATTTTTATGGCGTGATACACCATACATTGCTCAAAACGTTTCTTTCATCATTATTATTGTTGGCCATTATGGCTGCTGGCTGCAAAGAAAAAACACCCGGCAGCGAGCATAAGAGCGAAGATGGTACTTACTTCTCTATGCGCCGTTTTGCGCAAGACCAGTGGACTACCCACTTGGGTGAGCCCATATTGCTCATGAAGACCGTACGGGTAGATGACGGAATAACCGATACGAGCTATGCGAGTTCTGATACCCTCAATTGGGGCGAAATTTTTGCATACTTCTTCAAGGCCGAGATTTGTTCGCCGGAATTTCTGGATCGTTATAAGTTTTCGCAGTTTGAGGATGATATGGACGATTCTTACAATTTCTTTTACGAAGCACTGGAGCAGGATTTGTACACCCGCAAATTGTTGCTTACCACCGAGCGCGAGAATATGATGGCGAAAGGCATTTATGTAGACGCTGTAGAGAAGTCGTTGCTGTCTGAAAAAAATATAAAGCTATATTACAAACCGATGAAGCGTATTCAGATACAGGTGACCGAAAAGCCTATGTTTGGAAAAAAGAAACACACGGTTACCGAATATGAATTCATGCGGTAATTTTTTTTTTCTGTTCCTGCCAGAGTTTGTGACGCGAAAGTATATATATGACGAGAGAGCAGTTCAGCGAAATTTCCAAAACCATCCCCAACAAGCCGGGATGTTATAAATATTACAATCAAGAGGGAGAACTATTGTACGTAGGCAAGGCCAAAGACCTGCGCAAGCGGGTCAGTTCCTACTTCAACAAGACGGTGGATAATGCCAAAACTCGTAGGCTGGTTGTGCTCATCCATAGTTTGGAGTTTACCGTTACCGATACCGAGCACGATGCTTTTCTGCTCGAAAACTCCCTCATAAAGCACTTTCAGCCCCGTTTCAATATTGCGCTGAAGGACGATAAAACCTATCCATACATTGTCATAAAAAACGAACCTTTCCCCCGTGTATTCCTTACCCGTCGCCACATACGCGATGGCTCCGAGTATCTGGGCCCCTTTACCGGAGTATTGCAGGTGAAGGAACTGCTGGAGATGGTGAAGCAAAACATACCACTGCGCACCTGCAATCTCAATCTGGCAGAGGCCAACATAAAACGGGGCAAGTACAAAGTGTGTCTCGAGTATCATTTGGGCAATTGTAAAGGCCCCTGCGAGGGCTGGCAAACAGCCGATGAATACCGCGAAAGCCTGCAACAGGTACGCCACATACTGCGCGGCAATGTGGGCGATGTTATTCGCACCATGAAGGAAGAAATGGCTGCCTATGCAGCCAATATGCAGTTCGAAAAGGCCCATATCCTCAAACACAAGATTGAGGGACTACAGAACTACAACAGCAAGTCGGTCATCGTAAATCCGCGCATGGCCAATGCCGATGTAGCCACCATCCTCAGCGACGAGCAAAACTATTATGTCAATTACATGATGGTAAGCATGGGCAGCATTGTACAGGCCAAAACCATTGTGATAGAGAAAGTGCTGGACGAACCCGAGGAAGATGTGCTGTCACTGGCGTTGGAAGATATGCGTACCACCTTTCAGAGCAATGCCAAAGAGGTAATAGTACCCATAGAGGTACAGGTGGCCCAGCCCGATGTGCGGGTTACCATCCCCAAAATGGGCGACAAGAAAAAATTGCTGGAACTAAGCGAAAAAAATGCAGCCATCTTCCGCGAGGATATTCGCAAGAAAAAAACGTTGCTACTCACTGGCAAAACCCGGGAGGAGTATATGGCTGTTTTGGAAGAGCTGCAAGACGCGCTGCAACTGCCCGACCTTCCCACCCACATAGAATGTTTCGATAACTCCAACTTTCAGGGGGCATACCCGGTATCGGCTATGGTGTGTTTCAGAGACGGGCAGCCGGCCAATAAAGAATACCGCCACTACCATGTAAAGACAGTAGAGGGCATCAACGACTTTGCCTCTATGAGCGAGGTAGTGTACCGCCGCTACAAACGCCTTACTGATGAGCAGAAGTCGCTGCCGCAATTGGTGATTATAGATGGTGGCAAGGGGCAATTGGGGGCTGCGCTGGAGAGTATAGAAAAACTGGGCCTTACTGGCCGTATGACCATTGTGGGCCTTGCCAAGCGCGAGGAATCTATTTTCTTCCCCGGCGATAGCGACCCCATACAACTGCCGTTCGACAGCCCCGCACACCTGTTGGTGCGCCGCATACGCGACGAGGTACATCGCTTTGGTATCACCTTCCACCGGCAAACCCGCAGCAAGGGCACTTTCAAAAACGAGCTGGAAGCCATACCCGGTATAGGCGAAAAAACAGCTACCGAATTGCTGAAGGAATTCCGCTCGGTAAAAAACATCAAAACCCTCACCGAGCGCGAGCTCACGCGGGTTATAGGCGCATCCAAAGCAGCCGTAGTCTGGAACTATTTTAACACCCCGGCTACTACCGACTAAAATGTAATTTGATTTTGATGCCCGTAATATTACTTTTACTTACAAAATTGTGACAATGTTGCTGGAAGTGTGCGCCTACAATGTACAATCGTGTCTGGTAGCGGCCAAAGCCGGTGCCGGGCGCATAGAGTTATGCAGCAACCCTGCCGAGGGGGGCGTAACGCCTTCCGCCGGTATCATTGAGTATGTGTTGGCGCATGTGCCCATACCAGCCTATATCATGATACGGCCACGAGGAGGTAATTTTCTCTATGATACCCACGATTTGGCCATCATGAAAAAAGATATTATACGCTGCCGGCAGATGGGCTGCAAAGGCATAGCCGCAGGTGTGCAAATGGCCGATGGCAGACTGAACGCCGATGCCATGCGCCACATTGTAGACTGGGCGGGCCCTATGGAGGTAACCTGTCACAAGGTATTCGACGAAACACCCAATGCCTTCGAAGCATTGGATGTACTTATTGCCGCAGGCGTAAGGCGGGTACTCACCTCTGGTCTCGAAAAGACTGCTACAGATGGTGCCCCTCTGCTCAAACAACTGGTAGACGATGCACAAGGGCGCATTGTCATTATGCCCGGTGGCAGTGTGCGGTCGGCCAATATTGCGGCATTGGCAGCAGCTACCGGTGCCACAGAGTTTCACAGCTCTGCCATTACAGTGCGTGGCGGCCAGTTGGCCAATGAAGAAGAAGTAATACAACTGATAAAAGAACTAAACAAATAACATGAAGAAGTTTATTGTGGCTCTGGCCATGTTACCGCTTTTTGCCAGTGCACAAAAGCTCGACGAACGCAACTACCGCATCTACTCGGTAAAGGCTGGCAAAGAGGTAACGCTCAAAGATATAGTGTCCGACATGGAGAATTACGATGTGCTGCTGTTTGGCGAAGAGCATAACGATAGTGTGGGGCACTTCCTCGAGTCTTCTATATTGGAGCTCATGCACCTGAAATTTGGCAAAGAGCTTGCCCTCTCGCTCGAGATGTTCGACCGCGATGTACAACCCGTTATGGACGAATACCTGCAGGGCTTCATCAAAGAAAAACACCTGAAAAAAGACGCACGCGCATGGAGCAACTACCGCGATTATAAACCCATGGTCGATTTTGCCCGCAACAAAAGCCTCGATGTTATTTGCGCCAACGCCCCCACCCGCTATACCAATCTGGTAGGCAGGGCAGGTATGAAAGCACTCGATATTTTGCCAGACTGGTCCAGGCAGCAAATAGCACCATTGCCATACGATACAGCCTCTGGTAAGTATTACCAAAAGCTGATGGGTTTGCAACATATGCCCGCTGCCGATACCGGCAAGGCTGCACCCGCCATGCCCGCCGCTATGAAGGGCTTCAATATGATACTCTCTCAGTCTCTGTGGGATGCCACAATGGCCTATTCCATCACCGAATACCTGAAGGATAAAAAGAACCGCGAAAAAAAGGTATTCCACGTCAATGGCCGTTTTCATAGCGATGAGGGCTTTGCCGTTGCTACCCAGCTCAATAAATACAGCCCCAAACTCCGCAGACTCATCATTTCCTCTGGTTCCGAGGCCTCCTTCCCCAAGGTCAATTGGGACGAGCTGAAAAACAATGGCGACTACATTATTGTTACAGACCCCAACGTGCCCAAAACCTACGACGACAAGTAGTGATTGTTAAAAACAGGAACAGTAGGTAAACTACTACCCCTTATTGTTATTTTTGCAGCCAAATAACTGACTTGAAGATACATACACATGGGCTTGTGAAACAGTACGGCAAACGCACCGTTGTCAACAATGTGTCGTTTGAAGTAAGCCAGGGCGAGATTGTGGGTTTGCTGGGGCCAAATGGTGCCGGTAAAACCACCTCTTTCTACATGGTAGTAGGTATCGTTCGGCCTGATAAAGGTCAGGTGTTTCTCGACAATGAAGAGATAACCAGCTTGCCCATGTACAAGCGCGCCAAGATGGGGGTAGGCTACCTGCCGCAGGAAACCTCTATTTTCCGCAAGCTGTCCGTGGCCGACAACATATCGGCCGTGCTCGAGATGACAAAACTCACCCGTGGCGAGCAGCAGAAAAAGCTGGAGGAATTGCTGGATGAGTTTCGTTTGCAACACGTGCGCAAAAGCCCCGGCGATGTACTCAGCGGGGGCGAAAAGCGAAGGACGGAAATAGCCCGCGCACTCGCAGTTAACCCGAAGTTTATTCTGCTCGATGAGCCCTTTGCTGGTATAGACCCCATAGCCGTAGAAGATATACAGAGCATTGTAGCCACGCTCAAGTACAAGAACATCGGCATCCTCATTACCGACCACAACGTACAGGAAACGCTCTCTATCACCGACCGCGCCTACCTGTTGTTCGAAGGTAAGATACTGAAGGCAGGTACTGCCGAAGATCTGGCTGGCGATGAGATGGTGCGCAAAGTGTACTTGGGCCAGAATTTCGAGCTGCGCAGAAAAGACTATCTGAAACAAGCCGCAGAAGAAGCGCGGTTGGAAAAAAACAATCATTAATTTCAGGCATTGTTGTATACACAGCAGCGCATACCAATACTATAACACATGAGCTTAATTAGTCCGGCATTCAGGGGATACATCAAGCTGCGGCAGAGTGCGATAGAGAACTTCACGCACAACCCTGTCGATTCGCAGCAACAGGTGTTCAACGAGCTCATTGGCTCTGCACAGTTCACCGAATACGGCAAAAAATACCGCTTCGAAGACATCAACAACTTTGCCGATTTTCGTAAAAGTGTACCCATCAACGATTACGAATCGCTGAAGCCATACATTCGGTAAAGATGTATTGGCACTATACCTCAAAAACAACCCTGCCAACAACCTTACATCGGGCAAATGCCTGATACTGGGCGGCAGCCACCAGATAAACCAACTGAATGCGGCTTCGTTCTTTGGCGATCTCTCGGCCGTTATGTTGCAGAACATGCCCTATGCCGGCCAGTTGTTCCGCCTGCCCGAGTTGTCCATTGCCCTCATGAACGAGTGGGAAGCCAAGATAGAGCGCATGGCACACAGCACCATTCGCGAGAATGTTACCTATATAGCTGGTGTACCTACCTGGACCATCGTACTCATCAAGCGCATTTTCGAGATAACGGGTAAAAACAACCTGATGGATATATGGCCCAATCTGGAGCTATACATTCATGGTGGGGTCAATTTTACGCCCTACCGTCGCCAGTTCGAGCAGTTGATACCCTCGCCCCGCATGAACTATCGCGAGACCTACAATGCCTCCGAAGGGTTCTTTGCCGCACAAGACCGCGAGGACGAAGAAGGCATGCTACTCTTCCTCAAACATGGCATCTTCTATGAGTTTATGCCCATAGAAGAGTATGGCAAGGAAAATCCCATCACCTTGTCGCTGAAGCAGGTAGAGGTGTGCAAGAACTACGCACTCGTCATCAGTACCAATGCCGGCCTGTGGCGCTACATAGTGGGCGACACCATACAGTTTACCACACTGGCCCCCTACCGCATCAAGGTTACAGGTCGTCTCAAACACTTCATCAATGCCTTTGGCGAAGAGGTGATAGTAGACAATGCCGACAATGCCATAGCCATAGCCTGCGCCGAGACCGGTGCCGTAGTGGCCGACTATACCGCTGCACCGCTCTACATGACCGGCGATAGCAACGGTGCCCACGAATGGATCATCGAGTTCGACCACCTGCCCGTATCGCTCGATTTGTTTACCTCTATTCTCGACAAGTCCTTACAGGCCATCAATTCCGACTACGAAGCCAAACGCCACAAAGACATAGCCCTGCGTATGCCCGTAGTACACCAGATGCCCCCCGGTGGTTTCCGCCAGTGGCTCAAACAGCGCGGCAAGCTGGGCGGCCAGCACAAAGTACCCCGCCTCAGCAACGACCGCACCTATATAGACGATATTCTTTCCTCCATGCAAGCCTTCCGCCAAGAGCGGGAGGGGTAGGGGTTTATGTGTATTTTTTTATTTGTATTGATTTGGCGCAATATTGTCAGGTATTGAAATTATTTCAGTCAGGAGAATATGAATACCAATTTATAAGTTCTCTCAACCGTTTGCCGTAGTATGGTTAAAAATAGATAAGAGTTTGGTGTAGGTCTTGCTTACGGTAGCCGTAATTCAATTTGAAAAGTTTTATAATTTGGCAACATCGTCATGCAATATTGTTTTTGTATAATGCGTTATACTCAACTAAAAACACCTGTTATGCATAGAATGTTTTACCTGCTCTTATTAGCCACTATGTTTTCGGCCTGTTTGTGTACCAAAAAATACTGCGTGGAGTTCGATTCGGTGTTCGTGTCCTTCTATGGGTTCGATCCTTCCGAAATAGATACCATATATTCTACCGGCTATGCGCGCGATGGTAATTTTACGCAGGTTACACGGGAAAAACAAAGAGATACTGTTGGCACCAATAACCTGTTCGTGTTGGATAGTGCAATTAGCTTTGAATCAAAAACTAACCAAAGGCTACAGGATACATACGATTGGGAATTGTATATTCCCGCAACAGGTAAAACATATCGCATATCTCATTACAGTTATAATACAAGTTCCTGCAATTGCCCGCAAGATAAATATACCTCTCTTACAGGTTGCCGTGTCAATGGAAAAGACAGCCCAAGGGAAATCAAAATATACAAGTAGTGTTTGGCGTTAGCTCACATTACCGCCGAGTCCTCTGCGAGAGACTCGGCTCAGACAGAAAATAGCCCGGAACAGAACATGAAAACTCAATCAGTGTACAACACTTTTTCAATTAGGAATTTTGCACCAGCCTATTTGACTATTAGATTATACCTGTTATCATTGATTTTTATAGCAAGTAGTTTTCGTGCAATCGGGCAGATTAGCTTTTCCGAACGGCGAATTGAAGACTGTTGTATACGGCATACTTTCGCCAATTGTTCAAAAGACACTCTTTATGTTCTAGACTATGGATTATTTCCCAGATACGAAGGAGGTTGCATTATTAACATGGGTTTTGTAGATACTGTCAACAAGTTGACACACATATACATTGGCACCACGCGCAATGACTATCAAGAAGTCGAAATGCCATATTGGATTTATTTGCATCCGGGTGACAGTACTTCCTTTAATATTAAATTGTGTAAATATTTAGACTATGATAAAGAGGTCTTAATAAGTTATCGGGCATTTCATGCTAAGTATACAACAGGAAAAAGGCCCAGAGTATCAAATAGACGAGTATATAAGAAGGCGATAGTGTATAAAAAGTACGTTGGTAAGTTGTAATCATCAAGTCATTCGTTATTCCCGATATTGTGCCTATGTTGAAGAGGTGGTTTGTTGCTATTCTGGTCTTGCTCAATTGCCATTCAGTTGTTTGTGCTCAAGAGCGTTATGTTTTTCAGAATAATGATATTAGCGTTGATATTGACTGGGGTATTGATAGCACAGGACGAGATAGTATTCTATTGAGGTTAAAACCGCTCAACGACATTTTTATCTCAGACGAGGATGATTGTTTCGGTTATGCAGATATCATTCACCAAGTTCAATTTGAGAATGCCTGCGGAACAATAGTCGATGGAAAGCGGATATATATTATTGATGGGCTTACTTGTTGTAAGTTTCGTTCTTTGCCGAAAGATTCAATTCAAAGCTACAAATGGAAAGCGGCTAAAGGAGAAGAGCCATTTGAATTTCGTTTTCACTTTAGTTATGTGGGCTCGAGAGAATATGCTTTGAAAAATAATTGCAATCGTAGAAAACACACCTCGGGAACGCGTATCCTGACAGTGAGTAGTCAAGAAATGGATAAGTTTCATTCTTCGGTTCGTTTTCAAATCCCGTCTCCTCAAATTTGTACAAGAAAAAAACAAAACTAATCGAAATGTACCGTGGTCCCCATGGGTTCTATTGTAGTGCGGTGGGTAAAAATAAAACAATGTTATGCGTGATGCGTTTAATGTGATAGACTCAATTGAATCCAAAGAGGATTTCATATCATTCATTCACTTATTGGTAAAGGACTTGGAATGCAATTCAGAAAAGTGGGAGAATAAAAGCCTCGCATCGTATTTAGAAGCCGCGGCAAGCTGGACGGAAGATATGGAAGGCTATTATATTAATTACCAATTGCCTGTTCCTCAAAATGTAGACTGGAAGGTATTTGCAAACATATTAATGGCGGCAAAGATGTACGAATAGTCGTGTGAAGTTAGCCGTTTGCCGTAGCATGTAAAACTAAAAGTGTTTGTCGTTGGCATTGCCAACGACAGTATGTCAGTTTGGTTTTCTATCTGCCAACATCAAAACCGTATACATCCCCAAACATTTTCCCATTCTCTTCTTCGCAGTTCAAAAAGATTTCTGAGGGTATGCTGTCCTTAAACGAGATTCGAGTTGTTTGATTACAATGTTCTGACCTCGCAATGAAAATAAATGTGTCATTCGCAATAACAGGTTGTGCATCAAATCTTCCACCCACATAATACGAACCTAATAAAGCGCCATTCTTATTGTACAAATTGATTGAAGAATTTGCTCGTTTAGAATCTTCATAATTGCCACTTAATACCGTAAACGCAACGAATTTTATTAACCCGTTACGTTTTGAACGAGCATCTCCTATATAAGCTACTTCATATTCGAGAACGCAATCTGGTTTCTTTACCTTGAATAAATATTCTTGACCCACTACATTTTCTTTCAAAACCAGTTGCTTTAATTCAGTTGCAAAATCTGAAATGGCATGTGTTTCATTTTTCTTGTGTTCACAAGAATTAAGAAGACACAGGGAAGAGATTACGAATGCAATTTTAAGAGTCATACCCGGTTGGTATTTTGGATTTGTTGTACTGCATCTTGTCGAAACGTCCCGCTTCGCCCTCGTTCATGCATACGTCCGCTTGCGCCAGTTTAGCGCAATCCCCTATCACTCCAAACTAAAACTTTCATCACCCGGCTGGTAGGGTAGGTAAGAGATAATGAACTGAAACATTTCGTCGGTAGCCTTCATGCTGCCATTCTTGTCCGATACTTCCTGCGGCGGGCTGAACGGGTTGTTGGGGTTCTGTCTTGTATTGTCATATACCCCCTCGGCCACTATGGTACTGCCCGCAGGCACCCGCACCATTTTCTTAAAGGTGTAGAAATACTGCCAGTTAAAGTCCCATTTCGGTATCGATACCAGCCTGATGGTATCGCCCGCCGGCGTTAGCGCATACCCCTTAAAGCGCTTGCCCAGCAAGTGCATATGCGGGTTCACCGTCAGTATAGATATATCTGCCGGTATGGTGTAGCGGCTATATACCGTTTTCACCGTATTGGCTTCTATTACCAGATTGGGTTCTACCGGTGCCACCCCCCACGTACCCAACTGAAACTCCTGTAGCGGCCTCTGTGGCGGCACCTTGGCAAAAAATATGTTGATGTACGAGCTATCGAACACCTCATCTTTTTTGGTAAACCCATAGTGCAGGTCATTCAGCAGAAACACCCCCTTGCGCGGCAGGCGGTAGCCACCTATCCCCTCCGGGTAACGTTGCCCAAACACACCCGGCAGGTAGTTCACTACCGACTTTTGCAATGCCGGCCACGAGCCATCATCATTGGGTAACCCCAGCAGTTCGTAGGCCTGTTTCAGCCCCACAGTATCCCTGGCCATATCCACAAACTGCCCACCCGCATACACATCTTTTTTCTGTTCGTAGGCATAGCGCACCATGTCGCCATTTACGTGGTGTACCACATTGCTGCGCCCCGGCATAAACTCTATCAGTGCCGCAAACGTATCGTTCGGCAACTCAAAAGGCACCTTCACCAGCAGAAACCTATCGGGGCTGTTGGCCGGCAGCCGGAAGGGTGGTACCGGTATCCGCATATCGGGCGTGCCTGTCTCAGACCCTATGGGGTAGTCGGGTAGTTTCGGCAGCTTATCCTCTGGCCCCATGGGTGTACCATTGGCCGCCCATCGTTCCAGTATCTCTATATCTTTTTCGTCCAGCACCCGTTGCCCCACAAAGCTGGTATAGTGCGGGTCGGCAGGCCATGGCGGCATTATTCGCTGGCGGGTTACATAGGCATTGGCTTTGGCATACTTTTTGGCTTCTTCCCACGTCACCAAAGAGAAATGCGCACTTCCCCCCGGCCGGTGGCAACCCGTGCAGTTTTTATACAGTAGCGGTGCCACCTGTTCGGTAAATGTCACAGTCTCTCTATCGCCATTTCCACAGGCCGCCAGTAGCATTGCTACACCCGCCAGCATCAGCTTCCGCATCAATTCCTTTTTTTGTGGCAATTTACTCACAATCCCGCCTATTTTCGCCAGCCCGTACTGCCATTATCACATACAGCCTATATCCATCCCAACACTTTGGGGCGGCTATCCACTTCACGCCTACCGTCATGTACACAAGATATTCATGCAGACAAACACAGCCCGCACCCTTGTGCCCCTACATCACAACAACTTTCTTTGTGCCCTTTGTGCCACCTTCGTGCGCTATGTGGTTAAAGAAACAATTGTGGTGGAAAATAGAATAGGGCATTATTCCTCCCCACCCGTATTTTTCAACTGCATCAGCAGCGCATAGGCACCATGGGTTACAAACAGGGCCTCGGGTGCAGGTTGCCCATTGGCAAATGTCACCTCGGTTAGTCCTTCCTGTGTGCTGCCGGCGGTTACGGGTACCATATCATATTGCCCATCGCCCTTCACTGCAAAGACATAGCTCTGGTTTTGCCACATCACTATAGCGTCTTGCGGTAGTACCGGGGCCTCATAGTTGTCCAGTTGCACCTCGGCATTCATAAACATACCCGGCACCAGCAGTTTGTCGCTTTGGTCAAAGTGGCAATGCACCTCCACACTTCGGTCCTGAGACACATTGCGGTTGATGAGTATAATGCGGCATTGGTACACCTTGCCCGGTTGTGCATTGCTGTAGGCCGTCACCTTTTGGCCTATATGAAGCTTGCCCAGGTCTTTTTCAAACACATTCAGTGCCAGATGTATGTCGCCGGGGTTCACTATCTCAAACAGTACATCAGCCGGATTCACATACTTGCCCACATTTACATTGATGCGTGCCACATAGCCATCTATGGGCGAGCGCACCGTCACATTCCTCGATATGGTCTCTGCCGTCAGTCGCTCCGGGTCTATATTCGCCAGTTTCAGCTTTTCCGATAGGGCCTTTACCGTCACCTGTTGAATCCTGTAGTCGGCTTCTGTCTGCTGGTATTGTTTGTCGCTTATGGCCTTGCCTGTATTCAGGTCTTTTTGCCGTTCATACTCCCGTTTCAGCAGGGTCAGGTTGGTTTGTGCCGTCAGGTAGTCTTGTTGCAGTTGCACATATTGGTTGTCTTGCACCACGGCTATGCCCTGCCCTTTGCGCACATGTTGCCCCGGCAGCAGGGTAGTGCTTTGCAGGTAGCCCCCCATCGGCACACTGATGGTTACAATATTCTGCGGAGGCACATCTATTTGCCCGCTCACCTTCAGCGTGGCCGATACTACTTTTTGTTGCAGCCTACCGGTTGTTATGCCCGTGTTCTTTTGCTGTGCCGCCGTCAGGGTCACGGTATTACCCGTTGTCTCCGTCTGTTTTTCTGCCGTCTTTGTTGCCTCTTTCGGCTGGTTGCCACACGCCGAAAGCAGCATAAACGAAAATATGATGAATGTTATACGATACATGATTGTGTTAGTTGGTAAAGTAATTAAGTGCCAGAGTGGCGTCGTTCAATTGTCTCAGTGCCTCGGTATATTCATTGCGTATGGCTATTGCCTGATTAATGAGCAACACCCATTCCATATAGTTGATGTACCCACCCCTGTATTGGGCATTGGCTGCCGTGGTAATGGTTGCCGCGTTTTGCAGCCCCGTAGCTTCGTAGTACTGCACCGCACGCAGGTACCGGTTGTAGGCATTGCAGGCGGTAGCCCTTCTGCTGGTCAGCAATTGCCGGGTGGCATCGTATTTGGTACGGGCTATCGTTTCATCGAGCTTGGCTACCCGTACACGCTGGTACTGCCCAGCACTAAATATAGGCACCGTTATACCCGCCATTACCGACCCGAAGAACTGATTATTCCCAAAATACCTGTCCTGCCCATCTACCAGTTGGTAGCCCACAAACGTTTGGCGGTACATGCCCACAGTTAGTCCGGGTAGCAGTTTTGCCTGCTCATTTTTGGTCACAGTCCTGGCCCGTATTATCTGCTGTTCCATCCAGCGGCTGGCAGGCAAGTCCGCTACCGCAAATGTGTCCAATCGCACACTCAGGCGTGCCCTCGGCGATGCCGATTTCGGCTCGTAATTTTTGTTACTCCCCAGCAGATAGCCCAGCCTTATTTGTTGGGCGGCCACATCTTCCTGTAGCTGGTCCAGTTGCAGCCGTATCTGTTCGCGTTGCGCTCCGGCGGCCGCTTTCTCCAGTACCGATGTCTCTCCCTTCTCCAGCCGCAGCGTAGCTTTCTCCAGAAATTCGGCATACAAACTGTCCGACTCCTTCAGCAGTTTCTTTTTTTCTTTCAGGTACAGCAATGTGTAGAAGGCTTCTGCCACCTGTTTTCTTATGTCCTGCTCCCGTACGGCTACCGTCAGCAGTGCCGCTTCCCAGTCGGCCCGCAGCAGTCGCTTTTGGCTGCTATACACAGTAGGGAAGCCAATACTCTGCGATGCCCCCACCTTGGTATCGGTAAAAAAGCTGTTCACATGCCCATACTCGGCCGTTACATTTGCCGGTGCTATATCGGCACTCGTAGCTATGTTTCGCTTGTCACGGTCGGCCTGCATACGGGCCACGCGCAGCTCGGGGTTGTACTGCAATGCCGCAGTCTCGGCTTCGGCCAGTGTTATGGGTGTTTGCGCCATCACTTTACCGGCCGCAGGTAGCAACAACAGCAGCAATAGTGCAGCTATATTTTTGGGTTGCATATATGCACGTTTTTCAAACATCAGGTACAATGCAGGCAATACAAACAAGGTAAGCAGGGTAGCTATCAGCAACCCGCCTATCACTACCGATGCCAGTGGTCTTTGCACTCCTGCGCCGGCCCCTTTGCTCACCGCCATAGGCAAAAAGCCCAGCGATGCCACAAAGGCAGTCATCAGCACCGGGCGTATACGGTTGCGGGTGCCTTGCAGTATCACCTCGTGTATATCGGTTAGCCCATCGGCATGTAGCCGGTTAAACTCTGTTATCAGCACTATACCATTCAGCACGGCTACGCCAAACAACGCTATAAAACCCACACCCGCACTAATGCTAAAGGGCAAATCGCGCACTACCAATGCTACAATACCCCCCACTGCCGACAATGGTACTGCCGAGTAAATGAGCAACCCCTGCCTTACCGAGCCAAAGGCAAAGTACAGCATCAGAAATATGAGCAGTAGCGATACAGGTACCGCAATAGCCAGCCGGCTTTTGGCAGCCTCCAGATTCTCGAACGCACCGCCATAGGTAGTATAGTAGCCCGATGGCATTTTCATGCCCTTATCTACTTTTTGCTGCAATTCCTGCACTACCGATTGCACATCCCGTCCCCGCACATTGAACCCTACAATGATTCTGCGGTGGGCATCTTCGCGCTGTATCTGGTTCGGCCCTTCCGTCACTTCTATACTGGCTACCTGGCTCAGCGGTATCTGTATGCCATTGGGGGTAGGTATCAGCAGGTTTTGCACGTCGCTCAGGTCCTTGCGTCGCTCACCGGTCAGGCGCACCACAAGGTCAAAACGGCTCTCATCTTCAAATACCTGTCCGGCTACTTGTCCGGCAAATGCGGCATTTACTATTCGGTTCACATCTGCTATATTGATGCCAAACCGTGCTATTGCCGGCCGGTCGTACTGTATTACCACCTGTGGCATACCATTTACAGCCTCTACATACACATCCTTGGCCCCGTCTACCGTACCGGCAATGTTCCCCAAATGTTGGGCCAGCCGGGCCAGTGTATCCATATTGGCACCAAATATTTTGCACACCACATCTTGCCTTGCACCCGTCATCAGCTCATTAAACCGCATCTGCACCGGGTACTGAAACCCAAATTTTATTCCCGGCACTTCTTCCAGATCCTTAGTCATTTTGTCGGCCAGTTCGCCAAATGTCTTGGCCGATGTCCATTCTTTTTTATCTTTCAGTACCACTATCAGGTCGCTGGCATCTATCGGCATAGGGTCGGTAGGCACCTCACTGCTACCTGTTTTGCCCACTACCTTTATTACTTCGGGGTACCGCTGCAACAAAATGCGTGATGCCCGCGATACCACATCTATAGACGAATGCAGATTGGCCCCTGCCAGCAAACGGGTCTCTACAGCAAAATCGCCCTCTTCCAGCGAGGGTATGAACTCGCCGCCCAATCTGCCAGCCAGTAACAATGCGCCCATCAGCATGGCTACCGATAGGGCGATAATCACTTTCCCATATCCCAGCGACTTGGCCAGCACCTTGCTGTACGCATTTTCTACCCGGTGCATCATCTTGTCAGACCATGTCTCCTTATGCGACAGCTTCCGGCTCAGTAGCAGCGAACTCATCATGGGTATGTACGTGAGCGACAGCAGGAACGCACCCGCCAGCGCAAACGCCACCGTCTGTGCCATCGGTTTGAACATTTTACCCTCTATGCCCTCCAGTGTAAAGATGGGCAGGTACACAATCAGAATAATGATTTGCCCAAACACAGCACTGTTCATCATTCTACTGGCCGATGTTTGCACCTCGTCATTCATCTGTTTCCGGCTCAGTACCGATACTTGGGCAAAATCTTTGCTTTGTGCCAGTCGGTGCATCACCGCTTCTACAATAATAACCGCACCATCTACTATCAGCCCAAAGTCCAGCGCACCCAGGCTCATCAGATTGCCGCTTACGCCAAACAGGTTCATCAGAATGATGGCAAAAAGCATAGACAGCGGTATTACCGATGCCACCAACAGCCCTGCCCGCATATTGCCCAGAAATACCACCAATACAAACACTACTATCAGCGCACCCTCCAGCAGGTTTTTCTCTACTGTACCTATAGCACTGTTCACCATCTTGGTTCGGTCCAGAAACGGCTCTATCACCACCCCCTCGGGTAGTGTTTTCTGTATCTGGTCTATTCGCCCGCGTATGGCTTTTATTACTTCATTGCTGTTGGCCCCCTTCAGCATCATTACAACGGCCCCAGCCACTTCGCGCTCGCCATTATAGGTCATGGCTCCAAACCGCGTTGCCGATCCAAATTGCACTTTGGCAACATCCCGTATCAGCAGCGGAAATCCGTTTACCGTTTTAATGACAATATTGGCTATGTCTGCCGAGTCTTGTACCAAACCCTCCGTACGTATGTAAAGGGCTGTTGGCCCTCTTTCTATGTACGCACCGCCCGCATTTTCATTGTTGCGTTCCAGTGCATTAAAGATGTCGGTGATGGTTACATTATTGGCATGTAGTTGACCGGGGTCTACGGCCACCTCATATTGTCGTAGGTAACCACCAAAGCTACTCACCTCTGCCACGCCCTTCACGCCCAGTAGTTGGCGGCGCACCACCCAGTCTTGCAGGGTACGCAGGGCCATGGCATCATATTTATGTTCATACCCCGGCTTGGGGCGCACTACATATTGGTATATCTCGCCCAGGCCCGTAGTTACCGGTGCCAGTTTGGGTAAACCCAGATTGCGGGGTATCTTCTCCTGTGCTTCCTGTAGCCGTTCAGTTACTTGTTGGCGGGCAAGGTATATGTTCACATCGTCATGAAAAACGATGGTCACCACCGACAGCCCGAAGCGGGAAATACTTCTTATTTCTTTCAACCCCGGCAGGTTGCTGTTGGCTTGTTCTATGGGGAAGGTAATAAATCGTTCCACATCCGGTGCCCCCAATGCCGGCGATGTGGTGATTACCTGTACCTGATTATCGGTTATGTCTGGTACGGCATCTATAGGCAGGCGGGTCACTTCCAGTACGCCCCAGCCCACAAGTGCCACTACCAACAGTCCGATGATCAGTTTATTATTAACCGAAAACCGGATTATTTTTTCGAGCATATGCGTCGTTTTGTACGCATACCCAACTTCAATAGCTTATCTGCACGCTATTTCAATAGCCGCATCCATAAGCATTTACCCTATGGGTATGCCTTGCAATAAAAAAATATGAAAATATATTGTTGTACGCAACAATAAGACAACCATCATAAAGGCTGCTTGCCCGCTAAAAAAAGAGGTTATTGACGGCAAAGCCAGATGGTATGCGCCTTTATTAGCACAAAACGGGTGGCGCTCTGCCCGGTATAGGAGGGCCAGACGGGGGGAGGGCAACAACCTCGTTAGCGGCTGCCGCAAATGATACTGTAAGGTAAAAGATAGGTTTGTCCGATGTAGGTATCGATACAAGAGCCGGTAAACAAAAGTCTGGAACCGCAACATGTTTGTCCAGCTTCAATACAATCGGGTCTGTTTGTATCAGTCGGCTGGCAAAGTCCTCTGCGTGGTTCAGATAGGGTAGTCCATCACCATTGGTACTGGCATGCGTATGCTGATATTCGTGATGCACGCAACTGGTTACAGCCATTCCCGCCAGTTCCTCTATATGATGATGAGGAACTATGCTATGGATAATAAACAATATCCATGCAATAAAAATGGTCGATATTTTAACCGGGCGAAACACTACGTAGTTGTTACAAAATTACAGAATTATATTGACACACATATGATATTGTCGTTATCGTTAATGAGTATAGCCTTATAGGGGCATATTTTTCAACTTTGTATATTTATTTGTCTATGTGTTTTTTGTTGTTTGTTTAAGAGAAATGATTTCAGCTCAAATTTATACATCATTATTGCTAACAGTTGAAGTGTAGTATCCGCCTGTATTTATTGGTAAATTTCATTTGTTGTCCTTTATTTCATTTTTGGGACAATACATTTTGTCCGTTTATTAATTATTGATAAACGAAACAGTAAAGATGAAATTTTATATTTTTACGTTTTAAGGTGTGCGTTATTGCTTTTAATTGCAAAGTCTTGTTTCTGATGAAGAGATTTTTATTGCAGTCTGTTATCATATTGTTGGCTGTTTTTGCCGGTGCAGGTAGGGTGGTTGCTCAGTCAACAGCACTATATACCTATTCCACACTCACAGGTGTTTATACCGACATCTCTGCTACGGGTACTCCCGTTACCGGCCTTCCATCCGGCTCGTTGCTTGGTACCAGCCTGCTCGATGCCAATGTAGCCAACATCCCAATTGGTTTCACTTTCAATTATTGTACGGTCAACTATACGCAGCTATCCGCTATCAATCATGGTGCCATCTCGCTCACCAATTCCGCTGGCACTCCCTTTGTCAACTTTGCGGCAAACATGATGGGGGGCGGCGTAGGCTTTCTCATGGGTTATTGGATGGACGTACGTGGTAGTGGCACCAATGCCTTCTACCAAACAACTGGTGCAGCCCCCAACCGTGTATTCACCATACAATATACCAATATTGTACCATCTGGTGCCGGCTGGACAACCGGTACGGGTACAGGCAGCTTTCAGATAAAACTATACGAGAGCACTGGCGTTATAGAATATTGGTATGGTCCCAGCACATTCACCGGGGTTACCGGCTTGTCTACAGGTACCGGTGCTTCTATAGGCATAGCCAACTCTACCACCAATTATAAAATGGTAAATGGTCCGGCTATTGCCACCGCTACTTTCGGTGTGTGGAATGGCGGGTTCACTTCCTTTCCTCCTCCCAACTCTATTCTGCGCTGGTCTCCATGCCCAATGACCATTTCTGCTACCAACAGTGGGCCTGTTTGTCCCGGTGGTAGTGTCATCATCACGGGTACTGCCGGGGGTACAGCATATACCTCAGTTACCTGGGCTGGCCCTGGTGGTTTCAGTTCCACAGGCCAGCTTGTCGATACTTTATCTCCCGTCACCGCAGCCAGTGCTGGCATTTACACAGTTACACTCAATAATGGCACTTGTAGTGTCAACGCCACAACTGCTGTTACTATCAATCCGGCTGTTGCACCTTTCACCGTTTCTCCTTCAGTATCCACTATGTGCGGCCCACCCAATTTGCTTACTGTGCCGGGCCCGTATGTGTGGAGTGGTACTGCCGGGCTTTATACCGATGCCGCAGCCACCATCCCATACATAGCAGGTACACCCACCAACACGGTTTATGCATTGCCTGCCACATCTACGGTCTACACCGTCACGGCAACAATGGGTAGTTGCACCACCACTTCTACGGCTACGGTCAATGTCAGTACATCTGTCCTGCCCATCACTGGTACTCCTACGGTTTGTACGGGTGCCACAACGCCACTCGCCAGTCTTAGTCCGGGTGGTTCATGGAGTACCAGTAACCCATTAGTTGGTACTGTTTCTACAACAGGCGTGCTTACTGGTCTTTCCGCCGGCACTACAACCGTTACCTACACGGTTGGTTTGTGCTTCAATACCACTGTGGCCACCGTTTATCCCACGCCCGCTGCAATAACCCCTGTTCCTGCAGTGGTTTGCCTTTCTTCTACAGCTACGCTAAATAATACAACTGCCGGTGGTACATGGTCTACACTGGCACCTGCCATAGGTTCCATCAACAGTACCACAGGGGTGCTCACGGGTGTTGCTTTGGGCACTACTGTTGTGTCCTACACATTGCCTACCGGGTGTTACACTACGGCTATTGCTACGGTCAATCCCAATCCATTACCAATAACAGGTCCGGTAAGCGTTTGTGTAGGCGTTACCTCTACATACGCCAGTGGCCCATCTGGTGGTTTTTGGACAGTATCTCCCGCTGGTATCGCATCCATTAGTCCGGTTACCGGCTCATCCACTGGTTTGGCAGCAGGCTCCACCATCATCACTTACACGGCAGGTGGTTGCCGGTCTACGCTCTCAGTATCCGTTGTTACAGCTCCTGGCCCTATCACAGGTCCGGCTTCGCTGTGTAACGGTACCTGTGCCACCTATACCAATGCTACAGCCGGTGGTACATGGAGTACCAGTCCTGCTACAGTGGCTACCGTAAACCCTGCAACAGGTGTGTTGTGTGGTTTGTCGGTAGGCAGTGCTATACTTACGTACGCTTTAAGTGCGGGCTGTTTTACTACCACTACGGTAAATGTCACCGCAGCACCAGCAGCACCAACTGGCCCTGCCGCAGTATGCATCGGTAGCAGCATCACACTCACACACGGCACCCCCGGTGGTGCATGGAGTGTGGCATGCCCCACAATTGCTTCCGTTCCATCGGCTGGTGTGGGTACTGTAACGGGTGTTGGTGCAGGTACCTGTACTGTAACATACACATTACCCAGTGGCTGTATTGCTACTAAAGTGATTGCGGTAAATGCACCCCCCAATGCCATAACAGGGGTTACTACAGTATGTCAGGGTGCTACTACCACACTCACCAGTTCCACGCCATCTGGTACATGGAGTAGTAGCCCCACTACAATTGGCACCATCAATACAACTACTGGTGTTTACACCGGTAGTGTCGCTGGTACCGCCACTGTTACCTATACCGATCCTGCCACTACTTGTTACACAACAACCGTAGTCACTGTTTCCCCTGCCCCTACACCCATTACGGGCCCTGCTACAGTATGTGCGGGTACTACCATTACCATGACGGGTAGCCCCGCAGGTGGTTTGTGGGGTATTTCCAGCACCCCTGCCGGTGTGGCTACA
>JAGKWS010000004.1 GCA_021151685.1 Chitinophagaceae bacterium
CCCCCATACCGCCCAGCCTACCTCGATATTCAGGTCATCAAACGCACCCGCCGTAACCACTGGTAGCCCTCATTGAAAGACAAAGCAAGACATTAGGGTAAAAAGATAGTTGTGACAAGCCTCCTAAAACATGTTTTGGACTCTGGTCTTTGGTCTTTGGTCTTTAGAATTTGTCCTTTGGGATTTGGACTCTGAGATTTGTCCTTTGGGATTTGGAATTTGGAATTTGGCCTTTAGTATTTCCATTCCCGAACAGCTTACATTTGCATCCATGCTGTTGCAGCGCTATACACAGGGGCTTATAGAAGCCGGGTGCGATGAGGCCGGCCGTGGTTGCCTTGCCGGGCCGGTTTTTGCGGCGGCAGTGGTGCTACCAGCCGGTTTTTACCACCCATTGCTCAACGATAGTAAGAAGCTCACCGAGGTGCAGCGCACCACATTGCGCCCCATTATAGAGCAGCAGGCCGTGGCATGGGCCGTTTGCAGTGCCGATGTGGCCGAGATAGACCGGGTAAACATCCTCAGAGCGTCGTTCGGGGCCATGCACAGGGCTATAGATGCGCTACAAGTGCGGCCAGAGTTGTTGCTCATAGACGGGCATATCTTTCCGCCCTATATGGGCATTAGTCACCAATGCATTGTAAAGGGCGATGGTAAGTATGCGGCTATAGCTGCTGCCAGTATTTTGGCCAAAACCCACCGCGATGCGCATATGCTGCAACTGCACCAGCAGTACCCCCAATATGGTTGGGAAAGCAATAAGGGCTACGGTACACCGGCTCATATGCGGCTGCTTCGGCAGTATGGTCTTACGCCCCACCACAGGCTTAGTTTCGAGCCCTGCACCACCATGGCTGCCACACAAAACGGGTAGGTAACACCGGCGCAATGTTACCGTAATGTTTCCCCTGTATTAACTTAACCCAACAGTAAACTTGACGTAACAATATGATAATATTGGAATGAGACTTTTGCATCAAATTTTAATCAATGCGTAGTTTTATACTGCTTACAGTATTATTAAGTTCTTTTTTCAGTGCGCTGGCCGGTGGCAAAATAACCGGTAAAGTTACCGACGAGAAAAGTGGTGAAACCATTATAGGCGCGGTAATAATGGTAAAAGGCCAAACAATGGGTGGCACGTCCGACATAGATGGCAATTTTGTAATAGCAATAGCCCCCGGTACCTACACAGTAGAAGTAAAGTATATAGGCTACCAAACCAAAGAAATAAGCGATGTAGTAGTGGTAGACAATAAGGAAACCAATGTAAAGGTTGTCCTTTCTCAGTCTAAAGCTACAGACCTGTCGGAAGTAGTGGTTCGCTCTACATTGAAGAAAGAAAACATCAGCGCACTGTATGTACAGCAGAAAAATATGGCTGCTATATCAGACGGTATCTCTGCCGACCTCATCAAGCGTTCGCCAGACCGTAATACTGGCGAGGTGCTGAAGCGCGTAAGCGGTACTACCATACAAGACAATAAGTTTGTGATAGTACGTGGTCTGTCAGACCGTTACAACACCGCCATACTGGACAATGCTGTACTGCCCAGTACCGAGCCCAACAGAAAGGCATTCTCTTTCGACATCATACCATCGAACGTTATTGATAATATAGTGATTACCAAGGCGGGTACGCCCGACCTTCCCGGCGATTTTGCAGGTGGTGTAGTATCTATTCAAACCAAGGAAATACCCGAGAAGAACTTTGCATCGGTAAGTGTAGGCGGTATGTGGAATGCTGTTTCTACCTTCAAGTCTTTCAAAACAGGCTTCAAGAGCAGTACCGATATGCTGGGTTTTGATGATGGTAGCCGTCAGTTGCCTTCTTCATTTCCATCGGCCAATGCCGTTGCAGGTGGTACGCTTACCAGGTCTCAGCAGGCTGCTGCCGGTGCGTCTCTGAATAATGACTACACCATTACAGAAAGAAACGGTCTGCCCGGTATGAGCCTGCAAGGTTCTATGGGCCGTGCATGGAACCTGAAGAACAGTGCCCGTATGGGTATGGTGGCCGGTGTTTCTTACAGCCACAACGAAACTGTGCTGCGCGATGTGCAACGCCGCTACGACAACTACGACTATACCGACAACGTGTACAAGTACTCTACCAATGTGGGCGGTATGGTGAACCTTGGCTACAATGCAGGCCGCATGAAGCTGATATGGAAGAATTTGTATAACCGCAACTTCGATGATAACTTCCTGTTTCGCGAGGGTGAGAACTTCTCCAGTTCCAAGTACATTAACTATTATGCTTACGACCTGATTCAGAAAGCATTGTTCAAGAGCTCGCTGGAAGGTACTGTAAGTGTAGGCAAGGGCCAGAACAAAATAAACTGGGTAGCGGCTTACAACAACATCATCAACAATCAGCCCGACCAGAAGAAAACAACCTACTTCCGCAACGAGAGTACCGGACAAATGGTGGCCGACAACAACACTATAGGTAAGGCCAACAATCGTTTGTTCTCAAACCTGGGCGAAAATGTTTTCATTGCATCTGCCAATTATACAATGCCTTTCAAGATGGCTGGTAAGAGCAGCACCTTTAAGGCGGGTGTACTGGGCCAGTACCGCAACCGCGACTTCTCTGCCCGCTTCATAGGCATGGTACCCGATATAGACCCGAGCAATACGGCTGCTGTACCTTACAAAAACTCCACTCTGCCTATTGCTGAACTGTACAACAGCGAGGCCGTAAAGAATGGTGCTTACCTGCTGAACGACATCACATCGGGCTCTGATAGCTATACTGCCAGTACCACTACCGGTGCCGCATATGCCATGCTGGACAATCGTTTCTCGGAGCGTTTGCGCCTTGTATGGGGTAGCAGGGTAGAGTATTTCAACCTTCAGTTGAATTCTAAACTGTCTGGCAAGAATCTGAATGTAGATACTACATGGATAGACATCCTTCCTTCGGCCAACCTTACGTATGCACTTACCGAGAAGGCTAATTTCCGTGCATCGTACTACCGCACGGTTGCCCGCCCCGAGCTGCGCGAGATAGCACCATTTGCTTATTACGACTACGAATTGTCGGCACTTATCAATGGTAATCCAAGGCTTACCCGTACCCAAATCAACAATGCCGATTTGCGTTATGAACTGTACCCCAACAATGGCGAGGTAATCTCTGGTTCTGTCTTCTACAAACACTTTACCAATACCATAGAAAACGAGGTGTATTCTTCTGGTATCAGCACCTTCGAGATAAAGCCCAACAACTACAAGAGTGCCTATAACGTGGGTGTAGAGGGCGATATCCGCAAGTCTTTGGCCTTCATTGCACCATCTTCTTTCCTGCAACGTATGACGTTCTATACCAATGCAGCCTACATCAAGTCTATGGTGCAGGATACTACAAAAGGTGCGCAAGATCGTCCGCTTACCGGTCAGTCTGGTTATGTACTTAACTCCAGCCTTACCTATGCTGCCGAGAATAACAAGGTGTCATTCACGCTTATGTTCAACCGTATTGGTCAGCGTATATACCTTGTTGGTCAAGGCGGTGGTTCTACCGGCTACCTGTTGGGCAATGTATATGAGCGTCCGCGTAACCTGCTCGATTTTCAGGCAACTTACGCTATATCAGAGCGTAGCGAAATACGCATGAGTGTGAAGGACATCTTCAATGCTACCTACCTGTTCTACTACGATCAGAATGGCAATAAGAAGTTCGATAATCCCACATTTGTAAAGGGTAGTGTGAACTCGGCCGAAGACTATATATTGTCGAAATACCGCCCTGGTACATCGTTATTGTTCAACTATACATACAAATTCTGATAAACAGTTCTTAGTAACAGTCGGTTCATATTCGCAAGAACGTCTGCTGGTTTTCGGCAGGCGTTCTTGCATTTATAGTGTGCTGATTATCAGTTTTGTAGACGATTTTGTTTGTCGGGGTTATTCTTTTTGCGACTTAACGTTTAGATAATGTGACGGTAATATAGCCGTCATATTAGGGTGATAGTTTTGCTTCAAATTTCAAAAACAACATGAAAAAAGTGATCCTTAGCCTTACGGCACTGAGTCTGATTCTGGGAGCAGCATCTTGTAAGAAGAACAACAACGATGATGATGGTACTACAGTGGTTACCCCAACTGGTCCGGAAGAGCTGACAGGTGACATTTCTGCAGACCGTACATTGTCTGCCGATAAGAAGTATTTGCTGAAAGGTTTTGTGTACGTAAAAAGTGGTGTTACACTTACTATACCAGCAGGTACGGTAATAATGGGCGACAAGGCTACCAAGGGTACGCTGGTTGTAACCCGTGGTGGTAAGATAAATGCTACCGGTACTGCCGATAAGCCGGTAATTTTCACATCTGGTTTGCCCGCCGGTGCACGCCGCGAAGGCGATTGGGGTGGTGTAATATTGCTGGGTAAGGCACCTGTAAATGCAACTGGTGGCGAAGCCAAGATAGAAGGTGGTCTGGTAGCTACAAGCGGTGGCGACGAGAAAGCATACATCTATTACGGTGGTACCGATGCTGCCGACAACTCTGGTACTCTGAAGTATGTACGTATAGAGTTTGCAGGTATTGCTTACTCGCCCGATAACGAAATAAACGGCCTTACAATGGGTGGTGTGGGTAATGGTACTACCATCAGCTATGTACAGGTTTACCGCTCTGGCGATGACGGTTTCGAGTGGTTTGGCGGTACTGTAAACTGCGATCACCTTGTATCTACTTACTCTTGGGATGACGATTTCGATACCGATAACGGTTTCTCTGGTAATGTTCAGTATGGTCTGATACAGCGTTATAAGACAATTGCTGACCAGTCTGGTTCAAACGCTTTTGAATCTGATAACGATGCCAACGGTTCTACCAACAGCCCCAAAACATCGGCTAAGTTTGCCAACGTCACTGTGTTGGGTCCGGTACTTACTACAGGTACATCTGGTATCGATGCCAGCTATCAGAATGCTGCACAAATCCGTCGTAACTCTTCTATCAGCATCTACAACTCTATATTGGCTGGTTTCCCTATAGGTCTGTACATAGACGATACAAAGGGTTCAAAAACTATCGAGAACGTAAAAGGTGGCACACTGGGCTTCCAGGGCAATATTTTAGCAGGTTGCAACACACCATGGAAAGCTGAAGCACTGGCAACTGCCGACTCTACAGCATACAAAACATGGAGAACTGCTACAGGTACTACCGTACTGACAAGTGCTGCCGACATTCTGTTGGTAGATCCTAACAAATTCTCTGCTGCTGTAGGTACTACTACCGGTACGCCTAACTTCCTGTTGCAGGCTTCATCTCCTGCTGCATCTGGCGCGGTGTCTGTAAGCTCTTACGGTCTTACCAACACTACTTACCGTGGTGCGTTTGATGGTAGCAATGACTGGACTAAGGGCTGGACTACATGGGCTGCTGAAAGCACTGCTTATTAATAGTTTGATTGATTAAAATTACTGTCGTAAAACACCGGGCTGCGTTTCTTCGCGGCCCGGTTTGTTTTTTGCCGATATTTGTTACCAACAGCGAAGACAACCTGATAATGACCATCTCCGTATTGACATTTGGTATTGCCCGGCAGATAACCGGAGGCACGGTTGTATTGCCCCATACCGACGTGCCGAATGCTGCCTCACTGCTACAATTGATGAAGGAGAAGTACCCCGCACTGGCAAACCTGCGGTCGCTGGCGGTGGCGGTAAATGGCCAATATGCCGATGCTGCAACAAGCATACAACCGGGCGACGAAGTAGCCCTGATACCACCGGTAAGTGGTGGATAGACCTATGGTAACAGACATACAGATATGGAACAAGCCACTGGATGTGGCCACTTGCGCAGGACTTGTAATAAGCCCCGATAGTGGAGGAACGGATATGTTTGTGGGTACGGTACGCAATGCTACAAAGGGCCGTGTGGTGCTGCGGCTGGAGTTTGAGGCTTACGAGACAATGGCCCTGAGCGAGATGCAGAAACTGGCCGCCGCCGCTGCCGGGCTATGGCCGCTGCATGCGGTGCTGATGCACCATAGGGTAGGGGTGCTGCTACCGGGCGAAATAGCAGTGATTATAGCGGTATCGGCGGCGCACCGCGATGCGGCATTTGCGGCCTGCCGCTACCTGATAGATACCTTGAAAGAGACGGTGCCCATTTGGAAAAAGGAAGTATTTGCCGATGGCGAAGAGTGGGTGTCTGCCCACCCCTGACCGCAATTGTGCGTTATACCCCAATAGATGCCCGAGTGGCTATTTGTAGTAGTTTTGCTGCAATTCTGTGGCCGTATTATGGCCTTTCAAATACGTAAATAAACGAGTATATGGAAATAAAACAATTGTATACCAAATGCCTGAGCGAGGCGGCCTATTTTGTGGCCAGTAATGGAGAGGCCGCAGTAATAGACCCTCTTCGCGATGTAGATGAATACCTGCAAATGGCAGAGGAGATGGGTGTGAAGATCAAGTACATTTTTGAGACGCATTTTCATGCTGATTTTGTGAGTGGACATCTGGAACTGGCCAAGAAGACAGGTGCCCCCATTGTGTATGGCCCCGATACGCAGGCGCGGTACAAGGTGCATGTGGCCAGGGATGGCGAGGAGTTTGCCATAGGTAACATCAAGATAACGGCAGTACATACGCCGGGCCATACATTGGAGAGTACCTGCTACGTGCTTTCTGATGAAAATGGTGCACCTCATTGCATTTTTACCGGCGATACGCTTTTTGTGGGCGATGTGGGCCGCCCTGACCTGTTTAGCGGCAACATGAGTAAGGAAGAGCTGGCGGGTATGATGTATGATACCCTGCAAAACAAGATAAAGCCCCTCGAAGACCATATTGTTGTCTATCCCGCACATGGGCCGGGCTCGGCATGTGGCAAGAGTTTGGGGGCAGAGACCTTTAGTACCATTGGCACACAAAAGGCTACCAACTATGCACTGAAGGACATGAGTAAGGAAGAGTTCATTAAGACGGTGACGGCTGGTTTGTCTACTCCTCCTGCTTACTTTCCCATCAATGCCCGCATCAATAAGGAAGGGTATGATAGTTTGGATGATGTGATGGGTACCGGCATGCAGGCATTGACAGTTACCGACTTCAAAGAGAAGGTAAAAGAAGGTGCGTTGATACTGGATACGCGTGCCTCTACCGTATTTACCAACGGTTTTGTGCCGGGTTCGGTAAGTGTGGGGCTTGATGGTCGTTTTGCCGAATGGGCTGGCCAGATACTGCCTTACAACCAGTCTATTGTATTGGTTACAGAAGACGGTAAGGAGAAGGAAAGCATTGTGCGCCTGGCACGTGTGGGTATAGACAATGTGCAGGGCTACCTGCAAGGCGGCTACGATGCATGGCAGCAAGCCGACGAACCTATAGACCTGATAATAGATATAGAGGCCGATGAACTGGCCATGGATATGCCACACGACGACCTGCTGGAAGTAATAGATGTGCGCAAGCCCGGCGAGTTTGAAGCCGGCCATGTGCAGGGGGCCATCAATGTGCCACTGGATACTATGGCCGACCCTGCCAACATAGCGATGATAGACGATGAGCGCAACCTATATATACACTGTGCCGGTGGCTACCGGTCGGTGATTGCTGCTTCGCTGCTGAAGCGTGAGGGGTATCATAACCTGCGCAATGTGCTGGGTGGCTATGCCAAAATAAAGGGCGAAAAAGGCATTAAAATTGCCCATCCTGACAAGGCAAAGGCGTAAGAACAAGAACGACATAAAACAGCAACGCCCGGCAATTGAAACATGCCGGGCGTTGCTGTTATGTTGCTGTTGTTTATTTGTTGAGCTCTATGGGTAGTACCATTTGCTGGCCGTTGCGTAGTATGGTTATCTGTGTTTTTTCGCCGGGGTTGAATTTGCCCAATGCTTCCATATAGGTTTGCATGCCGGTTATTTTGTGTGGCCCCAGTTGGGTAATGATGTCGCCTGCTTTAAGGCCTGCTTTGGCGGCGGGGCGGTTGTCGGTCACGCCATCGGCACGTACACCACCGGCATCAAATGTATAGTCGGGCATTATGCCCAGCGACACCTTGAAGCGGGTTTTGCCTACGGTAGTTTGTTTGGTAACCAAATAAGATGGTCTTGTGCCATTTGCGTCTAACGATGATACGATACGGGTAATGTAGTTCAGCACCATCAGCTCGCCGTTGTAGTTGATGAATTGTTCTACATCGCTGGGTTTGTGGTAGTCTTTGTGGGTGCCGGTAAAGAAGAACAATACAGGTATGCCTGCATTGTAGAAGCTGGTATGGTCGGACGGGCCTACGCCAGCACTATCTATTACCAGCTTGAAGTTGGGCCCGGCAAGGGCTACTGCTTCCGTCCAGCGGGGCGATGTGCCTACTCCACCTATAGTAAGTGCGTGTGTGCTGTCGTTCAGGCGGCCTACCATGTCCATATTTATCATGCAGGCAATTTTGTTGCTGTCCAGCCCCTGTGCCTTTACAAATGCCTTAGAACCGTATAGTCCTAACTCCTCGCCCGAGAAGTGGACAAACATGTAGTTGAAGTTTTTCAGTTTTTTGTTCTTTTTAATGCGCTGTGCCATTTCCAGCAGTGCGGCGGTGCCGCTGGCATTATCATCGGCACCGTGGTGAATCTGGTGGTCTTTTTCGGCATTGGCGTGCAGGCTGTTATGGTCTTCGCCATAGCCCAGATGGTCGTAGTGGGCACCCAATACTATGGTGTACTTTGCTTTATTGTCTATGTATGCAGCCAGATTGTTGCCATTGCGCTGTGGGCGCACTATATGTATGTTCAGGTCGGTATAAATGCCCTGTCGGGCTTTTTTTACTTCTGATATTGCTTTTTTGTATCCGCTGTTTGTTACAAAAACTACAGGGATATCTATTGTTTCGTACTCGGAGTGATTATTGAACTTGGGTGCATATTTACTATCGTAGCTATCGTAAAAAATGATGCCCTTTGCTCCCTGTTTGGCGGCCTCGCGGCTGCGTTCAAATATTTTCTTCTCCCAGTCGAAGTGCGGATTGCCGGCTTCATCGGCATCGTTGTACAATGCTTCCAGCCATATGCTTTCCTGCTCCAGTATGTCTTGCAGTATTGTTTCGGATACTTGTTTGCTGGCACTGAAGGGCATTGGGAATGCCTCGTTTGGCAGGTTCAGGTTGACATGGTTGATGTTGATGCGGGTGTCGGCACCGGCCTCTTTGCCATATACAAACTGAAAAGGGTAGTAGTAGGTGCCATTGTAGGGTGGTACCTTCATTTTCTGGTAGCGGCGTTCTATATATTCGGCTGCTTTTTGTTCGCCAGCGGTACCGGTACGTCTGCCCTCCAGCTCGTCGGAAGCGAGGTAGGTAATGTCTGTTTTCAGCTGTTCCAGCGTCTTGCGGTCGGCTTTGGTTTGTGCAGTGGCGGCGACACCAGCGGTGGCAAAAAACGCCAACAATATTCCCCGTAGTAACATATCAGGCTTTGAAGTGCAAATGTACATATACCGTGTGTTTTGCGTAGCGCAAAAAAGCCGCTCTGGTTAGGAGCGGCGGGTTGTGAATTGTAATACCGTATGATAACGTATTGACAATGAATTAAGATGCTTTTTTGAGTGGTGCCGATTCTAATACCCGTGGTGTATCGGCTGGTTTGGCTTCTTCGGCATTGGTAGGCATTACTATCTGCACATCGGTAATGTCTTTCAGTTGTGGCAGTTGCGAAGGAGAGTTGATGCCCAGATAGTCCATGAAACCTTTTGATGTGGCATACACCAGTGGTTTGCCAATCATGTTTTCGTTGCGGCCGGCAATAACTATCAGTTCTTTTTCCAGTAATTTTTGAATGCTGTAGTCGGCACTTACGCCGCGTATATATTCTATTTCGCTCTTGGTAATAGGTTGTTTGTAAGCTATGATAGACAATGTTTCCATAGCAGCAGCCGATAGCTTTTTGATGTGTTTTTCGCCACTGAGCTGTAGTACTGTTTTGTGGAAAGCCTTTTTGGTAAGGAACTGGTAACCACCACCTGTTTCGCGCAGGTGAAATGGATAATAGTCTGCGCTGTATTTTTCTATAATAGCTTCCAGACAGGTAGCAATACGCTCTGCTTCTATCACTGTTTCCAGTGCCTGACCCATTATTTCAGTCATTTCTATTTGCGTCAGCGGTCTGTCGCTGGCAAATATCAGGGCTTCCACATGCGGCATCAGTTGTTCTATATCCATCTGCATTGCTTTTACGATACCGAAAGTACCACACATTGGTATGTTGAATGATTGAAGTAATGCACAGGTGTGAATAACTGGTGTTGGAAACTTCGGAATGAGGAAAAGAAGGCGCGTTGGTATGCACGTATTTATGGTAGTTGGGCTAAGTCTAAATTTGAGGTGTTATGCCTGTACCGCTCCGATAGGAGTGAAAGCTCTGTAGCTCCGGTAAGTAACGGCACATACACGCTCCGTCAGGAGCATAACGATAAAGTGGGGGGCATTATTCAGCAATAGGATGCGGACATAGTTTTGCTCCTGACGGAGCAACGATAAATGTGGGTTTTTCTACTACAGAGCTTGCGCCCCGCCGGTGCGGCATAGCACCTCAAATTTAGACTTAGCCAAAACCGGTTATCCTCAAAAGATGATCGGACAAATTATTTCCACGGTCAACTATTTCAGGCAGAAAGGGATAATGGATGTAAAAAGACGAGCTACGGCTATAGTTTCTTTCCCAACACTGATGGAGGCGTTTAACAGCACTTTCTTTTCGAGAGGTATGACAGAGACTGAGATATTGATGCAACACAACATTCTTATCAGAGCTACCAATACTGCAAACATCATCAGCCACAAAAGAATAAGAGCCGGTTTAAGATTTATTCATTGCCTTTCTTATGGTTGTTTTTGGCTGCAACTTCGTTACATTTTTCGCCATAGGAAGGGCTATGGCTGCAAAATGTGCCTCGTTTCGCTCAAAAACAACTTTCATAATAAACACAAGCAATAAATCTTAAACAGGCTCTAAAGTGGGGCGAATAGTTGTTAACGCACCATTCCTCAAAATTGGTATGCGTTGCGTACTATCCATCAGTATTTTTACTATTTTGGCCAAAAGTCAAATAAAGTATGCAGTTCAGCGCAAAACAGATAGCAGGTATTTTGAATGGAGTGATAGAGGGGAATCCGGATGCTACGGTGAGCACGCTTTCCAAGATAGAGGAGGGGGTGCCGGGTTCTATTTCGTTTTTGGCCAACCCCAAGTACACGCAGTATATCTATGATACCGATGCTACACTGGTGATAGTGAATAACGACCTTGTGCTGACAGGGCCTGTAAAGGCCACCCTGATAAGGGTAGAGAGTGCGGCGGCTGCTTTTGCCAAACTGCTGGAAATGTACAATCAGGTGAAGCTGAACAAAACAGGGGTGTCGCGGCATGCCTATGTATCGGATAGTGCAAAAGTGGGCGACAATCTGTATGCAGGCGAGTTTGCGGTAATAAGCGACAACGCTGTGCTGGGCAACAATGTAAAGGTGTATCCGCAGGTATACATTGGCGACAATGTGCGTATTGGCGATAACACAACCTTGTTTGCAGGGGTGAAGATATACAGCGATTGTGTTATTGGTAGTAATTGCATTATACATTCAGGTACGGTTATAGGCAGCGATGGTTTCCGTTTCGAGCCGCAGAATGCTGAAGGGCAGCGGAAGGTGCCGCAGATAGGCAATGTGATTATTGAAGACGATGTGGAGATAGGTGCCAATTGTGCTATAGACCGTGCCACATTGGGCTCTACCATATTGCGTAAGGGCGTGAAGTTTGATAACCTGATACACATAGCCCACAATGTAGAAGTGGGAGAGAATAGCTATTTGGCAGCATGCAATGTAATAGCCGGTTCTACCAAAATTGGTAAGAACTGCATGTTCAGCGGGCAGGTGGGTATAGTGGGGCATTTGCAAATAGCAGACAATACGATTATCACCGCACAGTCGGGCATATCGAAGAGCATTACCAAGCCGGGCGAAGTGTACATGGGGTCGCCTGCGTTTGAGGCCAACAAGTACCGAAAGGCATATATTCACTTCCGCAATCTGGATGGCATAGTGCAGCGCGTGGGCAATTTGGAAAAACAGAGCAAGCAGGAGTAATTTCAATTTTGTTTTTTTAACACAAGGGGCACAAGGATTTGCGACAGACTTCAAGGTTGCAAAACTTTTGAGTCGTTTATGCAAAATCGAATCCAAATGGTATGAATATGGTGTAGCCCTGCGCTATCTGTAGGGTAGCCCCTGTGGCGCAATGTATAGTACTGTGGCTGAATGCTACAGCCCTTTTGCCCTGCCCGGGCAACTACATGCTATTGCGGTGGATGCAAGTTATTTGTGTAGCTATGTTGTAGTGTTTTTTTTGGTAATTTGTTTAGGGCAACCCACTTCAGGGTTGGGTGCAATGGGGTTCAGTGCCCCGGTTTTACCGAGGGGCTATCCATGGGGTAGCCCCTCGGTGAAACCGGGGCTAATACCCTGTTCAAACGGTATAGTGCATCGTATTGCCGGGGGTTAAATGGCTGCTATGCGCACGGTGTGGTAAAAGAGTTTAGATGTATCGGTAGTATCTACGCCCAGTAGTTGGGCGGCAGAGCCATGATTGACAGCTACCTGCAGCATACCCCTGCGTGTGATACGGCATAGTGGCATACCCGAAGCTACATCGGTATAACTGGTGCTGAGCGATGTGATGGGTGTGTTGCGCATTATTTCTACCGCAAAACTATTGCCCATGTTTTGGTGTAGTTGTTGGGCGTTGATATTCAGTGTCAGATTTCCGTAGCGGTCGGCATGTATTATGCGGCATTCCAGTACAGTACCCACATGGTCTATCTGTATCTCGGGCGATAGTGTTTGCAGTGGCATGGTGGGGTAGGCGGGCAGTGTATTGTTGGCTATAGCGGCTATTACATGGGCGGCTGCATCTATCCATTGTTGTAGCTGGTATGGCTGTGGTGCTGTGTAGCACAGTTGTGCCGAGGATAATGCGATGGGGGGTAGTGCTGCCGGTAGCAAGCCATTGTCTGGTGCCAGAAAATATTGCCCCTGCCAGTGTATGAGCGACATAGCCGGTCGTTTACCAACAAATGGGGCCACTATGGCAAGGTGTACGGTATCTGTGGGATAATAACCATAATAGTCGTTCAGCAATCGTGCGGCTTCGCGCTGGCTATGGAGGGGTATATGGTGGCACACATCGGCAAATGTAGCTGAGGGGCAAACGCACAGGATAGCCGCCTTTATGCTGGCTACGGTGGCATCGCGGGTGCCAAAGTCGGTAAGAAGGGCTATGTGCAATGTCGTTTTTTGTTATTGTGTTTTCAACATTTGATAATACTGTGGGTTTATCTCGCGGAACCCCAGCGAAATAGCTTTCTCTACATCTTGCAGTGCGGCCCGTTTGTTGCCTTGTTTCTCTATACAAAAAGAGCGTGCGTAGTAAATTTCGCCAAGGTCGGGGCGTAGTGCCAGTGCTGCCTCGTAGTCTTTTATGGCATCGTTGCAGCGATCGAGTCGCCAGTACATGCGGCCCCTGTTCAGGTAGGGGGCATACATATCGGGGTTTTGTGCTATGGCGAGACCATAATGGCGAAATGCAGAGTCTGTGAGCCTACTGGCGTACATGGCATTGCCTGCTTTTGCATACATCTCGCGCATCATATCGAAGAAGTTGCCAAAGTTACTATGCAATTCGGGGAAGTAAGGTTTTACTGTAGCTGCATTTTGGAAACATATGCCTGCCGAATCGAAATTGCGGTTGATGGCGTAGGTGATGCCGAGGCCCAGGTATGCATTGGCTTTTCCTTCATTGTCGCCCAGAGAAAGCGCATGGTAGTAGTATTTTTTTGCTTCGGCAAAGTTGCCGGCACCACGCTGCAGCTCGCCCAGCGATACTACCGGGTTGGCAAAAGTTTGGTCGAGAGCTGTAGCCTGAGACAGCAGGTACATTGCTGAATCGTAGCACAACTTTTTTTCCTGCGGGTCTACACTTTCGTTGAACCGGTTGAAGTAGTGAAACCCGAGATTGTTCCATGCATTGGGTGCCAATGGTTGTTTTTCAATAGCATCGCGCCAAAGGCTGGCTGTATCGTACCATGCCTGACAGCGGGCATTGGCCTGCACGCCCAGAAACAGGCTATACACCGCAGTGATGCCGGCAACCAGGTAGCCACGACTTTTATTGGCCTCTGGCTGAAACACATTGGAAATGTACCAGCCTGCTATGAAGAATAGGCCGAGGTATGGGATGTACGAATACCTATCGGCCACTATGGCACCACCCACTGGTATAAACTGTAGCAGCAGGGCTATGTTGATGAGGAAGAACAGGGCACCGAATACCACTGCCTTTTGTTTGCGTGCCAGCCACAGTGCTGCCAACAAACCTATTGCTGCCAGTGTGTAGAGATAGGTGTAGGCAGGTAGGGCATTATTCACCTTGGGGGGGTAGGGATAGAAACAACTGAGATTGATTGGGGCAATAGCCTTGCATAGGTAGGTGACAAAGGCATAACCGCCCAGTGCCAGCCTTTCGAATGGGGTATAGTCTACATTTTGTGTGGCCAGCGAGCCAAAGGCTTTCTGGTCTATCATAGAGCGGATACCGAAGGCGATGGAGATGGCAAAGTGGGGTATTTTCTCTAACAAGAGTGCCGGGCTCCATGGGCGGTTTTCGAAATAGTCTATAGCCAGTAGTGCTAATGGTAGTGTAACTGCTACCGGCTTGGCCAGGAGTGAAAGCAGAAAAAGTACAATTACGCCTGCATACCATAGTTTTTTGTTGGTAGTAGCCCGCAGGTATTTTATCCAACCGATGCAGGCTGCCATGTAGAAACTGGCATAGACTACGTCTTTGCGCCCGGCCAGCCATGCTACCGACTCTACGTGCATGGGGTGCAAGCCAAACAGTACTGCTGTGACAGTGGCTGCTACAATACGTTTGGTAAGCAGGTTGACGAAAACAAATACCAGCAGTGTTACCACAATGTGCAGCAATACACTGTCGAGATGGTAGAGCCATGGGTCGAGCCGTACGAAGCTGTATTCGATAGCGTAGGTAAGAATAGTAAGCGGGTGGTAGTTGCCCATAATGGGCGTAGAAAATATGGCCTTCAAGCCACTGGCCGAGAGGTCTTTGATGAGGGGATTGTCGCGGATGTAACCGGGGTCGTCCCAATTGGTAAGCTGGTTATTGAGACTGGTACTGTAGAACAGCCATATGAGTATGGCTATACCAGCCGCAACGAACCATTGTTGCTTGTTGCCTTTGGTGGCAGTAGCAGCATTTTGTTGTATTGCCGGTGTTTTGGTAACTGCGGCTGCAACAGGTGTCGCATTGCCTGTTTTTACCGGGTTATTTCGCTTGTTGGTATGCTTTGCCATTATGTATGTGCTAAAATAGTACAGTATAGCGGATTGTACAGCACAAAAAAACGGGTGCTCGTTTTGAGCACCCGTTTTGTAAGAAAATACAAAGATTATTACTGCTGTTTTACCAGTTTTTCGGTGCGTAGCAACTGTCCGTCATTGGTATACAGCGATATGATGTAGACTGCATTGGCCAGATTGTGCAGGCTTATGCGCTTAGCATTTGCCTGATTGATGAGCACTTTGCCGTCCATACTGCTGATAACGGCACGCACATTTACGTTGCAATCTATGTTTACATAGTCGCTGGCTGGGCTTGGGTATATGCGTATGCCCGGTGCGTCTATATCGGTAACGGCAGTAGGGCCTGTCCAGCCGGTAAGTACATAGGCGATAGACATAGACTGGCAGCCGTTGGTGTCTGTAACGGCTACTTTATAGCTACCATCGCCACTTACAGGCAGGCTCCATGATGTGCCACCTGTAACCGGTAACAGATTTTTGTACCACTGGTAGGTTACATAATAGTTGCCGGTATACACTGCGTTAGTGCCGTTGTAAGCCACTACAGGGTTGGGCAGAGGTATGTCGGTAACGGCTACCGAGCTGGAAATAGGTGCGCAGCTTGCCGGTACCGATACTACACAGTGGTAGGTGCCGGGGAGGGTAGCACTGTAAGTAGCACCTACTGCGCCCGGTACCGGAATGCCATTGCGGAACCACTGATAACCCAATGCAGTACCGAGGTACGATACGTTTGTAGAGAGCAGGGAAGAACCACCCCAGCAGAAACGTGCAGGAGTGAGCGGTACTGCTGTAACGGTAGAGATAACAGTTACTACGGTGTCGGCAGCGGTAATGCTGCTACAGCCCGTAGTTGCGTTGGTAACACGTACCCTGTAGCCGCCACTTGCGCTGGCAATGTAGGTAGCATTGACGGCACCCGGTATTGCTACGCCACCTACATACCATTGGTACTGGAAGCCCGGTGCAGCATCGAGTGCCACAAAGCCACCAATGCAGAAGATACGAGTGCCACCGGGTGTGATGGCTGCGCTGGGTACTGCATTAACCGTTACTGCCTGTGGAGTAGATGTAGCAGTGCAACCTGCACTGTTGGTTACCGTAACATAGTACCCTTCGGCCGTAGTAGCGGAGTACGATACTGATGTTGCACCGGCAATAGCACCTGTGCCATCGTACCATTGGTAGGTATAGCCTGCGCCAGATGCGGCAGTGAGTGTAACACTACTGCCCGCACATATGGCCAATGGACCTGAAGCCGTAACCGTGTTGGATGGTATGGGGGTAGACGTTACTGCTACAGCGGCAGAAACTGCCCAGCAACCTGTGGCATTGGTTACGCGAACGGCATAACTACCTGTAGCAGTAGCATTGTAGGTGGCTGTATTGGCACCGGGTATGGCTACACCACCAAGCTCCCACTGGTAGCTAAGACCAGTACCAGTATTGGCGTTTAGTACCACTGGTGTACCTGCACAGGTGCTGGTAGTGCCACCCGGTACGGTAATAGTTGCAGTAGCTGGTGTTACGGCAACACTCATAGGTATGGAGGTAGATGAACAGCCAGATGCAATGCTAACCATTGCCGAGTAGCTGCCGGATGCGGTAACTACCAACACGGGCGATGTGGCCCCTACAATAGGTGTGCCACCAGAGAACCACTGGTATGATACACTGGGTGAGGTGCTGACAGAAAGTGATACAAAATCGCCGGGGCATATTACCGTATCGCCCAGTGGCGTGATAATAGCGGGTGGTGCGGCCGAGATAGTAACTACCGCTGTAGTGCTACAGCCAGTTGAGGTTTGTGTATATGTAATGGCCGATGTGCCCGAAGTAACACCTGTGTATGCACCAGTGCCGGCAACTATTGTAGCCACTGCGGTGTTGCCACTGGCCCATGTGCCGGGCGTAGCGGCATTGGTAAGGGTGGCCGTAGAGCCGGGGCACAGTGTTGTAGGGCCGCCTATGGCCGGTGGCAATGCATTCACCGTCATGGTGCGTACACGCTCGCAACCGTTGGGTATGGTATAGGTGATATTGGCGGTGCCAGAGGCTACGCCATTTACGGTGCCGGTAGTGGCACCTACTGTAGCTATAGTGGTGTTGCCACTGGTCCATGTGCCGGTTGTAGGTGTGCTGCTGAGGGTAACACTGCTACCCAAACATACTGTAGAAGCACCGGTAAAAGTTGATGGGAGTGAGTTGACTGTAACGGTGCGTATAGTGCTACAGCCCGATACTGTGTAGGTAATGTTGGTAGTACCAGCAGTAACACCGGTAACAGTGCCTGTAACCACACCTGCAACAAATGGTGTGCTGCTGGACCATGTGCCACCAGTTGTAGTGCTGCTGAGTACTGTAGATGAACCCACACACACTGTTGCTGTGCCGGTAAGTGAGGCAGGCAGTGCATTTACAGTAACTACTACCGAGCGGGCACAACCATTGGTGCCTGTTGCGGTAATGGTGGCAGTGCCCAGGGCGTTGCCGCTTACCACGCCTGTGGTAGCACCTACGCTGGCCACTGTAGTGTTGCTGCTGGTCCAGTTAAGTGGAGTTGTTGCACTGGTGAGTGTAGTGGTGCTACCCTGACATGCTATGAGGCTACCGTTAATGCTGGCTGGCAATGCCAAAACTGTTACTACCTGTGTGGTGATGCAGCCCGATGTGGGCAGTGTATAAGTAATGGTGGCTGTACCGCCAAGTACATTTACACCGGTTACTACGCCCGATAAAATACCTACGGTTGCTACTGTAGTATTGCTGCTGGTCCATGTGCCGCCGGTGACAGGGGGGGTAAGAGTTGTTGTGCTGTTGGCGCATACCGATGCTGTGCCGGTTATAGCACCGGGTGTAGCGTCTACAGTGGCAATAGCTGTAACATTGCACCCAATGGCGGTGTAGGTAATAATAGTAGTACCTACGCCAGCACCTGTGAGTACGCCGGTACCGCTGATGGTAGCTACCCCTGAGGCGGAAGATACCCAAGTGCCACCGGCTGGGGTGCTGCCCAGTGCTGATGTGGCACCCACACATATATGCCTATCGCCAGTGATGGCAGATGGTGCAGGATTGACCGTAATGACAAAAGTACTGGTACACCCGGCTGGTGTAGTGTAGGTGAGTGTGGCTGTGCCTACCGACACACCGGTGACTACACCGGAAGTGAGCCCTACTGTGAACCGGGCAGTATTGCTACTGGCCCATGTGCCACCCACTACTATGTTGCTCATGGTTACTGTACCGGTAGGGCAAACAACGCCACTGCCTGTAATATTTTCAACAGAATCTACCCTAATGGTGCGGATAGTAGAGCAACCGGTGAATAGTTCATATTCTACAGTATCTACACCGGGGCCGGCAGATGAATATATGCCCGAAAACAAATCGACACTACCTACGCCGGTATGATAGTTGAACCAAAAACCACCAATAAGAGGATTTACCAGTGCAGAGGCATCGCCGTTGCACAGCATTGTGTCGCCGGTAATGGGGGCAATAACGGTAGGATCTACTGTTACTATGGCCGATACGAGACAAGCCCCTGCTGCATAGCGAATGGTAACAGTGTCGGCGGATATGCCGGTTACAATACCGGTAGAGGAACCTACGGTAGCTGTAGTGGGGTCGAAACTGGTCCATGTGCCACCGGGTATAGGGTGCGATAATGTGATGTGTGAACCGATGCAGGTTTCGAGGCCACCAATAATATCGTCGCAAAGGAGACTGATGGAAAAATTGTCGAAATAACCATTCAGCGCATCTGGTGCAGCGGTAAGATAGGTAACGCTGTAGTTGCCATAAAAGCCGAAAGTGGTCATTACGGCACTGGTATATGTACCATCTGTACCGGTACCTACAGAGAATAATGTACCAGTGGTGGGGGAGGTAAAGCTGGTGAAACCATCATCGCGCACTTGTAGTTCCCAATCGTCTGTTGCGGGGTCGTAAATGACCTTTACACTGGCATAGTCTATAGAAGACATCATAAATGGGCCAGTTGCAACAATGGTGCTTAATGTGCCCAGAAGGCCGCCAGAATAATTGATAAGTGAAATACCATCGGGCGTAGTAGGGTCGAAAACTACTGCATAGCCCTTGCCGGCATTGCGTACGTCCGGATTGTCGGCAGCCAATACTACGGCAATGCCGTTGCGGCCATCAGAAAAGCCGGTAACGGGAATGCCTGTTTGCATATTGAATGCCCACTGTACCCGCATAGTGTTGGCCGATAGAATAGGGTTGAACGGAGCGGCAACCGCAGACATAGGGGCCGTGGCGGCGGCATAGCCGTTGTTGGTAATACCCAGGGGTGATGTGGCTGCGGTGGTCCAAACCGAAAGTAAACCGGGTGTGAACACAATACTACCAGCAGAGCCACCAACCTGCAACCCTGCATTGCTGCCGGGTGTGGCATCGGTATTGCCGTTGGCCAGGGCATAACCCACCGGGGGGAAGCTTGCCGGAGTGGTACTAAAATCGTCGGAATAAACTACCGTTTGGGCTTGGGAGTAGGTGAGCCCCAAAATGGCAGCAATAAGAAAATAATAACGTAACATTTTGTTCATAACTGTACGCATTAGCATGAGTACAGCAAGGTACTAAGAATCTGTAGATTTACAAAAATGACAATATATTTTTTGTAATTGGTTGATATTCATTGTGCTATTGTTTAACTGTTAGTTTATTTTTTGCTTTGTATGTATATTGCTGGTTCCATAGGACGGCAGGTTTGCCACAAAGTGTATGATTGTTTTTTGCTGCAATGCTTTGGGGAGGGGGTAGATAGGGACTGGGGCAATAATTCCCTTTTTTATGGTAAAAGAATCTGTTTTGGGGAAAGGAAATAATTGTTGGTGCTTGGGTCACACCATTGTAATATGGAGGTATAGATTTTTGTTAACGGCGTGGCCAGTGACAAAGGGCTTACCTTTGCCCATGTGAAGGCTGTTACAGAAAAGATACGCAACAGGGCTGGGGTAGTAAACTTTCCGGGGGGCGATGCGCGGGTGGTGAACACTATGGTGCTACCCGTAAATAACTTTGTGGTAGCAGAGCGCAGGGAGGTAATTTTGCAAGACAGTGAGCCATCGGACGAACAAGGTATGCTGCACTTGTACCCTATTGAAGATAACCGCTATTGTTTGGAACTACATTACCTGCAATATGCAGATGGCCCTGCCGATAATGATGTGGTGTATGTAATACGGTATCTGCCCACCTTTTTCCTTCAGTTTTCGGACAAAGATCTTGCTGCCAACCGGCCATTTCGTTTCGACCAGACTACCGAGCAACAGTTTACCGTTTGTAGCCGCTCGCGTAGCCTGCTGCAACAGTTGGATGGTGACAAAACAGGTACTGCCATTACCCGGTCGCTGGAGGCTACCGAGGTAGTGGTACATCTTTTGCGCAGGGCTTTGGAATGCATTACTGTGCCGTTTGCCGCCTGTCAGGTGCCTGCCTGCCGCTTTTTGGCGTTTGAGGGAGAGCGCGATAAGATAACGGCTGCCATGCGCATTATAGAGGCCAACATAGACCAGCCACAAACCATACGCGAGCTGTCGCGCAAGGTAGCGATGAACGAGTGCTACCTGAAAAAAGGATTCAAGGCCATAACCGGCAAAACCATACACGAATACCAGCAGTCTTTGCGAATAGCTCAGGCCCGCATACTGCTGCAAGAGCAGGGGCGCACCGTAACCGATGTGGCCAATACGCTGGGGTATAGCAGTATTTCGCATTTCAGTACGGCATTCAAGAAGGTGACCGGTATGAAGCCGTGCGAGTTGCTGGCGTAGTGGTGGACATAGGCTTTCTCCACGTATCAGGAGGTGAAAGAGTGAAAGTGTGGCTTATGAGACTTGTCTGCGGAAAAAATAGATTTTACAAAGTTGATTTCTTTAACAAAGTAGTCTGCAGTAACCGGAGACTCTATGATGAAAGGGATATTGAGTGGAACTAATTTAGCTACCTTCCTGTAGGCTGTTATTGCTTCAGAGTTTATAGGGACGTGATTGCAGTCGGATGTAACATCGCTGATGTGAAACTGAATAAGTTTGTCTGCAAATAATCTCAGCATTCTTGCACACTCGGCCATAGAAGAGTCAACTTGTTTTGCATGTGCAAAGTCTAAACAAAAGCGAGCATGGGGCAAATGTCCGAAAATCATTTGCAAATCATTTGATGTGCGACCGATTGCCTTTCGTTTGTCCATATTTTCTATACAAAGTATATCGCCCAATACTAACCATTTATCGAAATCTACAATTACATCGGGGTGTACTACAATTGGGTATTGATACTTTGCAAGTTCTCTAAGGTGTTCAATCAGATTGTTTTCAGAGAAATCGTTTAGTTTACTTGGTGCATGTATTGATATATGTTTGTACTTACGTAAGTCAAGGTTTGGAATTGCATCAATCAGAATTGGTAATTCACGTTCTCTGAGCGTAGAAAGTTCAATTGCATTGGCAGAATTGGGTGTGCCGGAAAGTATATCCAGTGCTTTAACAAAATCGCCTTTTGCAAGGCTTCCGGTTGAGTATCCAATAAACATTAAAAAATGCCGTATTTAAGTGTTAGTGTTTTCAGGCTCCCTTCATTTATCAGAAAAATATTGTCTAAGGCATTCTGCAATTCATCGGCTGTATTGCGCAGGTCTAAGAAGTAAGCATTGCCATATATGTCGTTCATGTTTACTTTTAATAATGTTGTTCTGATTTCATCATTATCGATTTTTGACAAAAAGTTGCTATAGCAATTGATGATACGAACAATATTGTCTGTTGGTATAGAAAAGTGTTCCTGAAGCCCGATAATGAGTTCTAAAGGGACGATTTTAACCATGTCATTCAAGCTTTGTATTAATTCTGCTTTATCTTGATGTTGCCCGTAATGGCTAAAACACATCAATAAACCCTTTACGAAGAGCATTTTTCGGGAAATACGTAGTTTGATATTTCGCAAAGCCCATTTATCTCCTTCTTGTTCTCTTTGTTTGTATGCAAAATCTACACACATTGTGCGCCAGAATCTTACTATATCGTTTAGTAAATACCGGGGTATGGCTGGCCTGTCAGAATTAAGACCAGAATCATGTTCAATATATTGAGACAATATTCCTTTTATAACGCTGTCATATGCGGTGCCATTTGTAGATGTGGTACTACCTAATAGGATATTGGTTGATTCGAGGAGCAGTAATATTCTTTTGGTCAGATTGTGATTGGTGTCCGATTGGCCTCCGATATTGTGCAGTAGCTCGTGGCTGAAAGATATATTTCCGAACATACCCGAAGTGCCAGGGTCTGTGTATCCTTTCGCTCTAAGTTTCTTTCTAATTTCATTTTCCATACTGGAATGACGAACATTCGCCTGTCCGTCAACCAGTAATGTCCAATCTATATCGCTGCCGCCAACACATTCTTTCCTGGCTATGGAACCAAATGCTATCAAATCTTCATCGGGCGAAAAAGGTGGAATTCCATATAGGGATTTTATTCCGCCTATTATTTCATCAGTTTTTCTGTAGCACCTTTCAAAATTGTCGATGTCAACTTTGTGGTGTTGTGCAAATTCTGGTAATGAAATGTTTGATTAAGTCACATTCTCAAAGTTACACGATTGAATTTGTACAGGCAAATCTCAAGGGCGAAATATGACCATGGAAATATGGTGTACAGCTTGCAGAGAATGAATCTGTAAGTAACCATACAAATTGGGCACCCACATAAGGTGCCCAATTTAAGAAAATATACATATTTTTTGTCTCCCTTACCCCTCGCTCCTCTCCTTTTCTATTTTGCCACGCCGCATGGGGTTGGCGGTGTTTTCGGCATACTGGTCGCGCTGGCGCAGTAGTGTGATGGCCTGAAATACGGCTTCGCGGAAGGATGATGGGTCGGCAAGGTCTTTGCCGGCAATGTCGAAGGCGGTACCGTGGTCGGGCGAGGTGCGTATGATGGGCAGGCCTGCAGTATAGTTTACCCCTTCGCCCTGTGCCAGTGTTTTGAAGCCCACCAAGCCCTGATCGTGATACATGGCCAGTACGGCATCGAATTGGGTATAACTACCGCCGGCAAAGAATGCATCGGCACTGTAGGGGCCATATACCAGCGCATCTTTGTGGCGGAAGCCCTCTATAACCGGCCGTATGATGGTTTGTTCTTCGGTGCCTATTTGCCCATCGTCGCCGGCATGGGGGTTGAGGCCCAGTACGGCTATTTTAGGTTTGTCTATACCAAAATCGCGTATGAGGGTTTCGCGCAGTATCATCAGCTTGTTGGCAAGCAGCTCTTTGGTGATGCTGCCGGCTACTTTGGCTATGGGTATATGCTCTGTAGCCAGTGCCACGCGCAGGCGGTTGCTGTACAGTATCATCAGTACGTCTTTGGCCCCAAACTTTTCTTTGAAGAACGGTGTATGCCCTGTAAAGGGGAAGTCGGCCAGGTTGGTATTGCTTTTGTGTATGGGTGCGGTTACTATGGCATCGAGTTGGCCATCTTTGAGGCACTGTGTGGCTACCTGGAGCGATCGCACCGCGTACTTGCCACCAACATCGGTGAGTACACCGGGTTGTATGGGCACATCTTCGTCCCAGCAGTTGAATATGTTTACCTGCTTGGGGTTCAGCTTGGTAAGGTCTTTGGTATTGTTGAAGTTGATTGTGGCTTCGGCAATAAGGCGGCGGTAAAAACCGAGCACCTTATTGGAAGAAAATATGACTGGCGTACACAGATCCAGCATACGGCTGTCGGCAAAGGTTTTGATGATGACCTCGGTGCCTATTCCGTTCAGATCGCCGGTGGTGATGCCTATTACTGGTTTTTCGTTGTTGGTATGCATGCTGTTGGGTGTAATGTAATAGTAGTGAATACCATATCATTAAGTTAACCGCAAAGAATGGTATGTAAGCGGTTTCTGTTTCGGGCTAAGTTAATGACATTGGTGGTGAATGGTTGTTGTTATTTGCCGTAGTGGGTGAGAAAGTCTACCAACATACGAATGCCGTAGCCTGTACCGCCCGACGGGATATACCCCTTGCGCCCGGTGGCAAAAGATACGCCGGCTATGTCGAAGTGCATCCACGGATAGTCGGTGAAATGCTCCAGAAACTTGCCGGCTGTAATGGCACCACCTGTAGGGCCACCTACATTTTTGATGTCGGCCACTTCCGATTTTATTTGTTCGCCATACTCATCCCACATAGGGTATTCTACCAATCGCTCGTATTGGCGGTAGCCACTCTCGCGGAATGCTTTTACTACGTTTTCATCGGCATTGCCCATGCACACTATACCATGCTCGCCCACGGCCATGCTGGCTGCACCGGTAAGGGTAGCAAAGTCGGCCACGAGTTCGGGTTTGTAGCGTTTGGCCCAGTGCAGGGCATCGGCCAGTACCATGCGGCCTTCGGCATCGGTATTCAGTACCTCTACTGTGGCACCGCTATACATAGTTATTACATCGCCGGGGGTGTAGGCGTTTTCGCCGGGGCGGTTGTCGGTGGCTGGTACCAGTGCTATTATGTGCAGGGGCAGTTTCATGAGTGCTACGGCATACATGGCGGCACATACTACTGCGGCACCGCTCATATCGCTCTTCATGCGGTCCATAGAGTTGGGCGTAGGTTTCAGCGACAGGCCACCTGTATCGTATACAATACCCTTGCCCACCAGTACTATTGGCTTTTTGTTGATGGCCCTGGCTGGTTTGTGCTCCATAATGGTGAATGTGGGTGGCAGCGGGCTACCCATATTCACGGCCATGAGGCCGCCCATTTTCTCTTTGGCGATGCGTGCTTTATTCAGTATGGTCACCTTAAAGCCTGCCTCCTTGCCCATGGCATCTATTTCTTCGGCCAGTTTTTCGGCGGTGAGTACGTTGGGTGGTTCGTTTACCAAATTGCGGGCACGCTCTATGGCATTTACCGTTATCTGCAATTGGTTCACATCGCGCAGGGTAGCCGAATTTTTGGCTATGAGTATGCGCTGCAGGGTATTGGTTAGTTTTTTAGCTTCGGTACGGTATTTCAGAAACTGGTAGCTGGCCAGTGCTGCCCCCTCGGCCAGTAGCAGTGCTGCATTGGCAGTTTGGGTGAGGTTGTTGATGCATATTTCTGTCAGCTTCAGTTGGTTGGCCAGTGAGGCCAGTTCGGCACCTGTTTTCCTGAGCGATTCGGCGGTTTGCCAATCGGTTTTTTTGTTGCGTAGCAACACCACAAAAGCAAAGCCGTTGTACTTATTGATACTTGCTACCGACTTTTCGGCGGCGAATACATCGGTAACATACTTGCGTTCATCGGCAGTGAGTATGTCCAGTTCGTTTATTTTATCGGTATTGTCTACTACCCACACGCCCGATGCGGTAGCCTTCTGCAAAATTTTTATCTCCATAACGTTGTATGTGCTGAAAAATAATGGACGAAGGTAACGTTAAATCAAAATTAATCGGGTGGTAGAAAGCTTCAATTTATGATTGTTAAGACCATATTATATATCAGTAGCCATTGGTGGGAGCGGCTTTGTACCTTTGCCTGGTGTATACGTTAAAGAAAAGTCTTGGCCAGCATTTTTTGCATGATGCCAATATGTGCCGCAAGATAGTGGCACAGGTAACCCAAACACCGGGTATGTCTCTGCTGGAGGTAGGGCCGGGTGGTGGTGCCATATCGCGCTACCTGATAGAGTGGCCCGATATACACTATGTAGCCATAGAGGTAGACAAGGAAAAGGTAGATTACCTGAATGCCACCTTCCCCGCCATACAGGGCAAGGTGATACTGGAAGATATATTGAAGGCAAAGGCACCATTTGAAGGGCAGTTTTCGGTTATTGGAAATTTTCCTTATAATATTTCTTCGCCCATTATGTTTCGCATTCTGGAGTGGGAGCCGCAGGTAAATGAGGTGATAGGGATGTTTCAGAAAGAGGTAGCGCAGCGTATAGCTGCGGGGCCGGGTACCAAAACGTATGGTATACTGAGTGTGCTGCTGCAAACGTTTTTTAAGGTGACCTATCTGTTTGATGTACATGAAAACTGCTTTACGCCACCACCCAATGTAAAAAGTGGCGTTATTCGTTTTGCCAATACCGGAAACCCATATCGTATAGATAACAAGAAGAAGTACATTAATCTGGTAAAAGCTGCCTTTAACCAACGGCGCAAAACGCTGCGCAATGCGCTGAAAGGTACATTGCCGCCCGAGGCACTGGTAGACCCTGTGTTTGATAAGCGTGCCGAGCAGCTATCGGTAGCCAACTTTGTAGAACTATACAATAAATATATACGTGAGCAGTAAGAAGGTGCTGATAGCCGCCCCTGTGCACCCGGTACTGATAGATGGTTTGCGCAACATGGGCTACCATTGTGTGATGCAGGAAGCCATACAACAACAGCAGGCGGCAGACCTGATTGCCGAATGTGAGGGGGTAATAACATCTACAAGGCTGTATTTGGGTAAGGAGCTACTGGACGCTGCCCCTATGCTGCGCTGGATAGGCCGTATGGGCTCTGGTATGGAAGTGATAGATACCGGCTATGCCGCACAGAAGGGCATATATTGTGCCAGCAGCCCTGAAGGCAACTGCAATGCTGTGGCAGAGCATGCCGTGGGTATGCTACTGGCCGTGCTGCGCCGCATACCTTGGAGCCATGCCGAGATGCAGGAAGGTATATGGAAGCGGGAAGAAAACCGAGGCCACGAGCTGGAAGGGAAAACCATAGGTATAATAGGGTATGGACATACCGGCGCAGCGTTTGCCCGCAGGCTGGCCGGCTTTGATGTGCGGGTGCTGGCTTACGACAAATACCAGCAGCCATCCCATGTACCTACACACGTTACTATGTGCAGTACGCTGCAACCAATATATAATGAGGCCGATGTGGTGAGCTTTCATGTGCCCCTACAAGAGGACACTGTTCACTACTTTGACAATAATTTTTTGAAGCAGATGCAACAACCTTTTTTGCTGCTGAATACCTCTCGCGGACCTGTAGTGGCTACCAATGCAGTGTATGAAGGGCTGGAAAGCAAAAAAATAATTGGTGCTGCGCTCGATGTGTTTGAAGAAGAGCCAGTGAGCCGTATGAATGGTGAGATTGAAAAAAAGTTTAAGTCTATATTGTTGATGGACAACGTGGTGACAACGCCACACATAGCCGGATACACGCATGAGGCACTCTATAAAATGAGTGCTACCTTGCTGAGAAAGTTGGAAAAATGGCAGGTAGCAACCAATTGCCAATAAAATCCTAACTTTTTTTTAAAATTCACCCAAGATTCCCCCTTCGTTTATCGTCTTTTTGTACAGGTATACCTAAATCTGAACACTTTGAGAACACGGATGAAACCCACAGGCGTTAAGAAAATAATTGAGTTTGACCATTGAGTTTTAACAGATTTTTTTATCTTTACGCCCTATTTGCTAATAATTTATTAATATAGGATATGATACGTAGACTACGTTTCCTGCTATTGTTTGTCTTACTGGGGCTATCGGCAGATGTTTTTGCGCAAACCGGAGAGGTTACCGGTACTGTATTGGATGATAAAAAGCAACCTATCATTGGCGCTATCATTACCATTACCCAAGGTGGTATTACTAAGGGTGGTGCGGCTACCGACATGGATGGTGTCTACATCATCAAACCCCTTGACCCGGGTATTTATACATTAATCGCACAGTATACCGGATATCCTAAATACACAGTTGATAGGGTACAAGTTACTAATGGCAGGGTGGAGCAGAATTTCAACATGTCGAGTGCAAACGAACTTAAGGAAGTAAAAATCATTTACGAAAAGCCACTGGTGCGTAAGGGTGGAGGTTCGGGCCAAACACTGAGTTCCACTGATATCAAGCAGCTTGCTGTAAACCAAACGGGCGACATTGCGGGTCTTACAGCCGGTACTTATGTGGCCAAGCGCGGTGAAGGTCTGTCTATTGGTGGTGCCCGTAAAACAGGAACCCTGTATGTGATAGATGGTGTGCAGGTACAGAATATTGGCGAAAATGCCAATACCGGTATCGACATGTCGCAGAACTCTATAGAGCAGATGGAAATCATTACCTCTGGTATCCCAGCCAAGTATGGCGACGTATCGGGCGGTGTGGTAAGCATCACATCTAAGGGGGTTGCCCGCAAAACATCTGGTAGCCTTCGTGTACAGCAGTCTATAGATGGTTATAACAACCGTCTTATCAACTTTACACTGGCTGGCCCGCTGTACAAAAAGCGTGTAGACAGCGTTACCAAGAAACCAGTGCTGGGTTTTGCCCTGAGTGGTGACTGGTATGATGACCGTAACAGGTACCCTGCATATGACCGCCAGTGGGTGGTAAAAGAAGACAAGCTGAAAGAAATGGAGAACACGCCATTGAAAGTAGAGTCTGACAATACTGGTAACAAAATATACAACTACGCTTCGAACTATATCACATTCAACGATATGGAGCGCAGGAAGATAGTACCACGTAACAGAACACAGGAAGCGCGTTTGAACGGTAAACTGGATTATCAGCTTAATGACAATATGCGTGTTATTGCCGGTGGTATGTTCAATTATGTGGAAACAGATGAATATAGCCGTCGTGCAAGCCTGATGGCACCTGATGCTACTTTTACCCGTAAAGACCTTACTGGTCGTGGTTTTATCCGCTTCACACAGAAGTTTGGTAAAATGAATGATACCTCTGCCCGTAACAACATTATCTCTAATGCATTCTATAGCGTACAGGCCGACTACCAGCGTACACAAACTGGTCGTGAAGATCCGCGCTTCAAGAAAGATCTCTTCAAGTATGCATATGTAGGTAAGTTTGATGCACGTGAGCGTACAAATCTTTACCAGTTTAGTGGCGAAGACTCTTTGAGTGGTAAAAAAGGTGTGGTACTGCAGGGCTCTGCTGCCGGTGGTTACGATTTTACACGTTCTGAGTTGAACCCAATATTGGCTAACTACACATCTCAGTACTATCGCGAACTGGGTGGCGCAGCACCGGCTACCATCCAAACGATTCAGGCAAACAATGCTATGGCTAATGGCGATCTTCCCCGCTACACCTACAGTGTGGATGGTGTGGGTATGTTTAATAGCCCCGGTACTTTGCCTAATTATTACTACAACTTTACTTCAGACCAGTATGCATTGGATGTGAACGCCTCTTTTGACCTGCAAACCGGTAAAACAAAGCATGCTATTGAATTTGGTTTGTACTACCAGCAGCGTATCATTCGTTCTTATGCAGCGTATGCCAACTTTGGCCCTGGTGCACAGTCTTTGTGGAGCCAGATGCGTAACCTTGTAAGTACTGTAGACAACCAAAACCTGCGTTTGGACAAAGAAAACCCAATGTTCCGTGTAAATGGTCAGGATTATCGCTATGTATCTAACGGTACTGTAGGATCTGGTTACTTCTTGAACAGTGCAGGACAGGTAGCTAACGTGATACCCGGCCCTCAGGATACCATTTACTACAATTTGAAGAACTATGGCTCAAGTGCATTTGACAAGAGCCTGCGTAAAAAGCTGGGCGTTGCTGATAATGTAAACATCAATGTAGATGCACTGGACCCAAGCGTATTCTCTTTGGATATGTTCTCTGCCGACGAACTGTTGAACATCAGTGGTAACTCATTTGTAGACTACTACGGTTATTCGTACACAGGTGCTCGCCAGACTGGTACAGTAAACTTCAATGACTTCTGGACACAGAAAGATGCCAATGGCAACTTTACCCGCCCAATGGGAGCCTTCTCGCCAACGTACATTGCAGGTTATTTGCAAGACAGGTTCAACTACAAAGACATCTCTTTCAATATAGGTGTGCGTGTAGACCGTTACTCTGCCAATACAAAGGTGTTGAGAGATCCATATTCATTGTATCCTGTTACTACTGTAGGTCAGGTGGCTGGTACTACCAACTTTGTTAATGGTGGTGCACACCCAAGCAACATTGGTAGCGACTATGTGGTATATGTAAACGACAACCAGTCTACCAACCCAACCATTATTGGTTACAGAAATGGTAATACATGGTATGACCCAACTGGTAAACAAATTGAAGACCCTGCTGCATTGAAGGCATATTCTGATGGCCGTGACCCTCAGCCATTCATACAGTCTCAGTACAAGAACATTGGTATGACGGATAGCAACTTCAATCCGAACCTGTCATTTACCGACTACGAACCACAGGTAACTGTTATGCCTCGTATACAGTTCTCGTTCCCTATATCAGATGTGGCTAACTTCTATGCACACTACGATATATATGCACAACGTCCTTACCCAAGTTCTATAGGTTATGCAACTGCATGGGATTATTACAAACTCTCTGCATCTGCGCCAACCGGTGTATTGCCAAACTCTAACCTGAGGTCTACAAAGACTTTCGACTATGAAGTTGGTTTCCAGCAAAAACTTACCAAAAAATCGGCACTTACGCTTACTGCTTACTACAAAGAGCGTAAAGACATGGTGGGTACTGTACCATATGTATATGCATTCCCTTATCAGTATCAGACTTATGGTAACCGCGATTTCTCTTCTACAAAGGGTACAACATTGTTCTATGACATGCGTGCTACCAATCACCTTCGTATGAGTGTATCTTATACCTTGCAGTTTGCCGAAGGTACTGGTGCCAGCTACAATAGTGGTCGTGGTTTGTTGAACACACTGATAAACGAGGGTATTCCTAACCTGCGTTATGTAACATATCTTGATGTGGATTCAAGACACATTATATCTGCCAATGCCGATTACCGTTATTACGAAGGTGAAGGTCCAACGGTTGGTGGCAAGCGCATTTTGCAGAATGCTGGTGTGAACCTGATAATGCGTACAAGAAGTGGTGAACCTTATACACGCTACACCGATGCGATGGCACAAACAGTGGTTGGTGGTGTGAATGGTGCCCGCCTGCCATGGCACTTTGGTATGGATCTTCGTATAGACAAAGACTTCGCGTTGAAGTTTGGACGTAAGTCTAAAGATGTTACAGAGGGTAAGAAGCCACGTCGTACCCAGTACATAAAAGGTATTGTGATGGTGAACAACTTGCTGAATACACGCGAAGTACTGGGTGTATATGGTTTCACAGGCCGTACGGATGATAATGGTTATATCACATCTTCTTTCGGTCAGCAATTTATACCACAGCAAATCAACCCACGTTCATATACCGATTTGTACACAATATATATGAACAACCCTGGCTACCTGAACTATGCACGTACTATTAACCTTGCCGTTGAATTTAATTTCTAATTTTTACATTATTAATCATATAAGTTATGATGCTCAGAAATAAAATACAGTTTGTTCGCACCATCGTCCTACTTGGGGCGGGTATCCTGGGGATAGCAGGCTCTGCCAGTGCGCGCGAAAATGTAGGAGGAAAGCGTGATCCTAATGCCCAGCTAAAATCAACTGCTGCAGGTTGTCAGCCAGCAACAGCATCAATCGACCTTGATATCAATAACGTACGTGCCCGTTTGATGACTGGTGGCGATATGTGGTGGAACAATGGTCAGAGCAATGCCGCTTATGAAATTCCTAAAGGTTCAGGTAGGCATTCTCAGTTTGCTGCATCTTGCTGGATAGGTGGTTATGACAAACAGGGACAATTGAAAGTTGCCGCCCAGACATACCGTCAGGATGGTAATGACTACTGGCCTGGTGCATTGGATGAAAATGGTAAAATTACTTCTGAGGGTTGTGTCCTTTGGGATAAATTTTGGAAAGTAGACCGATCTACTATCAATCGTTTCCGCCAGGCGTACAAAACTGGTACCGACACAAAGGCTGCCGATTTTGATGCCATCAACCAATGGCCGGCAGTAGGTAACAACAATATTGTAGGTAACGGTGGATCTAAAATAACACTTAACCCTGCCAATACTTATGCACCCTTCGTTGACTTGAATGGTGATGGCAGGTATCAGCCTTCGGAGGGTGAATATCCGGACATACGTGGTGACCAATACATTTGGTGGGTATTTAATGATGCCGGTAACGTGAAGCAACAGTCTATTACGGCTTCTATGGGTATAGAAGTACAGACAAGTGCTTTTGCATATGCTACTCAGGATTTCCTGAATAATGCATCTTTCTATAACTACCGTGTTATTAACCGTGGTCCTCTTACAATAGACAGTACGTATATTGCTGTATGGGACGATGCGGACCTTGGTTATTATTATGATGACTTTATTGGTTGTGATACTGCACGTGGTTTGGGTATACTGTATAATGGTACCAACAACGATGGTGGTGCTGCCGGTAACCCACGTAACAGCTATGGTATCAATCCGCCACAGATAGCACTTGACTATTTTCAGGGGCCTAAGCGTGTGAAAAAGCGTGCTGGCTTGCCTGATACTGTGGAGCAGCTGAAGATGACTAACTTCACCTATTACAATAACGACCCGAGTATCATTGGTAACCCTTCGAATGGTATCCAGATATACTATTACATGACGGGTTCTATACGTAACGGTCAGCGTTTTGCTTACGATTTTCAGGGTCCTGGCATACCTTCAAAGGGATATGGGTCTGGTCCGGTTTCTAACTTCGTATTCTGGGGCGATCCTTCTGACAACTCTCAATGGTCTGAGTGTGCTTGTGGTAACAACCCCGGTGACCGCCGTTTTGTGTTCTCATCTGGTCCTTTCCAATTGTTCCCAGGTGCTATCAATGACATAACCTTCGGTACTGTTTGGGCAGCCAATCAGGGTGGTTGTCCTGCAGCCAGCTTCAAAACCATTAAGAATATAGATGATGGTGCGCAGGCTTTGTTTGATAACAACTTTAAGACTATAGAAGGTCCTGAAGCCCCCCGTATGGTGGTGCGTGAGCTTGATCGTAAATTGGTATTCTATTTGGTAAATGACTATGGTAGCAATAACTATGGTGAGAATTATGGCCGCACCGATGGTGCTTATAACGACTCTCTGCTGTATCATCAGTTTGTTGTAAAGTCAAAAGGCATCAGCGACGACTCTTTGTACAAATTCCAGGGTTATCGTGTATTCCAGTTGGCTAACAGCCAGGTAACTGCTGCCGAAATATTTGACCCGGTTACTGGTGAAGTTGACGCAAGCAAGGCTGCTGAAGTATTCCAGTGCGATATTACTGACAGCATTACGCAGATAGTAAACTATGTAAAAAATATAGCTGTAAGTGATACTACACATACCGCACAGATAAAGGTGAAAGGAAAGGATAGTGGTATTGTACACAGCTTCCAGTTGACACAAGATGCCTTCGCATCTGGTTCTGATAAGCGTTTTGTAAACTACAAGAACTATTACTTTGTAGCGATTGCTTACTCTTACAACAACTTTGCAAACTTTGATGCCCGCAATACAGTATCTACACAGGATATCCCTTATTTGGCAAGTTCTCATGGTGCTGGTGGTACTGAAATAAGCGTTGTAACAGCACTACCTAACCCTGCGAATGGCGATATGGGAACTGTGTTGAATTCAGACTATGGTGATGGCGTTATCATTAAGAGAGTACAAGGTACTGGTAATGGTGGCAATGAAGTTCAGCTTGATGAGGCTTCTGAAGCTGAAGCTCTAAAGAACAATGTAGTTGCACAGCCTACTTACCAGAAGAATATGGGCCCTGTAAATGTACGTGTAGTGGATCCTGTGAAAGTACCAGCAATGGATTGGGTACTTCAGATTCATGGCCCTAATACAACCTTGGTTGGTTCTACTCCAATTTCTGGTGGTGTAGACGCTCCTCAATCGAGCTGGTCACTTACTGGTTATCTGCCAAATAGCAATACTAAAGATATAGTTATATACAGTGAACGTAATCTTAACCAGCCTAACGAGCAAATACTGGAAAAGTATGGTTTGGCTGTATCTCTGAAGCAAGTGTCGCATCCTGGTAGCAAGGTACTTGGAACTAAGAATGGTTACATCACTTCGGATGTTACTTTTGAAGATGCTGCTAAACCTTGGTTGTGGGGTGTTAAAGATGAGGCTGATAGTAGCTTTGCTAACTGGCTGCGTGCTGGTAGTACCAGCAACTTTGGTCCTGTATCTGCACCAAACCCATGTTTCTTCAATGACTTCAATATTAGTGGTAACTACGTGGATGAGAAAGGAAACTTTGGTAACATGATGAGCAACTTCTCGCCCATGCAGAGCTCTTGGGGCCCTTATGGTTTGGCTGCATTCTGGTTTGATGGTGGTGTATTTACATCATCTCCTATAGGTGCGTATGCGGTGTGTGGAATGCACGTAGCGGCTTATAAGCTTACACTGAACCAGATTAAGTCTATGAGCGATGTTGACCTTGTACTTACCAACGATATGAGCAAATGGACACGCTGTGCCGTTGTAGAAATGCAGGAAGACAGTATGCTGGCTGAAAACCGTGGTAAGAAATTCTACATGCGTAAGCACAAGGGTTGGAACCTTGAATTCAATGGTGACTCTCCCAAGTATTCTGAAAGTACTGATGACGAAGGTATGTCGTGGTTCCCTGGTTATGCTATTGATCAATTGACTGGTGAGCGATTGAACATTGTGTTTGGTGAAGATTCTTATTTGTCGTCTGACAATGGTAGAGATATGATTTGGAACCCAAGTGCACCAGCTGGTATCAATGGTTTCAATCCATTCGACAATTCGATAGTATTTGGTGGTAAGCACTTTGTATATGTTATGACATCTCGTTATGACAGCTGTAAGAACTTCGTAACTAATGCTCGTAAAGCAAGTTCTGCAAACGGTTTCCTGAAGACAGCTTATGCAAACTCTCAGTGGGTGGGTGTACCAATGCGCAATCCGCTGATACAGTATCGTTCTTTGAAAGATGGTTTGATACCAACAACTACAAGATTGCGTTTCCGTGTAGAAAAGCCATATGCACCATATGCTGCTGTTGACTCTACTACTGCTTTTGCTAAACCTGGTACTACGATCACTGCTGGTCAGGCAACCAATCCTTACTATACATTCACTACTGCAGATATGGCTAAAACCAGCCTTGCTGACAATCCGAAGGGTAGCGAGTTTATTGACAGGATTTATGCGGTTCCTAACCCATACTATGGTTACTCTGGTTATGAGAAGGCCGGTAGCCGTTTCGATACCAAGGTTCGTATCATCAACCTGCCTGCTAAAGCTACTGTAGCTATATACACGCTGGATGGTGTACTTGTGAAAACACTGACTAAGAGCGACCCCGGTGTATCTTACATTGATTGGGATGTACGCAACTCAGTTGGTTTACCAATAGCCAGTGGTATGTACCTGATGCACGTAAAAGCTGAAGGAATAGGCGAGAAGGTGATAAAGTGGTTTGGTTCACTTCGTCCACTTGATGTTACACAGTATTAATATTCATTTTACTGATCCGGACAGTTCTGCTGTCCGGATCATAACAATAACTACTTAATTTTTATGAAACAGGGATCAGTAAAATCAATCATAACAATACTGGCTGTAAGTTCTGCACTTACAGCGGTAGCTGGCAACAAAGACCGTTCTGGTCAGGCTGGTGCTGGTGAAATGAACATCAATCCGTGGGCTCGTTCAACTGGTTTGTTTGGTACTAATACACCGTATGTTACCGGTGTTGAAGCAATGAAATCTAACATTGCCGGTTTGGCCAACCTTACTGGTACAGAAATAGGCGTTTCGCGCGGCGAATATCTGAGCGGTACTGGCATCAACATTAACAATATTGCTGTCGGACAGAAGTTGGGCGAATCTGGTTCTATTGGCCTGAACCTTATGTCTATGAACTTTGGCGAAATTACCAGTACCACGTATGACATGCCAGAAGGTTTGGGTACTTTTCGTCCTCAGTTTCTGAACATTACTTTGGGTTATGCCAAGCAATTTTCATCGCACGTAAATGCGGGTGCTGCCATGACATATGTAACTGAGCAGGTGGGTAACATTGCCGCTTTGGGTGTTGCATTTGAAGGTGGTATACAGTATGTAACCGGCAAACGCGATAATTTTCATTTTGGCATCACATTGCGCAATTTGGGTAGCAATATGCGTTTCAGTGGTACGGGTTTTGCAGTGAACGCAGAAAAGCCACAGAGTAACCCATCTTACGTAGTTTCTCAGCAGTTTCCTGCCGATAAGTTTTCTATGCCTACCTACCTCAATTTCGGTGTGGCTTATGATTTTTACCTGGATGAAGCTCATTTGGAGAAGGATGGTGTTTCTAAGCACAAATTGACTGGTATGTTCAACTTCCAATCTAACTCGTTCAATAACGATTATCTTGGTTTGGGTGCTGAATATGGATTCAAAGATATGGTGATGCTACGTGCTGCATACCGTTACGAAAAAGGTATTGGAAACATTGAAAAGAGTACTACTATGTACTCTGGTCTTGCCTTGGGTGCTACTGTACAGAAGCGTTTTGGTGACAAAGGGCCATTGGTTGCACTTGATTATTCGTTCCGCTCTACGCAACGCCCGGCTAATGGTGTGCACATGTTCTCAATCCGTTTTACACGATAAGCTAATTTTACTTACTTTTACAGCGCAACGCTTCTGTGAACCAGAGGCGTTGTGTTTTTTTTCAGTAAATACTAAATGATAAGCACATGTCTGAATTGAACTACCTGACGAAGGAAACGCTGATGCAAATGAAGGAAGAGCTGATCAAATTGAAAGGCGTAGGCAGGGCGGAAATTGCACGGCAGATAGCTGAGGCACGAGAGAAGGGTGACCTGAAAGAGAATGCTGAGTATGATGCAGCGAAAGAGGCACAGGGCTTGCATGAGGCAAAAATTGCCCAGCTGGAGTCTGCCATCATTACAGCGCGCGTTATTGATGCTAAGGATATAGACATTAGTAAAGTGTCAATTCTTAGTAAGGTAACTGTTACTAATATTGCCAACAACAAGACTGTTGTATATCAGATAGTTTCTGAAAAAGAAGCCGATTTGAAATTGGGCAAGATTTCATCTACCTCGCCTATTGGAAGGGGCCTTTTGGGCAAGCAAATAGGTGATGTGGCCGAGATACAAGTGCCCAGTGGTAAGTTCACTTTTCGTGTAGAGAATATATCAATATAGTTGTATGGGTTCCAGCATTTTTTCTAAAATAATTGCCGGCGAAATTCCCAGCTATAAGATTGCTGAAAATGAGCTCTTTTTCGCTTTCCTTGATATTTTTCCTTTGCGTAAAGGACATGTATTGATTGTGCCTAAGCAGGAAACTGACAAATTCTTTGACCTTGATGATACATTCCTTGGTCAATGGTTGCTTTTTGCTAAACCTATTGCTACTGCAATAGAATGTGCATATTCTTGCAACCGTTGCGGCATCAGCGTTGTTGGTTTGGAAGTACCCCATGCGCATATGCATTTGGTGCCTATAGACACGGCTGATGATTTGAATTTTACACGCCCAAAGCTACAAGTGAGCAGCGAAGAACTGAAAGAGAGTCAGCAATTGATTACGTCTTTTTTGCACCGGTAATAGTTACCAATATTGTTAAACTATTATCAGCATTCAACTTTGGATTTTTGCCAATAGTATATTTGCCAGCATAGAAAAATACACGCTTGAGTTGAAATACAGGACTGCGTTATTGATAGTTTTTTTGGTGGTATTTGCCGACCAGGCACTGAAAATATACATCAAAACCCATTTTGCCAACGGCGACGATGTGCGCATTATTGGTGATTGGTTCAGGCTTCATTTTATAGAAAATGAGGGGATGGCATATGGTATGAAGTTGAGCGAGTCTCCTATAGGAAAGATTGTGCTTTCCTCATTCCGTTTGATTGCTGTGTTTGCTGGTTTCTTTTTCATGAAGCGTTTGGTAAACAAAGGATATTCAAAGGGTTTGCTGATATGTGGTTCTCTTGTTTTGGCGGGTGCTTTGGGAAATTTGCTGGATAGTATGTTTTATGGGCTCATTTTTACAGAGAGCCCTTATTCTTGTTTTTCGGGCAATTACGATAGTATCACTTCTCTATTGCGCGACCATAATAAGGATGCTGTGGCAAGTTTTACCAGTTTTGGAACAGGTTATGGTCATTTCCTTACCGGTAAGGTGGTAGATATGTTCTACTTTCCTGTTATCAGTACTACATTACCAACATGGGTGCCGTTTTGGGGTGGTGGCAGTTTTGTGTTTTTTGAGCCAGTTTTTAATATAGCCGATGCGGCTATTTCCATCGGCATCATTACGCTTTTGCTGTTTCAGAAGAAATTGTTGGAGATGCCTTCTGAGGCCATAGAAAGTGGGAGTAACAGCGAACAACATTCTTCAAAAGAGTCTGGTTTAGATTTACAGTAATTCAATTGTACGCATTATGGATGCACTGCAAGAACAAGAAAATGATGGTCTGTTGCCTGTTACCGTATGGCTGGCTGGCCGCAGTTACAGGTTGCGTGTAAAACCGGATGAAGAGTCGCAGGTGCGCAAAGCGGTGAAGCTGGCAGACCAAAAGATAACTGAATTGCGTACACACCTTGCTGGTAAGGATGATCAGGATTTTTTGGCTATGTGTCTTTTGATGTATGCTGCAGACACCGCTATTGATGTGTTTAACAATCCACTGTTGCACCAAGAACTAAAGCAAATTGGCGATAAAATAGACCGTACTCTGCAGGCAATGCCAGAAGGTGATTAGGTGTGGAGTGCGGCTGCCATTATTTCCATTTTAGAGCCTCGGGAGCCTTTTATCAGTATACTACAGTTGGTTGGCGTTTCTTGTGCTATGTATTGTGCTGCGGCATTGCTATCTGCGAACCATAGGAATGGGTGTTCTATGGTGGCAAATTCTTGGCCTACCAATATGACCTGATGCCAGTTTTGTTGCATAACAAAGGCTATTAGTTCTTTGTGCTCTTGCTTTTCGTCTGCACCCATTTCTTTCATTCCGCCCAGCCAAAGGCATTTATTGGGCAATTCTGTATTTATAAAGTTTGTGATGGCGGCCCGCATGCTGGTTGGGTTTGCATTATAGGCATCCATTATCAGGTTATTAGTGCCCTTTTGCATCCATTGCGAACGGCTATTGTCGGGCTGATACTTTTCTATTGCTGCAGTTATGTTTTTGGCAGCGACATTAAAGAATAAACCCACCGCTACTGCGCTCATTACATTGGCAAAATTGTAGGCACCGGCCAAATGGGTTTTTATGTATTCTGCTCTATTTTCTGCTTCATATTTTACCGTCAGAAACACGCCTTCCATGCTGGCCGTTCCCTTGTATTGTGCGAGTGCTTCGCTGCCATATGTTATTTGTTTTGCGGTATGCTGTGCCATATTTTCCAGATAGGGTAGGTCGGCATTTCTGAATATAACGCCATTGTTTTGCCTTAAGAAAGCATACAGCTCGCCTTTGCCTTTTCTTACTCCTTCTTCGCCGCCAAAGCCTTCTATATGCGCTTTGCCGCAATTGGTAATAAGGCCGTGTGTTGGGGCCGCTATGGTACAATAGCTTTCTATTTCCTTTTGGTGATTGGCTCCCATTTCTATTACTGCAATTTCGGTATCGAACGGCATATGTAGCAGGGTTAATGGTACGCCTATGTGGTTGTTCAGGTTGCCATCGGTAGCATGTGTGCGGTATGTGGTTTGCAGCACCTGTGTCACCAGTTCTTTAGTAGTTGTTTTTCCGTTAGACCCTGTTATGGCCAGCACTGGTATGTTCATTTGCATGCGGTGATAGTGGGCCAGGTGTTGTAGCGTCTGTAATACATCTGTAGTGAGGATACACCGGTTATCTGTAGCAAAGGCAGGGTTGTCTATTATGGCATAGGCGGCACCTTGTTGCAGTGCTACTGTAGCATAGCTGTTTCCATCGAAGTTGGGGCCTTTTAATGCGAAGAAGATACCGCCAGCCTGCACTTTGCGAGTGTCTGTAAACACGATTGGATGCATTTTGTACAGTTCGTATAGCTCTTCTATTGGCATAGTAGGTTGTTTTTGTAAAAATAAAAATCCCCTTCCAAACTGGAAGGGGATTTGCTATAGAATATTGGAATATTAGCGTTTGTGATACTTCTGGCGACCAAACGAGTTGCCTCCGGGTTGTACATCGCCTGTTGGGCTACCCAAACGGTCCATCACACAACGGAAGCCGATTGTTGATGTAGACATGTCGCCCTGAATGTAGCGGCGTGTGCCGGGTGATAGCCAATATGCGCGGTCTGCCCATGAACCCCCTTTGTACACCTTAGTAGAATCATTGATGAGGGACATTTCGCCATACTTGTACTGTGACTGAGATACACGGTCTCCATCGCGGTAGCTGTGTAGGTTAGTGGTATCGGTACGATTTTCGTATCGTTGGTACGATGAAAGTCCATCGAATGGTACTCTTTCCATAGGTATGTGACCTATGCTGTCTTTTTCTTCCAGCGTATAATCTTCCTGAGACTTGTAGCGCATGTATTCGTTACCACGGAATGGACGATAGTCGTTTACGTCGGTATGATTGTTAGGACGGTAAGTGTCCATTACCCATTCGTTTACGTTACCTGCCATGTTGTACAAACCAAATGCGTTGCGCAAGAATTGGTTTACTTGTGTTGGTCCGTCGGCATTGTCGTTCAGACCACCGGCAACACCCATATAGTCGCCTTTGCCACGCATGAAGTTGCCTTCAAATTCGCCTTGGAACTGGTTGTGCAAACCATAGCGAGTAGTGTTTTTGGGCCCAAATGGATATACGTTACGATCTGTAATTACTTCCTCGCCACGGCGGCGTTTGTTTTCGGGACTTGGGTTGTTACCAATGAGACCCAGTGCTGCATATTCCCACTCGGCTTCTGTAGGTAGGCGGAAGTCTGGTACAAACAATCCATCGCCGTAGTCAACTGGTCTTTCTCCAGATCCGTTTGGTTCCAAATCGGTCTTTTTGCTACGTCTGCTACCACCGTATTGGCCAGCAATGTAAGATTTTGTATTGAATACGTCCTCACCGCTTTGGTTTACGTTGGTGTATTGGTACCCGGCACGCACCAGCAACATTTCGTTGTAGCGGTCGGTACGCCATTCGCAATAATCATTGGCTTGGTACCAGTTTACACCAACTACAGGGTAATGGTTGTAGGCGTTGAAGTTGAAGTAGTTCTTAACGTACGGTTCGTTGTAGCTCATTGCAGACCTCCATACGGTTTGATCGGGCATTGCACGGAGATACATTTCTGGATAATCGGTGAAGTATGTTCTCTTTACCCAGTGTGTATATTCGCGGTAGCTTTCATTTTCCAGTTCGGTTTCGTCCATATAAAAAGACGAAACAGTAACCGTACGCCGTGTATTGTTGTATTCCAAAGTCGGCATTTCGTCGTCAACGGCACCCATAGTAAATCTGCCTCCCTGTACAAAGACCATACCCGATGGTGTGGGTTGTCCTTCGAATTCTTTCACCTCGAAGCCGCCCCAACCACTGTTGTTGCGCTCCCAGCCTGTTGTCTTGGAGATAGAACCACCCTTGCCCTTTTTTACAGACTGTGGTGTACAAGCCGAAAAATATGTAGCCGCCCCTATACAGAGCAAGCTTAAGCCTATGAGTTGTCTTTTCATAATTTCACAAGAAAGTTATGCTTACTGCCGATATTCATTGCTAAAGCAGTTACAATGATACCGCGTTCTTTTTAGATTTTCAAGTATTCGAACCCTTTTTACCAAAAAAAGTCCATTTTTTATTTTTTCAACGTGTAATATAACCCTTTATGATACGTTAAATTATGGTAATGGCTGAAATGGCACATTTTTCTGTGAAACCAGCACAATTACGTAATTTTGATGTAACCACTATTTGCCTGCGGGGGCAATATCTCGTACAAAAGTGATGAAAAAACTGATTCCTACCCTTGTCTTGTTTCTTAACTATGGTATACCCACTGCATGGGCTAAAGTGGAAGACTGCATAGTAAATAAGTCTGAAGTATATAATGGTTACATTGTTCGTAAATTTTCGTTGCAAACTACCGAAACACCGGAAGTAGTGTTGGAAGACGAGCATTTTGCACCAGTGGCCAGCAGTGCCGCCACAAACATAGCTACTGGTATACAAGTCTCTGTAGGTATGGAAAAGAAGCAGCCGATAGCTGTGGTGCGCATACCGGCATATGTAAAAGATGCATCGGGCAATGTGCAGATGCGTACCAGTTTTAGGTTGCGAATTTCTGAAAAGGAAGCTGCAACCATAACTACTGCTGCCAAACCTACGGGTAGCGATGTGAGGGAGTCTGCACTGAATACGGGTACCTGGTATCGCATTGGCATAACCCGTACAGGTTTTTTCAAAATTACTTCTTCCTTCATTAGCTCTATGGGGGTAAACCCCGCGCAGGTCAATCCGGCCAATATTCGCATATATGGTAATGGTGGGCGTATGCTGCCCGAGCAAAATTTCTTGCCCCGCGCTTCCGACCTTGTAGAGAATGCTATAGAAGTACGTGACGATGGTAATGGTATTATGAACGAGGGTGACTATGCTGTATTTTACGGCATGGGGCCCACTGGTTGGGATGCGGATAGTGCTAACGACAAGTTTGTACACCAGAAAAATTTGTATTCCGACACGGCTTATTATTTTATTACATTTGATAAAGGGGCAGGCAAACGCGTAGCGACGCAAAATGCTACAGGCACCGGCAATACTACTGTTACCGAGTACAGCTTTTATGATGTGTGGGAAAAGGATCTGGTGAACCCTGCCGGGTATGGCAAAAACTGGTACGGCGAGCAGTTCAATCCGCTTGCAGGCAACCTTACGCAAAACTTTCCAATTTCTTTCGGTAGTCAGGCATCGCGTACCAAAATAAAGCTGAGTGCCGGATTGCAGGGAAATGCGCCCTGTAGTTTCAATTTTTCTGTGAATGGAGTTTATACAGGCAATTTGCCCATCAATACTGGTGTGAGTGAGAATGTGGCTATGGTATACCGTAGTGGCGAGTGGACTACCACCACGCCTGCTACCGGTGCCAACATATCTATGACATTTGTGCCGACATCTGGTGCTGTAGGCTACCTTGACTACATAGAGGTAAACGCACGTTGCCAGTTGGCCATTACTGCCGACCAGCTATCTTTCCGCGACATCAGAAGTTATGGTGTGGGTAAAGTAGCCACTTATCAGTTGCAGGGTGCCAATGGCAATACCCGCGTGTGGGATGTGACAGACCCGTACAATGCTGTAAGGCTCAACGGTAGTTTGGGCGGTAGTACCTACACTTTTACGCAGGATGCTGCTATACTGCACGAGTTTGCCGCTACCAACAGCGACAACCTTTACACCCCTGTTTATTCTGGTACAGTGGGCAATCAGAACCTGCATGGGTTGGGGCCGGTTGATAACATTATTGTCAGCCACCCATTGTTTGTGCCCTATGCCGAGGATTTGGCCAACTATCACCGCACACACGACAATATGCGGGTAATAGTGGTAACACCACAAGCCATATACAACGAATTTTCGTCGGGGGCACAAGACATCAGTGCCATACGCGACTTTGTGAAGATGTTCTACGACCGTGCCGGTACCGATGTATCGCAGATGCCACAATACCTTACCTTGTTTGGTGCCGCATCATACGATTACAAAGACAGATTGCCCAATAACTCGAATTTTGTACCTGTTTTTGAGTCGGCCGAATCTTCGCTGAGCCTTGCAGCCTTTATGACCGATGATTTTTATGGATTTCTTGACGACAGAGAATATATAGAGGATGTGCTGAAGCTGAATGTGCTGGATATAGGTATAGGGCGGTTGCCTGCGCGCAATGTGCAGGATGCGGCTACACTGGTAGCCAAAATAAAGGGATATAAATCGCCTGCAACTCTGGGGCCATGGCGGCTGGCATCTACCATAGTGGCCGATAATGCGGATGGTGCCGGCGACCATATGAATGATGGAGAGGAAATGGCAGCACACATTACGGCTACTACGCACAACCTGTATAACCACGGTAAAATATACATTGATGCCATTCCGGTTATTAGTACGCCGGCGGGGCCGCGGTGCCCCAATGGCAGTGCGGCACTTTCGGACAGGGTGTATAAGGGTACCATGCTCATTAACTACAGTGGCCATGGCAATACACAGGTATGGGCCGAGGAGCGTCTGCTGACTCCGGATGACTTCAATAAGTGGAATAATGCCAATATGCTACCATTTATGGTGACAGCCACCTGCGATTATGGTCAGTACGATCATCCCCAATATGTATCGGCCGGTGAGCAGCAAGTTTTGCACAAGGGTGGTGGTGTTATTTCTATGCTTACCACCACGGCTGCAGTATATGCTACCTACAACAATCCGCTGAATGAACTGTATCTGAAAACACAACTTACACAGAAGAGCGATGGTAAGTGGCATAGCTTTGGTGAAGCTGCCCGTATTGGTAAAAATGCCACTTACGCCATTTCTGTAAATGGCAGCCAACTGGCCAATTACCGCAAGTTTGCGTTGCTTGGCGACCCTGCACTTACTCCTAACTTCCCCGAGTATTTTGTAGCAGTAGACAGCGTGACCGATGTAGCCATTAACGAACCTGCCGATACCATAAAGGCACTGGGTGCCTACCGGGTTACCGGGCACCTGCACAATGCCAATGGTGCCTTGTTGTCGGACTTTAATGGCATTTTGTCGGCTTCCATATTCGACAAACCCCGCACCATAACTACCATTACAGCTGCCAACAAAACCTTTAAGCTACAAGATAATCTGGTATACAAGGGGAAAGTGAGTGTGACTGGTGGCCGCTATACCTATACATTTATAGCTCCCAAAGACATAAATTATAACTATGGTACGGGCAAAATAAGCTCTTATGCGCATAATGGCGTTACCGATGGTGCTGGTGCCGATACGTCTGTAACCATTGGTGGTTTCTCGGACAATCCGGTTTACAGCGATGTTGCCCCTATTGTGAAGCCATACATCAGCGATAGTATGTTTCAGAATGGTGGGGTGACGGGTACCAATACATCTTTGTACGTAGCACTGTACTCAGAAACGGGCATCAATGTGTCTGGCAACAAGCTGGGGCACGACCTTACTGCCGTACTGGATGGCAATATTGAGCAACCCTATATATTGAACGATTACTATGAGACTGCCCCCAATACCTACCAGCGAGGTTTTGTTAATTTTCCTATTAATGGTATACCCAATGGCCGTCACACCATCAGGGTAAAGGCATGGGATGTAAACAACAACTCGGGCGAGGGTACGGTAGACTTTGTAGTGATGGATGGTAAGGTAATGGCCATAGAAAATTTGGGCAATTACCCCAACCCTTTCAGCAACTTTACCCGTTTTGTATTTGAGCATAACCACCCCGATGAAGAACTGGATGTAAAAATCAACATTTACAATGCAGCCGGTGCGCAGGTAAGAGGTATAGAGCAACAGTTTACCCCCAGTGGTAGCCGTTCTGCCGAAATTACGTGGGATGGCACCACCGATAATGGTGAAATATTGCCATCGGGCATGTATGTTTATCGTCTGATGATAACAACTTCCAAAGGTTATCACTCATCGGCATACCAAAAAATGGTGATTGTGCGTTAAGCTTTTGATAGCAATATTTTTGTTGACGAAATGGGTGAAAAAGAATATTTTTGCTCAACATTAGATTAAATATAATAAATCAAACAATGTCGAAAAACCTCGGTATATCAGGATTGTTGTTGCTTGCTGGCATGTCAGCGTCGCAGGTTATGGCACAGTCCAGTACAAACCTCAATGGAACATCTGCGTCATTTGTTACCACCGCGGTTCCTTTTTTGCGCATTTCGCCCGATGCCCGTTCCGGAGCTATGGGTGATGCAGGTATAGCACTCTCACCAGACCCCAACTCACAGTATTGGAATGTTGCAAAAATGCCATTTACCGAAAAGTCTTATGGTGTATCGGCTACCTACACGCCATGGCTTAAGGATCTGGTGCCAGATATTTTTCTTGCCTACCTCTCTGGTTATGCCAAGTTTGGCGAAGAGCAAGAGCAGGCGGTGAGTGCATCTATGCGTTATTTTTCGTTGGGTAATATCAATTATACCGACATACAGGGCAATGGCATAGGTACTGGTATGCCCCGCGAATATGCTTTCGATTTCGGCTATTCCCGTCGCCTGTCAGATAATCTGTCTGCCGGGTTGACAATGCGTTACATTCGCTCTGCAATAGCATCGGGTGTTACCTACACTACTACCGGTGGCGATTATAAGCCCGGTAATGCATTTGGTGCCGACCTCGGTGTGTTTTACACCAAAACAACAGAAAAAGAAGAGTACCATGCCAATACCTTCAACTTTGGTGCGGTTATCAGCAACCTGGGTTCAAAGATTACGTACAATTCTACCCGTCGCGATTTCATACCCATGAATCTGGGTATAGGTACGGCCTACACTATGCAGTTGGATGCGTATAACAAAATCACCTTTGCGCTTGATTTGAATAAGCTATTGGTGCCTGCCTTGACCACAAGTGGTGCCGATACTGCTATTTCGGTGCCAAGTGGTATCATCAAGTCGTTTACCACCGGCGACCAATTGGCACAAATAAATGTTGCTGCCGGTGCTGAGTACTGGTATCAGAATACGTTTGCGGTACGTGCCGGTTATTTTTACGAAAACAAGAACAATGGCGACCGCCAGTACCTTACTACCGGTATTGGTATCAAGTACAATGTGTTCCAGTTGCATGCTTCTTACCTGGTGCCACAAGGTTCAGGTATCAATCGCAACCCATTGTCTAATACATTGCGTTTTACACTTACTTTCGAGTTTGATAACCTTGGTACAGGTGGTAGCGATGAGCCTGTAGAAAGTGAGGCTCCTACACAAAACTAATACCACGGTATTGCCATATTTACAGAAAGGAAAATCCCGGTTGCAGCCGGGATTTTCCTTTTTATATTCAGTTGTATATTTTGTTGCGAGTAGTGCTTGTGGCACTATCAAATTAGTGCTGAAACAGGAAGATAACTATCGTAAAGCCACCCTTGTCTTTGTTGTACAGCACCTCCATGGTTACGTGTGGGGGTAAGTCTTTGACTGTGGTGCCTTCTTTGGGTTCGCCAATGTCTTTCATAAACACAACCTTCTTAAAGTCGCCAAGCCCGGCAGTCACATTTTCCTGAAGGGTCATTTTGTAGCCTTTGGGTCCGAGGCAGTCGGCCAGTTTCTGCTTATACTCTTCGTAGTAGGGTTGCAGTTTTTCTTTGTCTGACGACTGAAAGATAGCAGCCTCGTAAAACAACCCCATAGACTGCACCAAGCGGTAACCAATACTGCCCGGTAGCTTAATGGTACTGGCCCACATGGTGGCATTCATGTTCGACTCCATCATTCTTCCCTTTATGTTGCGGAAGTCTTGTGGTGCATCGGCCAGTATTGTGTTTACCCCCTCGCAAAAGGTAGTTTGTGCGTGTGATGCATAGCATGCAGCCACAGATGCAGCCAATAGTAATAACGTTTGTTTCAGAAACATACTGCAATATAAGCGTTACCCGGTACGATGGCAAAATAAAGAAGTGTTAATATGCCTATGTGTAGGTTGGTGCATAGATTGATAGCTATAGTGTTTGGGGGGGTCTTATACTATCTTCGTGCAGCAAATAAGTAGTACATAGTATGGAGCAGAACGATGAATATTACATGCGGCAGGCCCTGCGCGAAGCCCGGTTGGCTTACGATGCAGGAGAGGTGCCTGTAGGAGCTGTGGTAGTAGCCGGAGGTAAGATTCTGGCCCGTGGCCACAATCAGGTAGAGCGGCTGAACGACTGCACTGCCCATGCCGAGATGATAGCCCTTACGGCTGCCTTCAATGGTTTGGGGGCCAAGTACCTGCCCGATGCTACACTGTACGTAACGGTAGAGCCATGCCTTATGTGCTGTGGTGCCCTATACTGGTCTAAGATTGGCCGGATAGTATATGGCACTGCCGATGCCAAAAATGGCTATCGCAGGGTTGCAGGGGAACAATGGCCCTTTCATCCCAAGACCGAGCTTACAGATGGGCTGCTGGCCAATGAATGTGCCCAGCTAATGAAAGACTTTTTTGCTGCGCGCCGGTAATTTCTGCGGTTGTGTTATCGGATGAGGGTTATGTCGCCCGCCAGCATCTTTCGTTCGCCATTCAGTACAAAGCTTATTTTGTAGAAGTATACGCCCACATCGGCAGGTGTTCCCTTGTACAGGCCATCCCAGCCGGCATAGATATCGTCTGTGAGAAATACATTTTCTCCAAACCTGTTGAAGATGGCTAATGTGTAACCACTATACCATTTCAGGTTGCCCTTTACCCTTGCTACGTCGTTTTTACCATCGAAGTTGGGGGTGAATGCTGATGGAAACCAGATGTTGCATAACTCTACCTTTACCTTCACCGAATCGTCGGCTACGCAACCGGTAATGTCGGTTGCATGCACATAATAGGTGATGTTGTCTACCGGCGAGGCCTCGGGCTCGTCGCAAATATGGCAGCTCAGGTGGTCGGGCGGCGACCATGTGAGCGTGGCGGGGTAGGTAGGGTCCATAGGGCCGGGGGTAAGGTGTATGGTTTCATCGCGGCAAATGGTGGTATCGGCTATCACCCACAAATACATGGTATGCCTGTTTACAGCAATGGTATCGGATCTTTTGCAACCAAGATTGTCGGTAACGGTGAGCGTATAGGTACGGTTTTCGGTATCGGTGGCGGTTGGCGAAGCACAAGTGGTACAGTTGAGCCCCGTAGCTGGTGACCAGTTATACAGTGCTCCTACTGCCGTAGTGGTTGGGTAGATGGTTTCGGGGAGGCCAATGCAACGCACCACATCATCGGGCATTGTCAGTGCAAAATTGCGTACATGTACCGTTATGGTATTGGTTAGCTGGCATCCGCGTATACTTGTGCCTGTTACGGTAAAAGAAGTGGAAGCAGACGGATATGCCGGTGTAACAGCGCAAGTGGAACACTGTACTGACGAAGTAGGTAGCCATGCATATGTTGTTGTGCCGGCACCACTGGTAATATTTGCGGTAAGCAGTATGGTGTCTCCTAAACAAATGGTGGTGTCGGTAATTGCAGTACTCGTCATTTGTTCGCGGTACACGGTTACTGTGTCTTTCACCACACAGCCGCTGTTGTCGGAAACCTGCCATATGTAGGCAGTTGTTGCCAGATTATGTGCTACTGTTACAGGGCAGGTAACACAGCTGAGGCCGGAGGAAGGTGCCCAACTATAGTTGTATGGCGGATAAAAGCCAGTTACACTATACCCAAGGCTGATGGCGGAGGTGTCGCAAAGCATGGTGTCTCGCAGCGATAATGGTGTGAACTGCGGGGCTACCATTACAGTGTCGGTAGCGGTACAGCCTTCGGCATTGGTTACGGTAAGTATGTACTGTACCCCATAAGAAGGCGATACTGTAATGGAACTACATGTAGCGCACGATACGCCGCCATATGAGGCACTCCAAAGGTAAGAGAGGGAAGTGCCGGGAGTAGAAACAGCAGGTGCCAGTACTACTGGTGTAGACGGGCAGAACAGTGTGTCGTGCATGGGGGTAAGGTCTATATGGGCATCGTGAATGGTAGAATACAACGTGTCGGTACAGGCATAGCCGGGTGGCTGATGTAGCACTAATGCATAGGTGCGTGTACCTGTAGCTGGCATAGGTGTGGTGAGTATACGGGAGGTACCCAGCAGGGTTGTAAAGGAAGAATCGTACCACGAATAGCCGTAGAAGCCCAGCGGGCCTGTAAGAATGGCAGAGTCTCCTCTACAGATTTCGTTGCTGATGGCAAATACGCCACAGGTCATGTCTACATAACCATAGCCAAAGTGTGCGCCCAAACCACAATCTGTGGCTGTAAACTCGATACGCACGGTATGCCCACCCAAGCCGCTCAGGTTTAGCATGCCTGTTGTCCATGGGCGGTAGTATACCATGGTATCTATAGAAGCACGATAGAAACCCTCGGCCCCGGTATCGGCAATAAAAGAATACTCTGCACAAGGTAGTGGAGCCCCCGTGGCCGAATCGGATGCTTTTACCTGAAAACGAGGCTGGTAGTATGCCGCATGGTAGGGTGCCTGAAACACCACTGCATACCGGTATATGAGGGCATAGGCACTGCTGCCGGTGGGTACGGTGATATAATACCGGGCACGTTCGGCACCGGAGCCGGAGGCATTGTTGCCCAATTTGAGCGAATAGGTACCACCGCCCGGTGCAACAGTTGGGAACAGGCCGTAGGGATCCATGGTGGGCGGTCCGGTTATTTGGTGGCGGGTAGGCAATGGTGGTGACGGTACCACCACTACAGGACAGCAACTGCCCGTATCGTAGTGCCAAACCGAGGTGTTGCCAAGTTCAAAGTCTATGTTGGGTGGGCAGCTGACGGTTTGAGCATGTATGCCGCTGGCATACATAACAGAGAGAAGCAAAGAAAGGAATACGGCAAAGAACGAGGGTATTCGGGTCATAAAGAGTGGTTGAGTGTGTTGGGTAATTTATTGTGGATATACCGGTTGCGACATTGTAGTAGTAATTTATAACAATAAATGTGCCATAAAATATATGTAATCGGTGCACGATGTACTTGAACGAGTAGGGTGGGTAGGCGTGCGGTGTGGCATCATAACGGTGTCTTTAGTGTGCGGCACCAACAAACTGTTGGCTATCAGCCCAATAGCAAGTGAGCTGCATGCATAAACAGACAGTGCGTTTTTGTTGTTGGTTGGTGAAAACACCAAAAAAGGCAAAAAATATTAATGGCCGGTTTAAGATTTATTCATTGCCTTTCTTATGGTGTTTCTGGCTGCAACTTCGTTACATTTTTCGCCATAGGAAAGGCTATGGCTGCAAAATGTGTCTGGTTTCGCTCAATAACAACGCTCATAATAAACACAAGCAATAAATCTTAAAGAGGCTCTAAATCTTAAACAGGCTCTAATGCTCTATTGATATTGGATAGTTGGCCGTAAGTGGTGGTTTGCTGTACACACAAGCCATATGCCTGATGGCTATCGCCACTTCAGGGTATTGAGCATATGCTCTATGTCTTGCAGGAGGAAGTCGGTAGCAGGTTTCAGCGAATCGGCATTGGGTGTTACGTCGAAGTAGAGTGCGCCGCGCAAAAAATGATGTGAGGAGTCGGTAGCGGCAAACTGGTAGCGGGTAGCGGCATTGCCACCTACGGTAAAAATCATGCACTGCACGCCATTGGGGTTGTCGAGTGCGCGGTTGTCTATATAGTCGGCACGCTCGTGGTGAAAGTAGGATAGCCCCCACGAATCGTCTATGAGTTTGTAGAATGGCGTTTCTTTCGTTATTTCCTTGTAGGTGATGTTGATGATGCCGCCCAGCTCTTTCATATACATGTTTATCCAGTATTTGTTTTGCTGGTCTTTGGTGAATACAGTGTCTTGTTGAATTTCGCAATACACGGGATATTCGAATGTATAAGGGAATCCCTCTTTGTCGAATATGCGATAACTGTGGTTGGCAGGGGTGTCTACCTTAAAATAGCCTGATGGTTTGGGGTAATAGGTTTCGGGCCGGCAGGATGCCAGAAAAAGGATAGCGACAACAGCAACTTTCAGTGGATGCATGGGGTGTAAAGATAACATAACAGCATCAATGCACGCACACCTCTGTAAATACCACGAATTTCTCCTATTTTCGCATTCCTTAAAAACACAAAAATCATGACAGAACAGCAATCACCCGAGCAGCAACTGAACATAGAACTTTCTGAAGAAATGGCGGATGGCGAATATGCCAACCTTGCCATCATCACGCATTCTTTTGCCGAGTTTGTTATAGACTTTGTAAATGTAATGCCGAATGTACCCAAGGCTAAGGTAAAGTCTCGTATTGTAATGACTCCTCAGCATGCCAAGAGATTGATGCGTGCCCTGATAGACAATGTGAAGCGTTTTGAAGCGCAGAACGGCGTTATTAAAGATCAGGAGTCTACAGCGGCACCATTCAACTTTGGCGGCCCTACAGGTCAGGCTTAATTTATTATTTTCAGGCCACTGCATGCCCATGGTGTATGCAGTGGCTTCTTTTATTTTTTAATTATTTACAGTTTCTATTACCAGACGTTTATGAACGACAAGATTCTTATCCTCGATTTCGGTTCGCAGTTTACACAGCTTATAGCCCGCCGCGTGCGCGAGCTGAATGTATTTTGCGAAATACAGCCTTGTACCAAGCCTGTAACCTATACCGACGATATGAAGGGTATCATTTTGTCGGGCAGTCCCTTCTCGGTAAACGATGCTAACGCCCCCATGCCCGATATTGCGGCTATGGCTGCCCACCTGCCGGTATTGGCAGTGTGTTATGGTGCCCAGTTGCTGGCCAAACAGAGCGGGGGTGAAGTAGGAAAATCTACCCATCGCGAGTATGGTCGCGCTCATTTGCAGGACGTGATACACGACCCGCTGATGGCGACTATTCCTACAGGCTCGCAGGTATGGATGAGTCATAGCGACACTATAAAGAGCTTGCCCGAAGGGTTTACGGTGATTGCCCGCACAGAGGCGATACCAGTGGCTGCCTTCCGTGCCAGTGCTGCGTATGCCCCCAATCCGGTATATGGTATTCAGTTTCACCCCGAGGTGACGCATAGTACCGACGGTGGCCAATTGCTGAAAAACTTTGTGGTAGACATATGCGGAGCTCGTCAGGATTGGACACCTGCGGCATTCATACACGAAACCGTAGAGCGCATACGCAAAGAAGCTGGCGATAAAAAAGTGGTAATGGCACTGAGCGGTGGGGTAGACTCTACCGTGGCTGCTACCCTTATACACAAGGCTATTGGTAACAGACTGTCTTGCATTTTTGTAGACAATGGCCTGCTGCGCAAAGACGAATTTGAGCAGGTGCTGGAAGGTTACCGCCATCTGGGCCTGAATACCCAAGGGATTGATGCCCGCCAGCTTTTCTATGGCGAGCTGGATGGTGTTACCGACCCCGAGAAGAAGCGTAAGATCATTGGTCGCTTATTCATTGAAGTATTTCAGGAGGAGTCTAAGAAACTGGAAGACGTAAGTTTCCTTGGTCAGGGTACCATTTATCCCGATGTTATTGAATCTGTATCGGTTCATGGTCCATCGGCTACTATCAAGTCGCACCACAATGTGGGTGGCCTGCCCGATACCATGCATTTGTCGCTCATAGAGCCACTGCGCATGCTCTTCAAAGACGAGGTGCGCCGTGTGGGTCGCGAGCTGGGTATAGACGATATTTTCATTGGTCGTCATCCGTTCCCTGGTCCGGGTTTGGGCATTCGTATATTGGGTGCCGTATCGGAAGAGAAAGTAAAAATGCTACAAGAAGCCGATGCTATCTACATACAGCACTTGCGCGATAGTGGTATGTACCATCAGGTATGGCAGGCTGGTGCTATATTGCTGCCAGTACAGAGTGTAGGTGTAATGGGCGATGAGCGTACCTATGAGTACACATGTGCATTGCGTGCAGTAACATCGGTAGATGGTATGACGGCCGATTGGGCACACTTGCCTTACGATTTGCTGGCGCGTATCTCTAACGACATCATTAACCGTGTGAAGGGTATCAACCGCGTGGTGTACGACATCAGCAGCAAGCCACCGGCAACTATTGAGTGGGAATAATACCCACTCATTTCCTGCTTGTTATGCTTTTGTAGCTACCATAGTAGCTTGTAGCGGCCTATTGTGTTTATGGTAGTAGCTCGCACATCATGCCGCATTGCTGCATGTGGGTGAAAAAGTCGGGGTACGATTTGGCTACAGCACCTGCATCAGAGATGTTTACATAGCCCTTGGCACGTAACGCACACACTGCCGCTGCCATTACTATACGGTGGTCGTTGTAGCCGTCTATAGAGGTGTATTGCACCCGCTCGCGGCCATCTATATACAGTGTATCATCTGCCGCCGAGAAGTCTATTCCATATCGCCACAGCATCTCTGTAATGCTTTCTACCCGGTTGCTTTCTTTGGCAAACAGGCGGTGCAATCCCTTTATGCTGCTGGTGCCCCTACAGGCCGTAGCCAGTACCGCCAATGCGGGAAACAGATCGGGGCAATCGGTGGCATCGGTATCGAAGCTGGCCAGCCATGCTTTGCTTACTGTTATTTGTTGCCCATCGGCTACTACGCCTGCACCAATATCGGTTAGTATCTCCAGTATTTTTTTATCAGCCTGTCGGCTTTCTGTGTTCAGGTTTGGTATTGTTACCCGGCCTGTTATAGCACCTGCTACCAATACGCACGATGCACTGCTCCAATCGGCTTCTATAGTTATTTCGCGCTCCGATTGATGGGTAAACAGGGGTGGGGCTATGTAGAAACGCTCATACCTGTCGTGCTGTACCGGGCGGCCAAATTGTGCCAGCACATCCAGCGTCATATCTATGTAGGGGCGGCTTTTCAGGTTGTTTACCGTAAGGGTTACCGGTGTTGTAGCACTGGCACAGAGCGCAAACAACACCCCACTTACCAACTGAGAACTACCATGTGCATCAATGGTTACTGATGCAGGTGTCAGTGGCCCTTTTACGGTAAATGGCACATGGCTATTGTAGCCCTGCATGTGTACACCCAATTTTTTCAGGGTGTCTTCCAACCCTTCCAGCGGGCGTTGCAGCAGGCTGCCACTGCCTGTAAGGGTTATGGGGCTATGGTGCAGTGCTGCAATGGGGGCAAAGAGCCTTGTGGCCAGGCCACTTTCGCCACAGTTGATGGTATTGCTTGTGGGGTGTAACCCTTTGCTGTTGATGTATTGTCCGTGGGCTGTAGCACCCAATTGATGTATTACCTGCAGTGCGGCCTGTTCATCGGCCGAATGGCCTGCATTGTGTATGAGGGTGCGGCCGGCAAACAGCAGTGCTGCTGCGTAGGCGCGTTGGGTCAAACTTTTGGATGGAGGTACGGAAACTGTTCCGTCAATGACTCCGGGTGCTATCCGGGCTTTCATATAATGCCAGTGTGTGTGCTATGGTGGCCAGTGGCAACGGCTTTATTACCGCCTGCCCCTTACCGGTAAGCAAGATATAATCTATCTGGTCATTCTTACGTTTTTTATCACTTTTTAATACCTCCAGCACTTGCTGGTGGTGTATGGCAATGCTGGTGGGTAGGCCGTATTGGGGCAAAAGGGTACGTATCTGCGCTGTAACAGAAGGTGCCAGCCCGGTCTCTTGTTCCGACAGATGGCACGCAATTACCATGCCTATGGCTACTGCCTGCCCATGGGCCAAGCCGTACAGTTTTTCTATGGCATGCCCGGCAGTATGCCCAAAGTTCAGCAGTTTTCTGATGCCCTGCTCGTGTTCATCTTCGGCTATGGTTTTGTTCTTCCATGCAGCGCATTGCTCTATTAGTGTATTGAGGGCAGTGGCGTTGTTTTGGTAGTAAGCTACATCGTGCATTTGCAGCTCGTTCAGCAATGCTGCATCAAATATGCAGCCATATTTTATTACCTCGGCAAATCCGTTGCACCATTCGGTATAGGGCAGTGTGTGCAGCAGGGTAGTGTCGTAGTATATAAAGGAGGGTTGCCGTACCGTGCCTATCATGTTTTTGTACAGGCCCGTATTTACCCCGTTTTTGCCACCAATAGCGGCATCGGTCATGGCCAGCAGGGTGGTGGGCACAAAACCAAACCGTACACCCCGCATATATACCGAGGCCACAAAACCAGTAATGTCGGTAACCATGCCACCGCCTACTCCTATGAGTATACTATGGCGGGTAGCCCCTTTTTGTATTAGTTGGTTGGTGAGCCAGCCCACATTGTCCAGCGTTTTGTGTTCCTCGCCCGCAGGTAGCACAATAGGGCTTTGCCCTCCAAACACTTTGGGGTGGCAGGCTGCTACGTTTTCATCGGTAATGAATACCACATCGGTATTGTCGTACAGGTTGCGTAGCTGCGATAGATTACTATCGAAGTAATACCGTACCGTACCCGATGGAAATGTGACGTGCTGCACCATATGTTGCAAAAGTAAGGGCATCTGTGTCCAGATGCCCTCTTGTGTATTTTTTATGTACTTGAGTAGCTATTCTTTTATCAGCCTTGCCTGTAGTCTTTGTCCGGTTTGGCGGTCTTCCAGTGTTACCATGTACATGCCGGTTGGCAGGCCGGCGATGGGCAGTGTATTGCGGGTGGCATCGGCTGCTTGCCGCACCAGCATTTGCCCGTTCATGTTCCAGAGTGTGGCTACATAGTTATGCCCTGCCAACCAATTGGTAGCAACAGACACAGTTTGTGTGGCCGGATTGGGGAATAATTGCAGCGTGCTGCTGCCTGTATGGGCTACTACAGGTGCCGAAACAGGGGTTGTATCGAGAAATGTCTCGTAATAATACACCGTGGTATAGTCGGGCGAAGACGAATAGGCAGTCCAGTTATACAGGAAGTTCCACATTGTATCGGGATTATTGTTGCTGTTGTAGGTTACTGCATCTTTAGATATGGGTACCCATTTGTTCAGAATGCTATCCCACCCATCGTGATACACGGTATCGGGCCGGCTGCTTGCCAGGTGTTTTGTCATGCGGTATTGTGGCCACCATGTAGTGTGTATCTCATCGAACTGGTGCTGCCGCCATGCCGTATGAAAGGGTAGGCTACCAGTATAGTCGAATGTGTCTTTTACATAGGGCGAAAGCGTGGTGCCGTCATGTATACTGGTAAATACCGATTTCAGGCGGTTGCTGGCATCGTAGGTGTTCACATACTTTGATTGCTGTACCAATGGTTGCAGGAAAGATGTGTCCGACACATTGGCCCAGTGGTCTATCTGTGTGAGGTTGCCGCCCGCATCGTAGGTATAATAGCTTTTGGCTACAATACGCCACACGCCCAGGTGTATCTCGTACATGCTATCGGCCTTTATGCGGTTGGCGGCATCGTAGGCAAAGAGCTGGATGAAGGCACTATCCTCTACGCCGGCATTCAGGTTGAAGGTATAACCCTTGGCTATGTCTTTGGCAGCATTGTAGGTATTGCGATAGCGGCGGTTGTCGTTGGTGGCAGAGTCTACAAAAAGTTCTGTAAACTGTGTAAGGCTGTGGTTGGTATTATATACTGCAAAGCTGCCCTCGTACAACTGAAAAGCGGGCATCAGAAAGGGGTTTATTGTCCAGTGTATATACGTGTCATACTTTACCTGTGGTTCTGTAAACACACCTGCATATTCGAACATAGGAGTGGTGCTGTACGGATAGTTGTAGGCATACAGCATGTAGTTGTAGTCGAAGGCTGACTTACGCATACCAGAGTATCGTAACAGTACAGAGTCTGTATAGGTGCCGGTGGCATTGTCGGTGGTGCTTTGGGCTATTACCCTTTGGGTGGGTACACCAGCGGTGGTTTTTTGGGCCGCAGCCAATTGCCCGTTTTTTTGCAGCAATTGCGATAGCACTGCGGCATGGTGGGTCTTGGGCTTGGCAGGTTTGTGCTGTGCCCATGCACTGCCGGCGAGCAGCAGTGCCGATAGAAGGAGCCAACTGGCGGTTCTTTTCATGTTTCCCAAATGTTTTGAAGATGAAGCGTGCAGGCACGCTTTTTTGAAAGATACCGCTTTATTTTTGAAAAATGCAAAATTTTCTCCATAGAAAATATATAGGCTGCAATGTTTGGAAAATAAAAAATAGTCATGTATTTTGCTGTAAATGTGTGATAGAGCACACAGCCAAAAACCTAAACATATGGCAAGTTTTACATTGCGGATGAAGTCTGCACCAGTGTTGCAGTTATTGTCGGTAACCGCATTGGCGGCGGTTTTGTTATTCTCGTCCTCCTGCGGAAAACGAAGCTGCAACGATGCTGCGGAGGCACCCGCTGCCAATGCGCCGGTAGTTACAACGGCAAAGGCAGGCTTGCAGCAGACATTGTCATCGGTAGTAACGGTGGCAGGTATACGGCCTATAGCAGGTAGTAGCGATGTGGAGGTGTTTTTCAACGAAAACACACAGTTCTTTAATGCTTCGGGCGAGGCATTGATAAACAGGGTAAAGGAGGCTTTGGAAACCGGCCGACCGTTGAAGATAGCATACAACCCATGGCAGGAAGTATTGGTAAGTGCCGCATGGGCAACCGATGCCGGCAACCAGCAGGCAAAAGCCCGTACCATAGTAGATGGCAGGGCAGGTATGCGTAAAATAGACCTGAGTACTATGACCAATGCGCAACTGGATGAACCATCGGCAATGGGGGTTATGAACACTACCGACCCCGGCCTGAACAATGTGATACCAGACTTTGCTACGGCACAGCTTATGTTCGACTACATATGCCGCCAGTGTTGTGCATTGCCCGGCCCATATGCGGTAGACTACTGTATACCATTTCAGTATTGCAGAGATGGTTGCTATGCCCGTGCCCACAAAATGTGCTGGATTATTAACAACCGTTACAAATATGGCACCAAAAAAATATTCAGCTTTGCCAATGCCGGTACCGACAAACTATGTGTACAAGGCCAGAAGTGGGGTGGGTGCTGCATACGCTGGTGGTACCACGTAGCCCCATTGGTTACCATAAAAACGCCTACCGGCCCTAAAGCCTATGTGTTCGACCCGGCTATGTTCAATCAGCCTGTATTATTGTCTACATGGCTGCATGCGCAGGAAAACCCGGCTTGTGCTACCTCATCAACTGTTGCACATGTAACCATGATTAACGTTCAGCCTAATTCGTCATACACACCGTCAGGCTCAACAGGCTACGTTTTTGGTACAGACCCTGTATATAGCTCTACCAATACAACACTTATCAATTATTCGGCACTTACTACATGTCCATAATACATTACGTTTATAAAAAAATGATAAGCTCAGCAGTGCGTATATGCCTGCTGGGCTTTCTTCTTTTGGCAATAGCATTTGCACCTGCTTCGGCTATGGCAAAGAAGAAAAAGAAGAAGAACACAGGGAAAGAACCGGTTGAGTATGCCCTTACGGTGGCACAGGTGCGCCCGGCACAGCCCGGCGACCAATATGCCGAGGTGACATTTCTGGAATCGGCCAGGTTTTATAGATTGCCCCGCAATGCCGACCCTGTTTATCTTGAATTGCTGAAAAAATCTCAGGAGCAGCACATACAGGTATTGGTGAAACGGGCCAATGAATACTCTGATGTAATACTCCGTGTTAGAAAAAAATGATAACAAGACATAGCATACTACAAGCGGTGCATGTGTTGCTGCTGCTGTTATGGTCTGCTACGGCAGCTATAGCTGGTATAAAACGAATGAGCCTTGCGGCGGCTGTACAGGAAAAACTGGTACAGGTAGACGCTGTGAATGTAGCAGGTGCCTATCGGGGCATTACTACCGAGGTGATTGTGTACAACACATCGAAAGAGGTGGTGCAGATAAAGATAGATATGGGCACCATTTTTGCGCCGGATAGTGGCCGGTACCAACCAATGGTATTGGTGAACGAAGAAATACTGATGGTGCAGGCAGGAAAAACAGGCCGCATAAAGGTGCAAACCTTCTGTGGCGCCGCTGCAAAGCACTGCCCGGCACGAGACCATCACTACCGCTGGCAATCGGTAATGCATGATACGTTGCTGCCTGTGCTGCGTTTCATCAAACAGAACAATTTGTTCGATGATTTGGGGCAATCGGCCATTTGGGCCATCACCAACGACAAAGGTGCCGAGCTCTCTGGTGTGTACGACTATGCCCGCCCCGAGCTGTCATTGCGTTTGCTGGCATTAGTGTGCAAGGCAGTAGGGAAGCCCATGCCCGACTACCATACGGTGCATGCCCCCATGCAGCAAATACCCGACCAGCCAGCCTATGTGCCCAAACCACTAAAGATAATGGCCACGTTTCAGCAGATACTTACGGCCCCCAAAACACTGACATTGGGGGTGTATAACGACAAGGGGGAAATGATACAGAAGGTATTTGAGAATCAGGAGTTCCGAGCGGCTGGTCATGAGTTTGGGGTAGAGTTTGAAGCAGCCGATGTAACCGCAGGCACCTATGCCATCAGGCTTACAGAAGGCAGCACTATATTGCAGGAAAAGAAAGTGGTAGTGCCGTAATGCCAACCTTCAACATACTATATACGTGTAAGGGGCTCCAATCGGTGCCCCTTACACGTATTATTTTACAGGTTGTTTAGTATTGTCCGGTGCCCAGCATTACCAGTGTGCAGGCTTCTATGGTTTGTATACCATTGGTTTCGGCTATTTGTTCCAATTCTTCGTTTTCGGTGCCGGGGTTAAAGATGATTCTCCTCGGTTTCAGCGACAGAATATAGTTGTAATAGGCCTTTTGATGGTCGGGGTTCAGGTATAGCGTTACCGTATCTACCTCCTCGGTTTGGGGTGGGGTAGTTTCTATGGTCATACCATTTACCACCGCAGCCTTGCGGCCTACAGCTACTACGGCATGCCCCTTGCGTTGCAATGTGAGCATAGCCATATTGGCATAGCGGCTTGGGTTGTCTGATGCGCCCAGTACCAGTGTTTTGTTCTTCATTGTATGCAAGTTCTGTTATTACCCAAAGTTACCCAATGGTTGCCCACCAGCCATTATAGCGACATAGCCACCATTTCGGCAATATCCAGCACCTTTACGCTGTCTTCTTTTTCTTTGTTCTTTACCCCATCTGTGAGCATGGTAGTACAGAACGGGCAGTTGGCTGCTATGATGGTAGCACCCGTATCCAGTGCTTCCTCGGCACGGTCGAAGTTGACACGGGTAGTACCCGCTTCCTCTTCCTTAAACATCTGTGCCCCACCAGCACCACAGCACATACCATTGGTACGGCAGCGTTTCATCTCTACCAGTTCGGTATCGAATGCGGCCAGTACCTCGCGTGGTGCTTCATAAATGCCATTGCCACGGCCCAGATAGCAGCTATCGTGATAGGTGATGCGCTTGCCCTTAAAGGCACCGCCACCCTTCAACACTATTTTGCCTTCGTTGATGAGTTGTTGCAAAAACGTAGTGTGGTGCATTACCTCGTAGGTGCCGCCCAGCTTGGGGTACTCGTTTTTGAAGACGTTAAAGCAGTGTGGACATATCGTTACCACCTTTTTGATGCCATAGGCATTCATGGTGTTGATGTTTTGATAGGCCATCATCTGAAACAGGAACTCGTTACCCGCCCTGCGTGCAGGGTCGCCGGTACAGGCTTCTTCCTTGCCCAGTATGGCAAATTTGATGCCTACCTTATCCAAAATTTGTACAAAGGCTTTGGTAATACGTTGTGCCCGCTGGTCGAAAGAACCGGCACAGCCCACCCAAAACAACACCTCTGGTACTTCTCCGTTAGCGGCGTATTCCGCCATGCTTTTTACTTGCATATTGTTTCATTTTCTATTTTGCACCCAATAATTTTTGATGCCACTTGATATTCTTCAAGCGAGATATTTCGGCTTGTAATTCAGAAATAGTTACTTCCTGTTTACTAATTATAGCTACGTTTTTTTTATTCTCTGACATCAACTTGTTGTTGATTTCTCTTTCTTTATGCAAAACAAACTCAATGTCTTTTATTTTACTCCGTAGATCTGAGTTGTCGTTTGTAACCGTCTCAATTTTGGTGTGCAGTTCTTTGTTTTGTTGCTTTTTTTCTGCATCTAAACTATTGAGTTGATGTTGCAGAAGTACCACTGCTTTATTTGTTTTCCTTAGTTTTTCTTCAATCTGAGTATTTGCAGCCCGCAAATTAAGATTGGTACTTTGAATTGAGTTGATTTCTTTATTTAGTGCTGCACTTTCTTTTAATAATATTTGAAAAGAAGGGCTGTTAGTAACAATTCTATGTGCAAAGACAATGAAAAATCTTCTGAATGTATCAGTTTCAACATCGTTCCTGTATTTGATAGCGAGGCAAAGATTTTGATAAGCAGATGCGAAATCTCTTGAACGAATATCCTCACGGGTTTTTCTGTAGTAAAAATCAGCCTTACCGGAATTTAGTTCTTGTACAATGAGTGTCTCGGGTATTTCATTTTCTGCAAATTGCAATACTGCCGGGGAGGTCTTTATCACATGGGCATCGATAGGTGCTTTGAGGTATAAGCCATTAAATGATGTACATCGGCTTAGTGCAACATATACTTGTCCTGGTGCAAATGCAGCTCCTATGTCTACTACAACATTGTCAAATGTCAATCCTTGGCTTTTGTGAATTGTAACTGCCCATGCGAGTTTGAGTGGAAGCTGTGTAAATTCTCCGATAACCTCTTCGACAACCTTATTTTCTTTATTATTCCATGTGTAGCGTACATTCTGCCAAGAATCTGGCTTTACTTGATGGCGGAGTATTGTCCCTTTTTGAACATTGTATTCGACAGTTACGACTTCTTCTTCAATCGAGATGACTTTACCAATAGTGCCGTTGAATATTCTGTTGTTTTTGTAGTTTTTGATAAACATGACTTGCGCACCCACTTTCAATTGTAATTCCATTAATGTGGGTAATCTGTCTGTTGGGAATATACCGGAAATACTTCCTTTAAAAATATTTAGCGGTTCCTTTAGTGCTGCAAGCTTTGAAGAATTTGTTGCGTCAACAATCAAAGTATGGGTTGCAAGCGTTATGTAGTTACGATTTTGGTTATCTTCAGGGACAGGAGCGCATCTGTTGTTCAATACTGTAATATCAGATGGAGACAAGTGATTTACTCGAATTCTATTTAGAAGTTCAATAAATTCCAGTTCAGTTTGTCTGTATATCTTTTTTAATTCTATGTAGAATGGTTTATTTTCGGTTAATACTCTCGAGCTAAAAAAATAAGGGCTCTCGTAAAATGGGCGAAGGATTTCCCATTCTTCTTGTTCAGCTACCGGAGATAATTGAAATGCGTCACCGATTAATATTGTCTGTACTCCGCCAAAAGGTTCATGAATTTTACTACGGTACACTCTCAAAATTCTATCGACTACGTCAAGTAGGTCACAACGTACCATTGATACTTCATCGATAACAAGTAGGTCTAAGTTTTTTATTGATTGCTTACGTGACCAGTCTAATTGAATGTGGTCATAAATTGTTGTTTTGTCGGGATCGTCAAATGGAACTCTCTGGCGAAGTCGCTTGTCAAAAGGAACATACACACTTGGCTTAATTTTAAAGAAGGAATGGATGGTTTGCCCTCCTGCATTAATAGCGGCAATGCCTGTCGGAGCTACAATAACACTATTTTTTTTCAGAGTCTGTTTTACATACTTTAGGAATGTTGTCTTACCAGTGCCTGCTTTTCCTGTTAAATATATTATACGTTGACCATGAATTAGTGCGTCCAAAGCATACTTAAATTCCACATTGGACTCGTCTAATTCAATATCATCTACATACTCAGGCATACTGTTACATTTTCATAGATTGCGACTACATATTACAGGTTTTACAAACGATAGTATGTGCCGACATTAGCGATAATTTTTTGAGGAGTACTTTTGTCATGATACCTTTAGGAAAAACTACGCATACATGAGTTTTCCTTTAGGGTTCGGTATAGGTCTACCTAAAGCGATTGCTGTTTCAATCCATTCAGCCATTATTACCTGCACATTGTCGATAGCTTCATTGTATGTTTTTCCATCAGCCATGCAGCCCGGAAGTTCTGGTACCTCTGCTATAAAAGTTTCATCATCATTACTCCAGTATATTATTACCTCATATTTATTCAGATTCTGACTCATCGCTCCATAGTTTATATCTGATGATTAATTCTCTAACTTGTTTTACCTGATATGGTTTTGCCTTGTTATTAAGCGGCTGAATATTGATTATTTCTGCTATGTCAGGTCTGGTGAATATGTGATGACTGGTTCCGTTTACCCTCAATTGAAATCCGAATGACGATAACAACTTTACTAAATCATCAAAATGAAAGTTTTTATCCGATTGTCCAGATAATAGTTTCAGAACCAGTTTCTCAAATTTACTCATAAATACAGTATAACCCTATCTCTACTACACGTCCGCCACCCATGCATCCCTATCATCGGGGCTGAATTTCCATGGGGCCATGTTGTTTTCTATGTTGCCAAACATCAGGTTCCATTCCTGTGGGGCGTTGCTTTCTTCCATTATCAGGTTGCGGCGCAGTTGCATAATGATGTCCAGCGGGTCTATGCTCACGGGGCAGGCTTCTACACATGCCTGACACGTGGTGCAAGCACGCAGCTCTTCTACCGTTATGTAGTTGTGCAGCAGGCTCTTGCCATCGTCTACATATTCGCCATTTTTGTTGATGTTTTCGCCTATCTCTTCCGCACGGTCGCGGGTGTCCATCATTATTTTGCGGGGCGATAGCTTTTTGCCTGTTTGGTTGGCCGGGCAAGATGCTGTGCATCGGCCACACTCGGTACAAGAGTAAGCATCCAGCAGGTTTTTCCACGTAAGGTCTTTTACGTCTTTGGCTCCAAAACTGGCAGGTGCAGCCGCTTCGGCAGGGGCTTTGTCGGGCTCCATAGCGTACAGCACCTCGTTTTGAATTTCCTTCATGTTCTTTATCTCGCCCTTGGGGGTAAGCTTGCCATACCATGCATTTGGGAAGGCCAGTATCACGTGCAGGTGCTTGGAGTAGGGCAGATAGTTGAGGAAGGCGAACACACCTATAATATGTGCCCACCAGCATATGCGCTCTACAGCCTCTATGGCGGCTACATGCCAGCCATCGAACAGGCCTGTAAGGTGCTGCGACAGCAGGAAGGGGGTAGTGTGCGTATAGTGTTCGGCATTCAGTTGTTGCAGGCGCAGGTCGGCGGCATTCATTATCAGAAACAGCGACATCAGTACTACTTCGGTAACCAATATCAGTTTGGCATCGTTTTCGGGCCAGCCGTTCAGTTCGGGCATGTTCAGGCGGCGTACTTTTACCACATTTCTGCGTAGCAGGAAGATGACACATGCCACCAGTACGGTGAATGCCAGCAACTCGAACGAACCAATAAGAAACGAATAGAAACTACCCAGCAATGGGGCAAATATGCGGTGCATACCAGTAATGCCATCCACAAAAATCTCCAGTATTTCTACATTGATGATGATGAAGCCTGCATATACAAACAGGTGCAATATGGCTGGCAGTGGCTTTTTGAACATTTTTTTCTGCCCCAGTGCCAGCAACACCATGTTGCGCCAGCGTTCATTTGGCCGGTCGTTTATCACCTCGTCGCGGCCCAGCATTATGTTGCGTTTCAGTTCTTTTACCTTCTTTGCAAATAGATAAATAGCACCCGCTGCGCATAAAATAAATAGTATTTGTTGTGCTATGTGCATCACCAACCCAATTTTACCCCGAAAGTAACAGGTTTTGAGCCAATAGACAAAAATGCACCCCGTTTTTGGCTATATGTGGATTGATGAGACCAATACTATTGCATTGTATTGGTTTGTACATATTTTCTTGATGTTTATTTAATCCTATTCGCATTCTGTTGGTCTTATTTAGTGGGCACAAGTTGCCACAATTTGTTACTTTGCCATTATTATTGCCCTCTATAAACATGCGGTACACACACCTTGTCTCGTTTTTGCTGCTATTGGCTACCTTTTGTAGCCATGCGCAGACGCAGGACAGTACCCGTACCGATACCCTGAAATTGAAACCAATCATTCGGGATACTGTAGTTATAGACACGCTCGATTTTTTGGTGCCGGTACAGCCCGAGAAACCTAAAACACCCGCACCCCGCACGGGTTACTCTATTTATGGCAAAGTAAATGATGCTGCCACAGGCGAGGGTATTCCGTTTGCTACTGTCTTTTTTGCCAGTGGCAACAAGGGTACCGTGGCCGACCTTGATGGGAACTTTGTACTGCGGGCCGATAAGTTGCCCTCGGACACCTTGCGGATAGAAGCCGTAGGGTACAAGGGCATGCGCAAGCTGCTGAATAAGGACAAGAAAGAATATAACTATATACTGGAGCTGGAGCGTGCCGTAATGGCCCTGGATGAGGTGACCATACGGGCAGGCGAAGACCCTGCCATAGCCCTTGTGAAAAAGATAATAGAGCGCAAACCCTATAACAACCCCGACAAGGTAGAAAACTACCGCTACGAAGCCTATAACCGTATGGAGGCCGACCTGCAACGCCTGACGCGTGAACAGTTTGAAAAAATGCCCCTGCTGCGCCAGTATAGCTTCATTTACAACAATCTGGATACGGTATCGGAAAGCAAGCCATACCTGCCCCTATACCTTACCGAAACGCTTTCGGACTACTACTTTCAGAGTAAACCCAAGAAAATGCGCGAGGTGATAAAGGCCAGCATGATAAAGGGGGTGAACAACGAAAACGTGGTGAAGTTTCTGGGCACCTTTCATCAGAACCTGAATGTGTACAAGAGTTATGTGCCGGTATTCGATAAGAAGTTTGTAAGCCCTATAAGCGATGAGGGTTTGCTTTTCTACAAATACAAGATACGCGATACACAGACTGCTTACGGTCACCGCATCATATTGGTGCAGTACACCCCCAAACGCCCGCTGGAGAATTGTTTCTCGGGCGACTTTTGGGTGGTAGACTCGGTATATGCCCTGCAACGGGTGAGTATGCAGGTGGGTAAGGAGGTAAATGTAAACTGGCTGGAGCATGTGGCCCTCTATCAGGAGTTTGCCCCTATTGGCGATAGTGTATGGTTTTGTGTGAAAGACAAATTTGTTGCCGGTTTTTCGGCCTACAACTCTAAGAAGTTGCCCGGTATGATAGGCAGAAAAACCACTACCTACCACCATATTCGCATCAATGACGATTCGGTAACGATAGCCCTCAACGACCCCAAAGCAAAACAAGAGGTAATGCGGCTGGACTCTGCCAAACACAAAACCGACGAGTGGTGGAACAACAACCGCCCCGATACGCTGACGCATAACGAACAGGCTATCTACAAAATGGTAGACACCATCAACCAGATGCCAATAACAAAGGTGTATAAAAATGCCATCCGTTTTCTGGCTACCGGTGTTATAGATGCGGGGCCTGTACAATTGGGGCCATACTACTATCTGTATAGCCGCAACCCGGTAGAGGGCAGCAGATTCAGGCTAACGATTGGTACACCACGTAAGGTGCGCAATCTGCAACTAACGGCCTATGGTGCCTACGGCCTGCGCGATGAACGTTTCAAATATGGGTTCACCGGCAAATACATGCTTACACGCCAGCCATGGAGCTATCTGTACGGTATGTATGTACATGACGTAAGCCAGACCACCAATTACTACGACCAGCAAGGTGCCGATAACATCTTCAGTACCCTTGCCCGCAAAGCGGGTGTGCCATGGAAGCTCGCCTTTACCGATGATGCCCGCATAGAATACTACAAGCAGTATTTCAGCGCATTCAGCCATAAACTGATTTTGGAACGCCGCCAGTTTACCCCCTATGCACCACTGCCCGATGAAGATATTTTTGTAGATGATAAAGGGCTGTCCTCTAAAAGTGCCATTAGCAGCGAGGTAGGTATAGAGCTGCGCTATGCCCATAAAGAAAAGTATGTAGAGGGGCAGTTTACCCGCCTTACCGTTACCAGCAAGTATCCTGTGATCAACTTCTCGGTAACGGCTGGTATTCCCCGTGTGTTGGGTAGTGCGTATGCGTATCAGAAAGCCCGGTTTTCGGTAGTGGGCAATTCTTATATACCGCCATTTGGTATACTGTATTACAATGTATTTGCCGGTAAGTATTTTGGTACGCTGCCCTATGCTTTGCTGGAAATTCACCCCGGCAATGAGTTCTATTATTACAACCGCTATGCGTTTCAGATGATGAACAATTACGAGTTTCTGAGCGATGAGTATGCGGGCTTTAATGTAGAGCACAATATGGGGGGCGGTATCTTTAACCGTGTACCGCTGCTGCGTAAGGCAAAATTCCGGCATTTCTGGACGGCAAAAGGGGTAGTGGGTCGCCTTAGCGATGCCAATCAGGCACTCAATCTTGATAAGGGTTATGCGTTCCGTACCTTAAAAGGATCGCCCTACCTGGAGCTGGGCACCGGAGTGTCCAATATTCTACAGGTAGGGCGCATAGATTTTGTATGGAGGGCTACCCCCAAGCCTATTGCCAGTGAGGCCCGGTGGCGTTATTTTGGCATTTTCGGCAGCGTTCAGTTCGAGTTTTGATGCTGCTGAATGCCTTTAGAATAGCTCCTTCAAAAAGATCATCATATCGGCCCACGACTTTTTGTCGGCGGTCTCGTTGTATGCTATGGGCAGGTTGAATTTCTTTCCATTCTCGGTAGCATCGGGGTTGGTGAAAGCGTGTGTAGCATCGGGGTAGCTAATGAATTTGTAAGTGACACTGTTTGTTTCCAGGTCTTTTTTGAAGTTAGTTACGTCCGATTCCGGTACAAATTTGTCGGCTGCACCATGGCATACCAGTATTTTTCCTTTGATGCCTTTTTTTGCAGGAGCGGTCGCCAAACCACCATGAAAGCTCACTACGCCTTTCAGATTGGTACCCAGCTTTATGGCATTCAGCACCATACTGCCGCCAAAGCAATAACCCACTGCCGCAATTTTGGTAGGGTCGGCTTCTTTATATTGCTTCACACGGGCTATGGCCGCCTCTATGCGCTGCTTGCCCACATCGGGGTTTTTGTAGAATGGGGTTGCATATTCCTGCGCCTGTTGCGGATTATCGGCCAGCTTGCCATCGCCATACATGTCGGCAGCTATAGCTATGTAGCCAAGCCCTGCCAGCATACGTGCCCTCATTTTGGCATAGTTGTTATTGCCCCACCATTCGGGCACTACCACCACTACCGGGCGTTTCCCTTTTTTAGTGGCATCCCATGCTACATAGCTGTGTAGTTTGGTGCCGTGGTCGGTATAGGTTACCTCTTCGGTTTTAATGTTCCCCTCTTCTCTTTGCTGTGCGTGCGCCACCGAGCCGGTTACGGCCATCAGGCATACCAATGCTTGTACCAGAATATGCTTCATAAAACTCTCTTTTAGTTACATGTTTGTACATGCAAAATTAAGGGTGCCTGCCAATAGAAGTATCAAAAGACCTTATTGACGGTTCAGCATTTGGTGATATGCCTTAATGAATAGCACACCCAGATTTTTGTGGGGCGGTACATAGTCGCGATAGCGGGGGTATAGTTCGGGCTTCTTTACAAAGTACTCCTCCAGCCCATTCCAGATGTTTATCCAGTTGATGTCTGTTTTCTCCAGCAGGCTGGTGTTGATGGCGCGTACTATAGGCTCGTTGATGGCACCTACCCCTGTCTGTTTGGACGATATGATGTGGGCAGACGGGGCAGACTGCAGCACTTTGGTTACGTTTTGGTAGCCACCGCAAGAACCCAACACTACAATGCGTGCATTACTATCTATACGGGCCAGTGTGGCCTTTACGTGGTAGCTATGCCCCCTGTGTATCACCACTCGCGGGTGTATGCCCGCAGCCGCCAGAAACTGGTCTACCGTGTCTATAGCCTGCTCATCTTCCGGCGTGCGCAAAGGGTTGTTGGCATACATCACTATCCGCTGCCCGGTAAGTGCGGTAACGGTAGTCATGTAATGGGTAGTATCTACCCGCCATTTCGGGTTTTTGCGGTACTCGTCGGTAAAGCCTACCCATGCATTGTGGCCATCATCGTCGCCATAGAAGAACACACGCTCGTATATAGTGCCTGTATCGTTGGTGAGCTGCGTAAAGGGGACAATATTGATGGGCGGTAAATTCAACTTGCCCGATGCTGTGCTTGCACTGGCCTCGGCATTGCTGTTGGTGGCACTTTCGGCCAGCAGCGACAGCAGGCCGTATATGGCTATGCCTTTTTTGTTGTCAAAATACTTGCACTTCTTGTAGTTTTCTATGATGCGGCCACGCAGCAGGGCTATGAGTGCAGGATCGTTAATGCTGCCAATGGCATCGGCTACGTTTACTGCGTCTTCCAGCTCATCGGCAGGGCCTTCTTCCAGTCCGTTTATGAATCGGGTCATTACCGTGGTGCGGGCGGTATCGTCCATAGCTCCCAGAAACTCTGAGAGGGTATTGTATGCTGCGCACAGCCTGATGAAGGTGCGGAAGTAGTCGTAGTGCAGCGAGTCCAGAAATACATTGGCGCGCATGGGGGGCATGCGCTCCATCATCCGCTTAAAGGTGCCCAGAAAACTGCTGGTATATATTTCCTCGCGCCCGTATATCATTACATAATAGAGCGATGTGGCGGGCAGGCTATCGGTACAGGCAAAACGCACAGCTTCGGTAGTGTCGTGCAGCTCGTTCATTTGGCGCACAAAAAATTTAAGTGTGCGGTATTCCAGCTCGCTGGTATATAGTTTTTTAGAGAGTGGCTCGCGGCTGCGGCGTAGCTCGGCCAGTGCATTGTAGCTGCGGGCAGGGTCGGCCGCTATAGAGTCTATGCCGCTTATGCCCATACTGCCTGTGTACAGGTAAGACACAAATGGCAGTGCCCTCAAGGGGGCATCGCTCTCGGCAGCGGCCTGTACTATGGCCTGCACATAGGGGTCGTGTGTTTTGTATACGGCAGCTTTCAGCAATAGGTTACTGGATAGCGCATAGTTGAATATGAGCGAAGGCTCCAGCCGTGCTGCAGCTGCTATAATAGGTGGGGCAAATGTGTCGCGGGCAAATTCCTCCAACCGCTGCACCAGCCGCACCGGGTATTGTGCCCCCATGCGGGTGTATATCAGTTCTCGTGCGGGCGACTGTTTTTCCAGCAACAGACGGGCATTGTCCAGCGTATACAGGTTGCAATTTGCCACCACAAAGTCGTACTCCTTGTGTTCGTTTACTGCCACCATAAGGTGGTGCATATTGGTGGCAAGGCTATCATAGAAGCCGGGGCGTGGTTTGGGGTCGCTGTCGTATTGCCGCATCAGTTCCCACAGGGCGCGCAGGCACTGTATTTGCAATTGGTTGTGGGCGTTGCTGTCTCTGCCTACAACCGGTAGGTTTTCTGCCAATATCTGTAGGGCATCTACTTCCTGTATCAGTGCATGGGTATAGGCGTTTCCAGCACCCGCAACGGCTATTTTGTCGTCGGCTTTGCCATCGGCATTGTCGGCCTTGCGCTGTTCGTTGTCTATTTTGTCGTGAAAGAGGGCATGTGCCAGCGGTATGGGTGCCAAGAGCGTATCGGCCAGATAGGGGTTGGGGCGGCTTTGCTTCCATGCGCTAAAAGCGGCTGGTTGCTTACCCGAACGGGCGGCTTGTGGCTGCGCATAGCTTACGGCAACCCAACAACACCATATGACAGACAAAAAGAATACCCTCATGCATTTGCCGCAACATACGGCCCTGTAGGTTCAAATATAGTTTTTATAGTGTGAAGAAAACCCGAAATATACTTTTTAGGAGCTGTGTGTATAATCCTGCGTTGTTCATAAAACAATTGCCACCGCAAAGAACGCTGAGAAATGCGCAAAGCCACGCAAAGGGCTACGGACAGGCATAGCAGCCTTCACCTTTGAGTGGCGCAAAGAACATGTTGCCGGGTTCTTTGCACTTTTGTGAATAAATCGGGTTATAGCTTATTCAGAAAATCCCACTCGTCTATCCATGTAGATTTATCGACAAGTTTTATCAATTCTATAAAATCTGACTCAATAGAGAATACCAACCCATACTGTTCTATGGTCTGTTTGATTACGTTCTCTACATCTCGTTTATCCATCAATTGGTACAGAAGTTCATTCGCAAGACAATCGCCAAAATAAGTCTCGATGTATTTGAGTAACAGCAGGTCTTGAATGTTGATAATTTTTGGGCCAAACAGCTCGTGTACTTTCTTTATTTTACTATTCAGGTATCTGTTTACGGCATTTCTATAATACTCGTCATTGAATTTTGCTTTTAGTGTAGCCCCATAGTTGCTGTAGGCCTGCGCCAGGTCTTGCAGAATGGCTGCCACATCGGGTATAGTTCCGGTTGCATTTTCTACCAGTCTTTGCAGTAGTTTGGCTGTTTTGGGTAGGTCGCTCAGCAGGGTTGCTTCAAAGGTATAAGCATTGGCACAGTAGGTTTTTATGCCGAGCTTTTCCCGGAAGGTGTCCAGAATAATGTCTTTGTGCGCCACCGATAGTTCATCCTTGTCAAATACCAATGCAGCCTTATCCCAAAGCGTCACCGAGTTTTTGATGGTGCTAAACACGGTTTTATAGGCATTTATGTTTTCAAGCACTTCGCCTATGCCGCCCAGTACCCAGAACATATACTTTTTCTGGTTGTTTATTTGTTGGTTTAGCAAAATTCTGAACACCCGTGCATCATCTTCGCCTTCTACAAATATCAGTCGGTCACATTCAAGCGCATTTATGAAATCGAGCCCGGTGGTATTGCCAATAGACCTGATGACTGGTGTAAGATTGCTGGGCATAATGCCCTTGAAATGCAACCCCAAGTGTTGGTCATTGGTGTCGAAATGTATGCTGCGCACTTCCCCTTCTGGCTTCCCCGTCATATGAAAAACATGTTGCGGGGCGGCACTACGTATCAGCGATTCGTTGTGTGTAGACAAAAAAAGTTGTGCATCCGATGAATACCTCAGAAAAGTCTCTACCAGTCTGCGTTGTATGTCTCTGTGTATATGGCTGTCTGGCTCGTCCAGCAATATCATTCGGTAATCTACCCGGTTATTGTCGCCCGCATACAGGTTTAGCAGTATTTCTATTATCTGTAAGGTGCCGCTACCCAGCAGCGAAATATCTTTTTCCACATCCGATGCGCTATGCCTGTACAGTATCACGGCCTGTGCATCGGCATTCATGTCGGTAGCGGTTCTTATAGTTATTCTTTGCTCATTGTTATACAGTATATAGTTCAGGTCGTTCATAAAGACCGAAACCGTGTTGGTATTGGCACTTCTGAGCACACGGTACAGCCTGTTCCTGAATACTCGAAACGATTGTCGCAATAACATACGTTCTTTTATCCCGGGGTCTGTTAGGAAATCTTCCGTTTCTTGTATTTGTGCAACTGGTGTGCCGTAGACTACAGTTATTGGTTCTGGGAGGTAGCGGAAATAATTATTGAATTTGCTGTGGTTGTAGGTTTTGTAGCCATCCATCTCAATAACATAGTTGCTACCTGAACTAGATATTGTAAAGCCAATTGATAATTCGTCAATTAGATCGCAAAAACTAACTACCAGCTTAATTTTCAAACGTTTGGAACGTTGATGAAAGATGTCTTCAAAGTTGGGACTTCGAACGCTATTGATCTCGCTGAAGGGAAAGTACTTATTGTAGGAAGGCCCTAAAACATAATCGCCTTTCTTGTATCCTTTCTCACCTCTTTTGGTTTCCTTAATTAGTTTAGTAAAGCATTCGTGCCATAGAGACAGTGCTTCCAACACAGTTGTTTTGCCAGAATTATTGCTACCAGTAAGGATATTCAGCCCATCATTAAAATGGAATGTAATGTCCTTGATAGACTTGAAATTCTGAATCCTGAACTTCTGTATATACATAGTGTCGTTTTATACACAATTACATATTCCTTCTGTACTGGCCACCTACCTCAAACAGGGCCTTGGTTATTTGCCCCAGCGAGCAGTATTTCACCACATCTACCAGCGATTCGAAGATGTTGCCGTTATGGATAGCTGTTTGTTGCAGGGCACGCAGTTTTTCGGCACTTTTGCCTTCGCTGCGTTTCCACAAGTTTTGTACGGTAGCTATCTGTGCTTCTTTTTCTTCGGTGGTAGAGCGTATCACCTCGGCAGGTATCACTGTCGGCGACCCCTTAGAGCTCAGGAAGGTGTTTACTCCTATTATCGGGAACTCACCTGTGTGCTTCAGCATTTCGTAGTGCAGGCTTTCTTCCTGTATCTTGCCACGCTGGTACATGGTTTCCATGGCACCCAATACGCCGCCACGTTCTGTTATGCGGTCGAATTCTGTCAGCACCGCTTCCTCTACAAGGTCAGTCAGTTCTTCTATAATGAAAGAACCCTGTAGTGGGTTCTCGTTTTTGGCCAGACCCAGCTCTTTGTTGATAATGAGTTGTATAGCCATAGCACGGCGCACACTTTCTTCGGTAGGCGTGGTAATGGCCTCGTCATAGGCATTGGTGTGCAGCGAGTTACAGTTGTCGTATATGGCATACAACGCCTGCAGGGTAGTACGTATGTCGTTAAAGTCTATCTCTTGTGCGTGCAGCGAGCGGCCCGATGTCTGAATATGGTATTTCAGCATTTGAGAGCGTTCGTTGCCGCCATATTTCAGCTTCATGGCCTTGGCCCATATGCGGCGGGCCACGCGGCCTATCACGCTATACTCGGGGTCTATACCATTGCTGAAGAAGAACGACAGGTTGGGTGCAAAATCGTCTATATGCATACCACGGCTCAGGTAGTACTCTACAAACGTGAAGCCGTTTGACAAAGTAAATGCCAACTGTGATATGGGGTTGGCACCCGCCTCGGCTATGTGGTAGCCGCTGATAGATACCGAATAGAAGTTGCGTACCTTTTTGTCTATAAAGTATTGCTGCACATCGCCCATTACCCGTAGCGAGAACTCTGTAGAGAAGATGCAGGTATTCTGTGCCTGATCTTCTTTCAGTATGTCGGCCTGTACCGTACCACGTACGGCACTGAGGGTTTTGGCTTTTATCTGTTCGTAGACATCGGCAGGCAGTACCTGATCACCAGTTACACCCAGCAGCATCAGTCCCAGCCCGTCATTACCCTCTGGCAAAGTACCGTTGTAGCGGGGGCGTTCCAGTCCCAAATCTTTGTAAATGGCTTCTATTTTAGCTTCCACCTCTGCCTCCAGCCCATGCTCGCGTATGTACAACTCGCACTGCTGGTCTATGGCGGCATTCATAAAGAAGGCGGCAATAGTAGGTGCAGGGCCATTGATGGTCATGGACACCGATGTCATAGGGTCGGCCAGATTGAAGCCGCTGTACAGTTTCTTGGCATCATCCAGACAGCACACACTCACACCCGAGTTGCCCACCTTGCCATATATGTCGGGGCGATGGTCGGGGTCTTGTCCGTAGAGCGTCACACTATCAAAGGCGGTACTCAGGCGTTTGGCCGGCATACCTGCCGATACATAGTGGAAACGTTTGTTGGTACGCTCGGGGCCGCCTTCGCCGGCAAACATACGTGCAGGGTCTTCGCCCACCCGCTTGAACGGATAGATGCCCGATGCATACGGAAACTCGCCGGGGAAGTTCTCGGCCAATGCCCACTTCAGTATCTCGCCCCATGCCTCGTAGCGTGGTACCGATACCTTGGGTATTTGCAGGTGAGAGAGCGACTCGGTATGGGTTTTTACCTTCACTTCCTTGTCGCGCACCTTAAATACATAGTACTCGTCGGTATAGTTGCGTTTCTTCTGTTCCCAGTTTTCCAGCAGGTGCTTGTTTTTAGGGCCCAGTTCCATTTCGGTGCGAGCGTACACCTCTTGCAGTGTTTTTATGAGGCGGTCTTTGTCATCTACATTCATAGCCTCTATGGTGGCTATAGTTTGTTTGATGCCAAAGAGCTTTTGTGCAATGCCAGCCTGTGTTTTGGCCCAGTTGTCGTAGGTGCGGTTGTTGTCGGCAATTTCGCTCAGGTAGCGGTTGCGCTGTGGTGGAATGATGAATATCTTCTCGCTCATCTCGTCCGTTACGGTAAAGTCCGAGTTGAGCGGGGCACCTGTTTTGGCCACAATAGCATCCATTAGTTTGCGGTACATGGTATTGGTACCGGGGTCGTTGAACTGAGAAGCTATGGTACCAAACACCGGCATATCATCGGCGGGTTGTTCAAACAATTTATGGTTGCGCTGGTATTGTTTCTTTACATCGCGCAGGGCATCCATGGCACCGCGTTTGTCGAACTTGTTAATAACCACGATGTCGGCAAAATCCAGCATGTCTATCTTCTCCAACTGTGTGGCGGCACCGTATTCTGGTGTCATCACGTATAGGCTCAGGTCGCAATAGTCGGTTATCTGCGTATCGCTCTGGCCTATGCCCGATGTTTCGAGGATTATGAGGTCGAAACCCGATGCCTTCAATACGTTTACCGCATCGTGTATGTGCTTAGACACTGCAAGGTTGCTCTGGCGGGTAGCCATAGAGCGCATGTACACCCGGTTGTTGCGTATGGCATTCATACGTATACGGTCGCCAAGCAGGGCACCTCCGGTTTTCCGCTTAGATGGGTCTACCGATATAATGCCAATGTGTTTATCCTTAAAGTCGAGCAGGAAACGGCGCACCAGTTCGTCAACCAGCGAGCTTTTACCCGCACCACCGGTACCGGTAATGCCCAGTACGGGTGTGGTAGATTGTGCAGCAGCAGCCTCTACCTTGCGCAGTGCGGCCTGTGTCTCGGGCAGATGGTGGTAGTTTTCTGCGGCCGATATGAGTTTGGCAATGGCTTTCACATCGCGCTCAGCCAAATGGCCGGCTTCGCCGTTCAGTTGGTTGCCGGTGGCATAGTCGCATTTTTGCAGCAGGTCGTCTATCATACCCTGCAAACCCATAGCGCGGCCATCATCGGGCGAGTAGATGCGGGAAATGCCGTAGGCTTCCAGCTCCTTTATTTCGTCGGGCAGTATAACACCGCCACCGCCGCCAAAGATTTTTATGTGGCCGCAACCGGCCTGTTGCAGCAGGTCGTACATGTACTTGAAGTACTCCATGTGGCCACCCTGATAAGAAGTGATGGCAATGCCATTGGCATCTTCCTGAATGGCACAGTCTACCACGTCTTGCACACTGCGGTCGTGGCCCAGGTGTATCACCTCTGCGCCACTGGCTTGCATAATGCGGCGCATGATGTTGATAGATGCATCGTGCCCGTCGAACAATGAGGCCGCTGTAACCAGCCTTACTTTGTGCTGTAGTGTATATGCCATACAGTTATTTTATATATCAATTTCGGATGGCAAAGTTACGACATGAAAGGGTAAAACAAGGCCAACATAACAGTAGTAGCGATATTTACTATCTTTGCGTGAAAATTTCACGCGATGTTGGTAAGGGTAGTTGTGAAGAATCTTTTTTCATTCCGGGAATACACGGAATTCAACTTGTTGCCGGGTAAGTTCAACCGCTTGCCGCATCATGTACAACATGTTGGTAATGTTGATGTGCTTAAACTTTCTGCTGTTTATGGTGCCAATGGTGCCGGAAAAAGCAACTTGATACGAGCACTGGCACTACTGCAACGACTTGTAATGACAGGGACGCTGCCAATAGAGTTGATAACGCAGACCTATAAACTGGACAAAGACGGTGCTGAAAAAGATGTATATCTGGGTCTGGAGTTTGTTAAGGATGAAGTGCCATATTATTATGGTATCACAATAAATAAGGGCATAATTATAGAAGAAGAATTGCAGATAAGCGGTCTTGGTAAAAAAGATGATATTACTTTATTTATTCGTACAGACACGAATGCGGAAAAAAACATATCACTGACATTCTCTGCAGACATTGCTGTAGACAGTGATGCCTCGCAGTTTCGCTCGTTTCTGGAGAATGAAATGCTGGAACGCAACAAGCCCGCATTTTTTTACATGAAAAACAGAAAGAATGTGGTGTTTGAACCATTTAAGAAAGCGTTGGAATGGTTCGAAAAAGATCTTGTGATACTCTTGCCTACTACCAAAGCAAGGGCAATAGCCAAATTATTGGAAAAACAGGACCAGTTCAGCACGTTTATAAGAGATACGTTGCAGACGTTAGGAACAGGCATTGCAGATATTCATATAGAGAGTATACCCATAGAAGAATATTTTGGACAGGATGATATAGATGAAGCTGAACGGATATCGGCTAAATTGAGGGCCAACCCCCAAAAGAACAATTTTTCGAATAGTGCGAATCAAGGTGTGCTTTTTACGCTGGAGAATAATAGAGTGTTTGCCAAAAAGATTGTATTCACCCATAGTTCTGGTAGTGGTCTGGTAAAGTTCCAATACTCAGAAGAATCGGACGGAACCAGAAAGCTTATAGACCTTCTACCTGCTATCTATTTTGTGAAGAACGCTGAAAAGGTGTTTGTTATAGACGAAATAGAAAGAAGTATTCATCCGTTGCTGATCAAAGAGTTGATTAGCAAATATTCCCTGGACAAGGAAACGAAAGGACAGCTTATCTTCTCTACGCACGAGTCGAACTTGCTGGATCAGGCCATTTTTCGGCCCGATGAAATATGGTTTGCCGAAAAGAACAGGGATGGTGCCACTGAAATATATACGCTCAGCGAATTCAAAGAGCATCATACCATAGACATAAGGAAAGGTTATCTGAATGGCCGCTATGGGGGTATACCTTTTTTGGGCAATTTAAAGGACTTGAACTGGGACAAATATGCCGAAGCCAATTAAATTCAACTACGAGAAGAAAGCACCCTTCAGAGACGCTTCTCTGTTCATTATTGTGTGCGAAGGTGGCAACTGGGAGCCCGATTATTTCAGGTTCTTTGATGGCATGTCGCCAAGGGTGATAGTAGTACCCGTAGAATGTGTGGATGGTAAGAGTGCTCCTAAGTATCTCATAGAACCGGCTACCGCAGAGGAAGAGAAACGTGATGCAACCAGAGAGAATGATTGCCTATGGTTTGTGATAGACACTGACAAGTGGCAGGATCAGATACACGAATTGAGGCAGATATGTAATGACCACCCTCGTTGGCATGTGGCACAAAGTACCCGTGTTTTGAGGTGTGGTTGTATAGGCACGTAAGCGCATTGTCGGCCAAAATTGCCCAGCCCGGGCGGTGTAGTACATGGAAGCCCTATTTGCACCAAATTTTGAATGGTGGTTTTGATCCTACTCGTCACCCGGTGGCAATAGAAATAGCCATTGAAAATGCTAAAAATACTTACTCTGAAACGGGCTATACCCCCAATGTGGGTAGCACACAGCTTTGGCAACTGGGAGAGATGTTGCTGCCTTTTATAAAGAAGCAGTTGGACGATATAAAGGTACATTACCCTGCGCCTGTTGTTGTTTCCAACTCATAATTTGACATCGATAGTGTATTAATATTCTTGTGGAGCTGTAGTAAACCTACATTACAAGGTTCATTATTAGCGAGAAATTAATTAATTGAGAATAAATATATTATTTGTATGGCATATTTTGCAAATGCCGCATCTATTTGATTATCTTTAATTCTTATCTGTTGGCAATAAAATTCGAGTTTTGCAAGTCCTGTATTTAGTTGCCACTGGTTTGTACCCAACAATATCTTGTCACCATTACACCACAAGCCTATGTTACACACCACTACCCACCCCATACGAATACTTATCTGCATTGTGATGGTACTGTGCGGTACACACATACCCACCTTTGCCCAAATCGTTACCACCGTAGCAGGCAACGGCACTTTTACCCTCTCGGGCGATGGTGGGCCGGCTACACTGGCGGGTATAAGCATACCGGGCCATTTAGCGGTAGATACTGCTGGTAACCTCTATCTGTGTAACAGTACGGTAGTTCGTAAAGTAGATAATGCGGGTATCATCACTACGGTTGCCGGAGGGGGAACTGCAACTGCCGATGGTGTACCAGCTACTACCGCCTACATCGGTTCGGTATCGGGCATTAGTTTCGATGCCACGGGGAATATGCATTTTGCCGGCGCTTGCAAAGTGCGTAAGGTAAATGCTGCGGGCATCATTAGCACGGTGGCGGGTACGGGTACTTGCTTACCCGCTACGGGTGATGGTGGGCCAGCCATCGGTGCGCAATTAACGGCACCTGTACACACGGCCTTTGACCCAATGGGCAATATGTACATCACGTCTCGTTATCATATGCGTATGGTAGATGCCGCTGGCATTATTCATACTGTAGCGGGTACCAATGTAGATGGCTTTAGCGGCGATGGCGGGCCCGCCACTGCGGCCCAAATGGGTTTTTTGGGGCATGTGGTGCCTGACGGTCATGGCAACATCTATTTTGTGGATGGTACAAACAATAGAATCCGCAAAATTGATGCAGCAGGCATTATAACCACCATTGCGGGTAATGGAGTATCGGCTTTTAGTGGCGATGGTGGCCCGGCAACAGCGGCCTCATTGGCTCAGCCTTCCAGTCTTGCCATAGACCCATGGGGGAATTTGTATGTTGATGACTGGGCTGTTCGTGTGCGCCGCATAGATCCTTCGGGCATTATCACTACCATAGCCGGCACTGGGGCTATGGGCTATACGGGCGATGGTGGCCC
>JAGKWS010000102.1 GCA_021151685.1 Chitinophagaceae bacterium
GATCAGACCACCATTTTTGTCGTTGGCAATAGCTGTAGCACACTTTTTTTTGATTTTGCATATCACGGCAAATGGTGCTTGTATCCAGCCGCACAAAACAACGTATATTTGCAGCCTGAACGTATAGTGTAGACAAAATGTAATAAGTAATTTCTTTCAGACAAATCAGAGTAACAACCGAAAAGCGGCTTGCTCTATTGTTTTATCATAAACGAAAGAAATTATGGTTATTCTACAAAACATTTCATACACCCACCCCAACAAAGATTTACTGTTCAGCAACATTAATCTTACAGTAAACAAGCACGAAAAGGCAGCATTAATCGGTAACAACGGAGTAGGAAAATCTACTTTGCTAAAAATTATCGCTAAAGAATTGCAACCGTCAGGTGGACAAATAAATGCTGCAAGCGGGCTATATTATGTGCCGCAAATTTTTGGTCAATTCAATCATCTTACCATTGCCGAAGCCTTGAAAATAGACCGAAAATTGAATGCGTTGCGAGAAATTTTGAGTGGGAACACAAGCGACAATAACTTCAGTTTACTGAATGACGATTGGACAATAGAAGATCGCTGTAAAGAAGTAGCGAGCTATTGGCAATTTACCGATTGGGACCCATCGCAGAAAATGGAAACGCTGAGTGGCGGACAAAAAACCAAAGTCTTTTTAGCGGGTATTTCCATACACCAGCCCGAATTGGTTTTATTAGACGAGCCAAGCAACCATTTGGACACTGAAAGTAGACAACTTTTGTATGACTTCATTCAAGCTACAAAAAGCACATTAATTGTAACAAGTCACGACAGAAATTTACTCAATCTTTTAAATACGGTTTGCGAATTGAGTAAACAAGGAATAAAGGTATATGGTGGAAATTATGATTTTTACAAAGAACAAAAACAAATTGAAAACAACGCTTTGAGCCACGACATTCAAAGCAAGGAAAGAGCATTGCGAAAAGCCAAAGAAAAAGAACGGGAAACGTTGGAGCGACAGCAAAAATTGGACAGCAGGGGCAAAAGCAAGCAGGAAAAAGCCGGTGTTGCCCGCATAATGATGAATACTTTACGCAACAACGCAGAAAACAGCACCTCAAAACTCAAAAGCGTTCATGCTGAAAAAATTGGTGATATGGCACAAGACTTGCAAGTTCTTCGTTCTTCACTACCCGACATCGACAAAATGAAATTCGGGTTTGACCATTCAGCATTACACAGGGGTAAAATTTTGTTTACAGCCACAGGCATTAACTTTACTTACCATTCACAACCCCTCTGGAAAGAAGACTTGAATTTTCAAATTACAAGTGGTGAGCGTATTGCTTTGAAAGGGCAAAACGGTTCGGGGAAAACGACTTTAATAAAACTCATTTTAGGAGACCTCGAACCGCAAAAAGGAATCATATACCGGGCGCACAATAAATCAGTGTACATAGACCAAGATTATTCTCTGCTTCACGACCAACTGAAAGTGGGCGAACAAGCACAACAATTTAATGCTTCGGCACTACCAGAACACGAGATTAATATCAGATTGAGCCGTTTTTTATTCACCAAAGACGATTGGGGCAAATCTTGTAGTGCGTTGAGCGGTGGAGAAAGAATGCGTTTATTACTGTGTTGCTTGACAATTAGCAGTATATCGCCCGATATCATCATTCTTGATGAACCGACAAATAATTTGGACATTCAGAATGTAGACATCCTTACCGCAGCCATCAACGAGTATCAAGGAACATTAATTGTCATTTCACACGATGAAACATTTTTAAGGGAATTACATACCAGTCGTACTATACAACTTTAATGTAATAGGGCTAAAGATCATTACACAGATATTGAAACCTCCACTCGTCCACGTTTGCAACGAGGATGCACCGGATGGGCGTTTGCAACGCCCGCACAAGTACAAAGAACAGATTATGTTTTTACGGCACCGTCATGCCGTGTTTTCTTTAAAAAAAGATACACGATAGCATTACCCCTACATCGTTTGCCCAATTGTCAGCAGGTTATGATCCGGGTCTAACAAAGACATTTCAATAACGCCCCACGGCTTCAGTTGGGGTGGGTTGGCTTTTACGCCATTGGCAGTAACAAAGTCGTAAAAGGCCTGCACATTGCTGGTGCGTATATACACCTGCCCGTAATTGGTAAGTGGGTCCAGTGTAGGGTGGGCAAAAAAATGAATCTGTATATCGTCGCGCTGTAGCATCAGGTAGCCATCATAGTGATGACCGAGCCGCGTAAATCCCAGTTGGTTGGTGTAGAACAGAAATGTCTCGCCCTGATGCCGCATAGGCAGCTTGGGGTGTATGGCAGTGAGCATAGTATGTTTACTGATGTATGTTGCAAAATATTGAAATGCAAGGAAAAAAGAACCTTGTGTCGATATATTTTATGGTACTGGTGGGGTGCTGTTCATAGACGAAAAAAGTATTTATTGTGCAACAACAGCACTTTTTTTGCAAAGTTTTCTTAAAAACAGTGAAAATAGGCAGGGCGATTATTGGCAATAAAGGCAACAGTGCGTATCTTGCATGCAAAGAAATATTAGTAAGATGAAAAAGTTCGTTACCCTACTCGCATTAGCTACATCACTTTTTGGTGCCCGCGCTGGGGCGCAGTCATTTACGTGTACTGCGGGCGATACTATATATGTTAACGCTACGGGTAGTTTTACTTCTCATAACAACATCAACAATACATCTGGTGCAGGCATCATTGTTCAATGGAAGATGATAGCCAATACACTGCCGGCCGATTGGTTTGCAACCTTGGGTGTGTGCGATAACAAACTATGCTATACTGGTACCGATATATGGCCTACAGTGCAGCAGGAGTCTATGAACTATGCATCCGGCATTGGTGACTTCCATATATTGGGAGATTTGTCTGGCACCGCTGGTGTAGGCCCTTACTACGTGCGTATACGCATCAACAACAAGGCAATACCTACCGATACTGCCATACAAACCTATATTATAGGCAAGGGTACTGCCAATGTACCTACGGTTAAAACGGCGGACATAACGTTGTACCCCAACCCGGCTACCTCTTCTGTAAACGTGGTATACGATGCTGCTGCCGATATCAAAACACTGGCTATCTACAGCATCATAGGCAAGCAGGTAGGCATGTACCGCTCTACAGGCAACAGTGCCAATATGAGTGTAGAAAACCTGCCCGATGGTATATACTTCGTGCGCCTGATGAACTCTCATGGCGATGTCGTAGCTACCAAGAAGTTTACCAAACAATAATCTTTCAAAGACATCTATAGCATACAGGCGGTTCGGCAACGAGCCGCCTGTATGTTTTTACTCATATAGATGTGCATATGTTGGGTTGAAAATGTTATTTTCGCCACCGGTAAACAACGGAGTATCCTACTGCTATAAGTGGTTCATGTGTTTGCCGTGTACCACAACTGTTGCCACGTGCTGTTCAATTCGCTGGAGTTTTTATTGTTTTTGCCGGTAGTATTTTTTCTGTACTGGTTTGTGGCCAATAAAAGGCTTCAGTGGCAGAATATACTGATATTGGTGGCCAGCTATTTCTTCTATGGCTGGTGGAGTTGGAAGTTTATGTGCCTGCTGTTGCTGAGCACATTTTTAGACTATGCCTATGGTTTTGGTGTGGCATCGGCCCATAAGCGCAAGGCCAAACTGTTTCTGTGGCTGAGTGTTATTAATAATCTCGGCATATTGGCCGTTTTCAAGTATTACAACTTCTTTGCTACAGAGCTTACTGGTTTGCTACATCATGTGGGGTTGCATGTACAGCCGGTATTGCTGCAATTAGCATTACCTGTGGGTATCTCGTTCTATACCTTTCATGGCATGTCTTATGTGTTTGACATATACAAGGGCAGGCAGCAGCCGGTACGCAGTTTTGCCGACTATGCAGTGTTTGTTAGTTTCTTTCCGCTGCTGGTGGCCGGTCCCATAGAGCGTGCCAGCCATTTGCTGCCACAGGTGCAGCGTGCCCGCAGGTTCAACTATGCACAGGCCATAGCCGGTTGTCGCCTCATGTTGTGGGGCTTTTTTAAGAAAGTGGTAGTGGCCGACAGTCTGGCCCCTAAAGTAGACGGTATTTTTGCAACAGCATCGGTACAAGACCCTGCTACCCTCATACTGGGTGCGGTAGCGTTCAGTTTTCAGATATATGGCGACTTTAGCGGCTATTCAGACATTGCGCTGGGTACGGCCAAGCTATTTGGGTTCGAGTTGCTGAGCAATTTCAAATTCCCTTATTTCTCGCGAGATATTGCCGAATTCTGGAGGCGATGGCACATTTCATTATCATCATGGTTTCGCGACTATCTCTACATTCCACTGGGAGGCTCTAAAGAAGGTAAGGCCAAGGCCATCAGGAATACATTTATCATCTTTTTAGTGAGTGGCTTTTGGCATGGTGCCAACTGGACGTTTATAGTGTGGGGCGGCATACATGCCTGTGGTTTTTTGCCACTGCTGCTGCTGAATAGGAACCGAAAGAATGTCACCGACGTGGTGGCACAGCACCGCAAATGGCCCGATGGCAAGGAACTGTTGCAGATGCTGGGCACATTTGCCTTTGCTACACTGGCGTGGATATTCTTCAGGGCCGATACGCTGCAAATAGCCTACGTATACATCAGGCGAATGGTTGGTGGTATGGTGCTGCGCCCCGCCAGTCTGCTGCACTTGCCCGATGATTGGGCTGTTATATGGTTTATATTGCCCATGATAGTGGGCGACTGGTTGCTGCGTCGTGATGAGCGGGCCTATGAGTGGCCGCTGAAGCCTGCACTGCGTGTAGTACTGTACTTTGTACTGGCGGTAACAGTTTGCATTTTTTGGGGTGCCAATACTAACTTCATTTATTTCCAGTTTTGATGAGGCAGTTCTTAAAACGTATATCGATTTTTGTGGCTGCACTGCTGCTCTTCTTCGTGTTGTGGCGAGTGGTATTGTATACGGCAGTGGCACATACTGGCCACAAAGCAGCGCACAGTGCTGTTGTTTTTGTTGGCGATTCCAGAATGAACTACCTGTACCAGTCTCCCGATAACTATGGCGCAACAGCAGAACCCATTGTATATACCTACTACAAGGTGAAATACATGCTCAGCCAGCGCAAGCTGGATACAGTGGTGCTGGCTGTGGGGTACAATAGTTTTGCGTCTTATTATGACGAGCACATAAAAAATATAAGCATCATGGAAAGGTACTATCCCTATTTGCCGGATAGTGTGCAGCGCAAATACCTGACGAAGGTGCAACACCCGCGTGTTTTGTACGACCGTACAATAGATTTGTTACGAACGGGAACCGTGGTAGTGGGTGCCTACAATGCCCCTCCCCGTAATTGGTATTTCTCGAAAACGGATTGTAACAAGCGGTTGAAAGAACAATATGAAGGCAAGGTGCTGTGTACAGCAAATCTGCAATATCTCGACAGTATGAGGATGTTGTGTGCCGCACACGGTGTGCAGTTAATTTTGTTACACTCGCCTATACACCCCTACTACGAGGAGCATGTGCCAACCACTTTTATTGCTACTTACAAGCAGACTGTTGCTCAATATCTTGTTTGGAATTTTGCACACACCCTAAATGTTGATACCTTGTTTTTGGGAGATGGAGACCATGTTACAGAAAAGGGTGCCGAAATAATGACAAAGAAGATTGATAGCTTGAGGGCACTTGCCGGAAAATAGTAAAGTTGCCGTACTGCAATAGGTCTTTTCTTTGATTATATTAAGAAATGTATTTATTATTGCACTGTAAATCCCTGTACATATGCGTCTCTTTTTACTTTCTCTCTTGTTGGTACTTACAGCTGTGGGTGCCAAAGCACAGTCTATATCTTCCGAAAAAGATACCGTAAGGGTCTATGCTACAGGTGTGTACCATGCCTACAACAATGTTACCAACCATACAACCGATACTGTAACTGTGCTGTGGGATGTAGTAGCTACCAACTTTCCGGCCGATTGGCTGGCCGTAACGGGCATATGCGATATAGATAACTGTATAGGCGACCTTTGGCCAGCACATACCGAACACCCCCGCTATCCACCCGGTATGTGGGACTACCACATGATGGGCGACCTGACCGACGTGAGTACAGACGGCCCCTACTACATGACGGCACACCTGCGCAACGAGGCCACACCTTCCGATGAACATACGCAAACCTATGTGGTGAGCCGTGGTACGGCCCATGTAGCCTATATGAGCCGCAGCAGTGGCGACGATGCCGTGGTAGTATACCCCAACCCCGCTACCAATGTGGTGAATGTAATGTTCAATGGCTTGTATGGTGTTACCGGCATAGGTGTGTATAGCATTATAGGCCGCGAGATGAAGGTGTATGGTACTGTAGACAACAGTGCCGCACTCAACATAGAGCACCTGCCATCGGGCATATACTTCATAAAACTGCTGAATGCACAGGGCTATGTGGTAGCCACACAGAAGTTTACCAAGCAGTAGGCGCACTCTTTGGTGTATTGTATATAAACTTTTCCCCACTACCCTACATTACCTGTAGGCGATGTAAATTTGCCGCATGCAGAAATACTTAGAGGGGCTGAACGAGCAGCAATTGGCTGCTGTGCTGCACAGAGACGGACCACTGATGATAGTGGCGGGTGCCGGCAGCGGCAAAACCAAGGTACTTACTACGCGTATAGCCCACATGATAAACACGGGTGTAGACGCATTCAATATACTGGCACTTACGTTTACCAACAAGGCCGCGGCCGAGATGAAGGAACGTGTAGAGAAGGCACTGGGCAACAGCGAAGCCCGCAATCTGTACATAGGCACCTTCCACTCGGTATTTGCACGGTTGCTGCGCGCCGATGCCGAGAAACTGGGCTACCCGCCCAACTTTACCATATACGATACCGACGATGCCAAAGGTATCATCAGGCAGATAGTGAAAGACATGAATCTGGATGATAAGCACTACAAGCCAGCGTATATATACAACCGTATATCGGCAGCCAAAAATGCGCTGGTAGGGTATGCAGCTTATCGTAACGATACCCAGATACAGCAAGAGGATGCCAAGAGCAACCGGTCGGCAATGGCCGATATTTATGAAACCTATGCCAAGCGTTGTTTCCGCAACGGGGCTATGGACTTCGATGATCTGCTCTTCAACATATACGTACTACTCACGCATTTCCCCGAGGCACTGGCAAAGTATCAGGGGCGTTTCAAGTACATCATGATCGATGAGTATCAGGATACCAATGTGGCGCAGTACCAAATTATCAAAATGCTGGGAGCGCGAAACGAGAACGTGTGTGTAGTGGGCGATGATGCCCAAAGTATCTACTCGTTTCGCGGGGCTACGGTACAAAACATCCTACAGTTTCAGACCGACTATGAGGATGCACAAGTCATAAAGCTGGAGCAGAACTACCGCAGTACCGGCACTATTATAGATGTGGCCAACAAGGTCATCAGCTTCAACAAAAACCAGATACCCAAAAACCTGTGGACGGCCAAGGAGAATGGCGAAAAGATAATACTGGCCCGCACCGCTACCGATAACGATGAGGGCAAGTTTGTGGCCGATGCCATCAAAGAGCAAATGATGCGCAACCACTACGCCAATAAAGACTTTGCCATACTGTACCGCACCAATGCCCAAAGCCGCGCATTTGAAGAAAGCCTGCGCCGGCTAAATATACCATACAAACTGGTGGGCGGTACATCGTTCTACCAGCGCAAAGAAGTGAAAGACTATCTGGCCTACCTGCGTATAGTGCTGAACCCACAGGACGAGGAGAACCTGAAACGAATCATCAACTACCCGGCAAGGGGTATAGGCAAAACCACCATAGACCGCATTACAGTGCGTGCCAATGAGCTAAATACCACATTTTGGAACGTGATATCGAACCCTGAGGTAGACGGCCTGCGCTCGGGCGGTACCGACAACTTTGTGATGATGATTCGCAGCTTTCAAACCATGCTGCAAAAGCAGAACGCCTATGACGTGGCCTTTGCCATAGGCAAGCATACAGGGTTGGTAGCAGAGCTCTATAACGATAAAAGTGTAGAAGGCGTAGCCCGGTACGAGAACGTACAGGAACTGCTCAACTCCATAAAAGAATTTACCGAAACACCCGACGAAGAGGGCGAACTGCACGACACCAGCTTGGGCAGCTACCTGCAACAGATAACCCTGCTTACCGATGCCGACCAGGACAAGGGCGAAGATGCCAATGCCGTGCGCCTCATGACCATACATGCGGCCAAGGGGTTGGAATTTGCTTGCGTATTTGCGGTGGGGCTCGAGGAAAACCTCTTCCCCAGCTCTATGAGCATGTACGACCGTAACGATTTGGAAGAAGAGCGGCGACTATTTTATGTAGTGGTAACCCGCGCCCGCGAGCGGTTGTGGATCACCTATGCCAATAGCCGCTACCGGTTTGGTAGCTTGGTGCAGAACGATCCGAGTAGATTTATAAAAGAGATACCTGCTATATACATAGATAGTACCTATACTGGTGTGGGTGCCAAGGGCCCCATAGGCGGCAACACCCGTGGTGGCAACCTCTTTGGCGACAATGCCGACCAGTTTGGCAAGGTGCCATCGCTAAAGAAGCTGGCCGACAAGCTGGCCACACCCAAGCCTGCAGCCCATACCCCAAGTGGCGATTTTGAAGCGGCTGATACCGGCGAAATAGGGGTAGGTACACAGGTAGAGCATCAAAAATTTGGTTTTGGAAAGGTGGTAAGCTTGGAGGGCGGTGCGCAAAGTCGTATAGCATCCATAGACTTTGGCCAGCATGGTGTAAAGAAAATTATGCTGAACTTTGCGAAGCTGAGGATAGTGAAGTAAACAATAAAAAGAACGAGGGCCGTGCATCAAGCGCGGCCCTCGTTCTTTTTAGTAGCTTTTGTGTTGTCTTTACTCTATGCGCCAGCGTATACCCACAGTAGCGGGGAAGTGCGCCAACTGTATGTGGTTGTTGGGCTCGGCCCAACCCTGGTCGTTGGTACGCAGGTTCACGTAGCGTATGCCAGCCTCGGCCGATACACCAAAGCGGGGAACAATGTAATAAATGAAACCTGTGTGCAAACCCAACGTATAGCCCATGCCGGCACTATAGTTGTAGCCCGATACATAGGTTGTGCTGCTGTCGGTAGCCGATGAGTAGCGCGAGTAAGCCCGCGAGCCATCGTTGATGGTATTGACCATACCTGCCATGGCACCAAAATAGAGGTTGGCACGGTTGAAGGTGGTGAACTGTGTATAGAACGGTATTACATAGTTCATAGACACCGTAGTGGTAACGGCATGGCTGGCTATAAGGAAGTTCATAGGGATGGTTTTGTACTTTTTGCCAAAACGATCCTGCAAATCCCATTCGCCAGTGCTCTCCCAGCGGCGATTGCCTACGTCCAGAGACATCATCCAACGCCAGTTGAAGTAATAGCTGGCACGCAAAGAGTAGTCTTTTACAAGGTTGGTGGTATTGCCTTTATACACCTCGGGCGGGCCGGCCGGTCTGGTAATGATGCTGTAGCCGCCGTTTACGCCTACTTCCCATCGGTAAGATGGTGGAAGGTTTTGCGCTAATGCGCTGCCAGCTATAGCAAGACTGGCAGTGACGGCAAGTAAGAGTGACTTCATACTATGAGCAGCAGTTTAGAAACAAATATCAAATCTATACAAAAAATCTGCGCGTGGTGCAGAAATAGCTGCCAAGATAGCAAAAAAAGCGAATAAACTATAATTGCGCGTGCTAATGCGGAGAACCGCAATTGGTTGTTGTCTAAAAATAATTTTTTGTGCCATGCAATAAATGTGTATACCTTTGCCACGCAAACAATATTGGTGTATCGCTTAAATATACACTGTATGCTGTACTGTCTCCACATATCGCCCATTGCACCCGCTGCCGCTTAGAGCCTGTTTAAGATTTATTGCTTGCATTTATTATGAAAGTTGTTTTTTGAGCGAAACGAGGCACATTTTGCAGCCATAGTCCTTCCTATGGCGAAAAATGTAACGAAGTTGCAGCCAAAAACTACCATAAGAAAGGCAATGAATAAATATTAAACCGGCTCTTAATCAGGTATTTTTCTTTCTGAAACTTTTCCGGGTTAGTAGCTACCGTCATGGCTTAGGTCATCGGTATAGCTTTTATTGCCCGTATGCGTTGGTGCATGGTATATCCTTATGGCAAGGATGAATGTTTGATATCCATCAATTTTCAAGAATAATATGAATACCCTCATTTTATGGCAACCTATGCCACAGAGGGCATTGCAGCCTGCTGCCGACTGAAAACGAAACGGCAGAAAAGGCGCTCCCTCTTAGAACACCGCAATAGAACGCTGCTGCACTTGGGCAGGCGTTATTATCGGCTACATGCCGAAAAGCGCAATCTTCCTCTTGTGCCGTTGGTAACACCCTACCAGCGAGGCTGGAAACGCACCTTTGTACTACGGCCCGATGTGGCCCGAAGTGCCGATGCGGCATTTTTCGGCACATTGCTGGAAAAAATCAATACGGTGATGTACCACCGCGATGAGCAGTTTGTAAAGGAATGTAGAAGAAAGCAACAGGGAAAACGGCTGAAAGAGCCCATTCCGCAAGATTTACTTTTCTTTTTCAGTTGGGAATGGGATGGCCCCGAATGTAAGCTGACCGAAAAAGAACGGCAATATTTTGTACCCGTCATCAAGTGGTTGCCCCGCTGGCAGAAATTCAGCGTGCAATACGAGTTTGCCGAGCCATGGCGATATGTGCTGCACATAAGTGCGCATATAGTAACCCATGCAAAGGCTACCGATAGTGCGCTGGACAGCGAACTGCAACAGATAGATAACTACCTGACGGGCCATCACCTGCACCCCGTGTATTGGAGACTACGGCATGGCCGGGGACATAGTCGCTTCGAGCTGCGCCGGGGTAAGCCAACTGCCCAAAATACTTTTAAGAACAAACCGCTTCACCAGATATTGGGTGAGGCAAATGACGACAATATTTAGAAAATGAACCACATAAGAACAAAAGATCTGAGTAAAATAGGCTATACCAACGACCAGGCACGCAGCATGGCACTGAGTATAGCCAGCCGCCACTGCAAGCACAGCACCCGGAACGAGGTGCTGCAATTGCTGACGGACATTCAACAATCGCCCGCCGGTTATGTAGGCAACCCCGTATGGGGGCCACTGGCCAATGTATTTTGCCCCACTGTGCCAGAGGTAGGCTACACCTGCCCACAGTTGCGTACCCATGGGGTGCCCTACCATGTGGTGGGTAGCCGCCACATAGAGCCCGCTGCACGCAGGCAGATGGAAACCGCCATGAGCCTGCCTGTGGCGGTGGCCGGGGCACTGATGCCCGATGCGCATGCCGGCTATGGCCTGCCGGTAGGGGGCGTACTGGCTACCCACAATGCCGTAATACCCTATGCGGTGGGGGTAGACATAGGCTGCCGCATGGCCCTGACCATAATAGACGAGCCTGCCAGCCTGCTGCAACGGCACGGCTACCAGATGAAGCAGGTGCTACGGGCCGAGAGCCACTTTGGTATGGATAACGACATACCGTGGCGGCGGCAACATACCGTGCTGGATGACACCCGGTTTGCCGCTACGCCCCTGCTGCGCAGCCTGCAACGCAAGGCGGCACGGCAATTGGGTACATCGGGCGGGGGCAACCACTTTGCCGAGTGGGGTACGCTGCAACTGAACGATGATAACTATCTGGGGTTGCCGGGTGGTGCCTATACAGCCTTGCTTACCCATTCGGGCAGCAGGGGACTGGGAGCCGCCATTGCCCACCATTACACCCGTATAGCCATGGATGTGTGCCGCTTGCCGCGTGAGGCCCGCCACCTGGCGTGGCTGCATATGGATACCGAAGCCGGACAGGAATATTGGCAGAGTATGCAACTGGCCGGCGACTATGCCCGTGCTTGCCACGAAGTGCTGCACCACGCCATGCTCAAGGCCATGGGGCTGCGCTCACTGGCAACGGTGCATAATCATCACAACTTTGCCTGGCGGCAAACACTGGCCGATGGCACCGACGCTATAGTACACCGCAAGGGGGCTACACCCGCAGCGGCAGGCGAACCGGGCATCATACCCGGTAGCATGGCTACCCCGGCATGGTTGGTAACGGGCAAGGGGCATGCAGGGGCATTGCAGTCGGCAGCGCATGGGGCAGGCAGGGCCATGAGCCGCCATGCAGCCACCGAAAAGCTGACGATGAGCCACCTGCGCCACACACTGGCAGCCGCCCATGTAACCCTGATGGGTGGTAGTGTAGAGGAGCATCCTGATGCCTACAAGGACATACATCAGATAATGGCGGCGCAAAACGAGCTGGTGCGCTGCGAAGGCTCCTTTATGCCCCGCATAGTGCGCATGAACAAGGAATAGAAGACCGATAATCCCCGTGGTTGATGCCTATTGGCCACGGGGATTTATGCAATATGTAATGGCTCATGGCCGTTGATATTGATGGTATCTTCATAGGGACAGGCGGGGTTGCTTGTAACTTACTTTTACTACAAATGAACAGATTATCTGGTCTGCTGTTATTGATGGGTTTGTGTCCGGTTCTGGTAGCTGCGCAAGACAGTTGCACGGCTGCATTCGATACGCTGATAGGCAAGACCGTATACACCTATGCCCACGAAATGCCCGTTTATCCCGGTGGGCATGCCGCTATGTTGCAGTACATTGCAAGGCGGTTGCGAATAACCGATGATGTCGACTTTCAGGCACGGTTTGTGGTAGATGGCGTGGTAGATGTAGATGGTACCTACGTTATTTTCAGCATCAACGGGCATGCCCCTGCGCATATGTCGGTCTCAGAACAGAGTATGTTGCGTACCATCCGTACACTTGGGCCATGGATACCCGGCAGGTGCCGTGGTAATGTAGTGCCTGTGCGCATGAAGTTGCCTTTTTATCTGTAGGGTTATGGGTGTTGGGTGGCATGTAGTAGTTTGCTGAATGCTGCACCCCGTATATATCCTTTAGTTACTTTGTTGATGGGTCTTATTTGCAGGTAATCCAACGCCAGTAGTTCGTTAATGTCGTTACGGGCGGTGCCGTACGATACGCCAAGGCGGGTTTGAGCCTCCTGTACCGTTATCAGGAGTACTGGGTCTTTTACAAACCATTGCAATATGGTAGCCTGCCTGTAACTAATGCCCTTGGTGGCTATGAGCTGGTAGTAGGTTTCCTTTTCTTCTGTTTTCTTTTGCAGGTATTGTACCAGCTCGTCGAATGCCATTTTCAGGGTCTTTAGCTGAAACCTGACAAAGTAGGTCAGGTCGTGTTCATCTACCTCGGTATACTGAAATGCTTTTGCATATTGCCCTCTGGCACGTAGTATCAGTCGCGATATGGAAAGATATTCTACCAATGTATAGTTGTGTTTGATGAGGTACCAGTAAAATAGTGCCCGTGCCGTACGGCCATTGCCATCGCTGAATGGGTGTATGAAGCCCAGCATAAAGTGAATGATACTTGCCTTTACAACAGGGTGAATGAATGTATGAGTAGGCTGTGTGTCATTGAAGAACTGAAAGAAATCGTGTAGCAAAGCAGGCAGGTCTTGGTGAGACGGCGGCTGATGTACCACTTGTCCGGTAGCGGTATCGGCAACATGTACATCATTATCGGCACGCAGCGCCCCCTCTTCGTGGGGGTGGTACATAGTTTGGGCGGTAACCAGCCGATGCAGTTGTAGCAATGTATCATTGTTCAGCGGTTCATCTTTCAGCTCCAGTATGCGTTGTATGGTATGGTAGTTGTTCAGAATCATTTGCTCCCCCTTGTCGCGGGGCTTCAGATTTTTACGCAACATTTCTTTGGCCTGTTTGCGACTGGTAGCGGCTCCCTCTATCTGGCTCGATGCTATGGCCTCTTCCATAATAGAGTTGATAAGGTAGCTGTTTTTTTCTTCGCTGGTTATGTGCCGGGTCAGCTCGGGCGAGCCGGACAGGTGTGTATCAAAGAAGTGCAGCAATTCCTGCATGGTATTGTTTACATTCCACTGAAACCGGTAGTCACCAAAACAAATAGTATGCTGGGTAGTTCTTCGTTGGTTTTTTACCAAAGCCCATAGATGCAGGGGTATAATATTGCTCGGTGGAGTCAGGTATTTTATCCTGTCCCAGTATAGGTACTCCTCATCTATTTTTTGCAGCAACGGGGCCAATTCTTCATTCTGCATCAGCGTCAGTATCTCGCCAGTGGGTATGTTATGCACCGATGGGGCTCTTTCTACCATTGTGTTACTGTTTAATGAAGTACATTATCGCGTCAATTCTCTTTATTTTTTTCGAAATTGTAAAGAAATTAAGTGTAAAAGTATCAAATCTCTTCAAAATGTTGAAAATTGTAAAGAATTGAAAACGATTTTGGGGCAAAACCATATCCTGAAAATTTCAAAATCCTGTATATCCCCTATTCAGACAAACCACCGTAGGGGCAACCCTTGTGGTTGCCCTATAATGTGTAGCCTTTCTGTAATTGCCCCAGCGGGGCAAAAGGTCTGTAGCATCCAGTCACATTACCATACAATGCCCCATAGGGGCTACCCC
>JAGKWS010000103.1 GCA_021151685.1 Chitinophagaceae bacterium
GGATTGTTGCGTTTTGATGGACTCCAGCCATTTACCACTATCTCGCCGGGGGCTGTAGCGGCCGGGGCTATAATGCCACCGGGGCACATACAAAACGAAAACACCCCACGGCCATTTTCCTGAGACACCAGCGAATAGCTGGCCGGTGGCAAATTGGGGTCGCGCTCAGGCGTATGGTACCGTGCAGTATCTACCAGACATTGCGGATGCTCTATGCGCACGCCCAATGCAAATGGCTTGGCTTCTATGAGTATGCTTTTTTGATGCAGGAGTGCAAAAACATCGCGCGCCGAGTGGCCGGTAGCCAATATGACCGATTTGCAACGGATGGTGTCGCCCGCATGGGTTACCACGCCTGCAATATCAGAGCCATTCAGTATCAGGTCGGTTACTTTGGTGTCGAACAGCACCTCGCCACCACATGCCCGTATCTGGTCGCGCATGGCGGTAATAATCTGTGGTAGTTTGTTGGTGCCTATGTGTGGGTGTGCATCGTACAGAATGCTTTCATCGGCCCCAAAGTGGTGAAAAAAGCCCAGTATGCGTTGCACATCGCCCCGCTTGGTAGACCGTGTGTACAGCTTGCCATCGCTATAGGTACCGGCACCACCCTCGCCAAAACAGTAGTTCGACTCGGGATTGACCATACCCTCTTTATTGATGGCTGCCAAATCTCTGCGGCGGCTGCGCACATCCTTGCCACGCTCTATAACTATAGGCTTTACCCCCAGACTAATAAGGCGCAGGGCTGCAAACAGCCCGGCTGGTCCGGCACCTACCACTACCACCATAGGGGCTTTAAATACATCCTGCAACTGAGGGTCGAATGGAGCCACCTCGGGAAGAGGGCCATCTATAGCTACCTCGGCCTGTATGATGTAGCGTGCCTGCCGCGACCGCGCATCTATAGACCGCTTTTGTATACGCAGGCCGGTAACGCGCTTTGTGGGCACACCGCACTCCTCGGCTGCTACGCGCTTTATCACTTTTTCGTCAAAGGCATCGGCCGGCGATAATAATATGGAAACTGTTTTGGTCATGACTAATGGCTGTAAAAATACCACAAACGGCAACAATGCGTGAAGTGGAAACGCATTAGTGGCAGAAATACGTAATAATCATTACCCTTCACCACAAAGGTCACGAAGGGGAAGCACAAGGCGCACAAAGGTGTTTGCCTGAAAAAAGAGGCACAAAGCACAGTGAATTGTGGTTTGCCTAATGCCACCTATAGTTCATTGGAATATTAGTCTCCCTACTCTGCCCCATGCGGATTGAGAAAACCCATAATGACCCACCAGCGAAACCGCTCCAGCATCACAAACTTGCTCCACTGCCCGCGCAGCAAAAAGCCTATGCCATACACCACCGCATAGCCCCACTTGGCCACATATTCTGCCAGCTTTAGTGCCAAAGCTCCATTTTGCCCGCGTAGGCGCAGTCGTTCGCCACCGCCTATACCCATGCTATGGCGGCGCACATAAGCTTTGTCGAACTTGTTGGCCTCTACACTATGCAGCACTGCCACATGGGGCAGGTAATATACATGGTGACCAGCGGCCAGTATGCGCAGGTAAATGTCTTTTTCTTCGTTGGCCAGTAAGCCCTTGCCCTTGCGGCCCAGCTCGGTATTAAAGTAGCCTATCTCTTCGAACACCCGCTTGCGGAAGGCCATATTGGCACCGCAGGGGTAGCGGGCACCGGTAAGCCGTTTTACATTCGGGCCCTGATCGAAGTTGCCCACCAGACCAAAGAAGTATTTGGAATACCAATCGGGTATGCCGGTAAGAAAACGGGGGGTTATCTTGCCACCCAGAGACCATACCTCGGGATGCTCATCGAAAAAAGACGCAATTGACGACAGCCAGCCCGGTTGGGCGGTAGAGTCATCATCCAAATAGGCAACAATTTCGCCCCGTGCCTCGGTAGCGCAGCGGGTGCGGGTATAGGCTACCCCCTGATTGGTTTCGGTATAGTACCGGAAATTATAGTCGGGATGCTGTGCCTTGTACGCTGCCAGCCGCTCTATGGTGCCATCGGTACTGTTGTTGTCTACAACAATCACCTCGTACAGGCTTTTGTCATAGTCCTGACCAAAAATGCTATCTACGGCACTGATGATGAAACGGGCTCTGTTGTAAGAGCATATCACTGCGGAAACCTTCAGGGGATATTGCATCAGACTGCAAAATTACAACATAGCAGCAAATACCCGTCTGTACATCAATACTCGGTGCCTTTGTAAAATACCCTGAACATGTTTTGCCCCATCTGGTACATCAGCACATCGTAGTTCAGCTGCCAGTTGGTGAGCTCGGCATTGGTTACATCATATACCTCGCCCTCCGAGAACAGGCGCAGCGTATTGCCATAGTTTACATAGGCCAGCGAGTTGTACTGCATCACCATGTTCGATGGGTAGTAGTTGTCTACCGTTGTTACATCGCCTTTGTAAAACACCTTCAGCATATTGCTTTGGTCTTTGAAGGCTACAATATTGTCGGCCACCTGATAGTTGCCACTCATAAAACCCATAGAGCGTACACTATCTTCGTAAAACACCTTAAAAAATCCATCGGCAGTTACATAGGCTACCACATTGTCGCCCACCTTGTAAGACTTTGGGGGGAAATCGTCTATGATGCGTGTTTTGCCCGCATGAAATATCTTGAACTTACGGTCTATATCTACATAGGCCACGGTATTGCGCCCTGCCTCAAAACCACTTACGGGGTAGTCTTCCTGCGCTATCAGCTCGCCATGATAAAAGATACGGAACTGATTGGCAAAGTTGTTGTAGGCAATCATATTGTCGGTAACCCGTATGCTGGCCAAACTACTGTCCGAAAAATAGGTTTCCAGATTGTATGTTTTGCCGTTGTAGTATGCCCTGTAAGACCCTTTATAGCTATCCAGAAAAAACACCACACTATCGGCCACAAAATACTGGTCGGCTACGGCAGCAAGGTTTTTCACCTGACCATTATCGAATATATTCAGTTGCTTCTGGTTCAGGAACACCACCAGATTATCAGTAGCAAAGTAGGCATTGGTAAAGCCTATGTTGACGGGTGTAACCCTGTTATTGGCATACACCTTAAAGGAGCGCGAATTGTCGAGATAGGGAATAGCCGTACGGCCAATCTTCATGCTGGTGGGGGCAAGGAAGTCTATTTTACGCAGCATACCCTTGTCCCACACCATTACCTGATTCTGGTTATCTACGTAAGAAGCGAGCTGTGCAGAAGCACCCGTAGCACCCAGCAGCAACACACCCGATAGCAGTTTCTTCATTAGCATTGGTATTGATAGTGGTGTAATTTAGGAATTAATACCGAAACCACACGCCTCTGCCCGCATGCCACCGCAGCGTAGCGGCCGTGGGTTAATGGAAACTACCCCACCCTACCGCAACACAAACCACTGGCACCTACACCAATACAGATGCACCGCATACGCCACCAATTCTATACATTCGTACCATGGCTGCTACATATATTTTCGCAACGCTTCGTTCCTTACGCATACATTCTTTACTTGCCTGTATATTGTGCGGGCTATTACTCACCGGCTGTTCGGCCATGGCGGGCGGCAAAAACAACTATGCACTAAAGGTACTGGTGCAGGAACCACGCACCAAAACCACCAAACCGCCACTACTACTGATGCTGCATGGCTATGGCAGCAACGAGGCCGATCTCTTTGACCTGGCACAATACCTGCCCGATAGTTTCCTGATAGTATCGGTACGGGCACCGTACGACATGGGTAATGGCAGCTATAAATGGTACGACATAGGGCTGGCACCCGGCACGCGCTTTGCCAATACCGAACAAACACAGGCCAGTGCCGACAAGGTGCTGCAACTGATACAGCAACTAAAAGCCCACTATACCTACAACCCGGCACGGGTATTTGTGAGTGGGTTTAGCCAGGGGGCGGCCATGTCGCTGGTATTGGGGCTCAATCATCCCGATGTGTTTCGTGGTGCCATTATACTCAGCGGCCGCACCATTACCGATATGATGCCCGCCACCGCCGCCCCTAAAAAGTTTGCTAATTTCAACCTGCTGCTGATACACGGCACCCAAGACCAGGTACTATCCATCACCTATGGCAACGAAACCGATACCCTACTAAAAAAACTGGAACAGGGGTTTGACAAGGTGTACAAGAAATACACAAAGGAAGATAAACATGCTGCGGAACAACTTGAATTGTTTTACGATCATCGCTTTGCTTACTCCTGCTCTTCTCCTCTCGGGCAAAGAAACTGCAACGGGACATGGCTGCAAAAGGGAGATACGCTCTATCTGGCGATGGACAATAAGCCGTGGGATATTTCCCACGTAACCGAGCAATATATTGATAGCATTGGAGGAAAAACGATAATCTATATTCGCACAGCAGATACAGACTACCCAATCACAGCTGCGATAAATAACGTAACCAAGAGTAGTACTATTACAGACTCTTTCATCAATGTGGAGGATTTTGAAGTAAGGATAAACGACGATTGCAACACAAAAAAGGTATCTGATAAGAATGGCAGCGTATCTTACAGTGGGCTACAGATACTAAAACTGAATTTCGATTGCGGGGAATACATTATCCGCAAACCGCATGCAAACTACATTATCGTAACCCTCAATTCATTTCCTATTTACACGTCCCCAACGGCGCAATTCAAAAAAACCAAGTGGTTTGTTACTGCTACAGGAGGTTTGATATCGCTTAATTGTGATTAGGGTGTTTCATGAGCTTGGTGAGAACTTCTTAGTCAGCAGCCTCATTGATTAATGTAATTGCCTCTCGACCTTCTTTTAACTGTATAACATTTCATATTTTTATACTCATATTTCACCACTATGCCAATATACCATGATTTTTCAGAGGTCGAAGACAAAATAAGACAATCGGTAAACCCGATAATATACAAGTATAGAACGTGGGAAGACCAATACCACAAAAGAATTGTTACAGAAAATGAAGTTTGGTTCGCACACCCCTTTACGCTGAACGATCCGTATGATGTAAGGCCACCATACAACATTTTTAATCTAGGAATTGATTGGAACAAATTCAGAGCAGGTTTAGAAAAAGCGGGGCGAGCGCAAGAACCAAACATGCCGGAAAATCAGCTACAAATTGAAATTGAAAAGCGATTGAATCAGGCGAAATCCGATCCGATTGGCTATTTCACTGAAAATAGGCGGCAATACATTTTGGAAAAGGAGAACTATGACCGAATAGGTGTATTTAGTTGTTGTACCTCCGGTTTGAACGAACCAATGTGGGCGCATTATGGTAACAACCATTGTGGATTTGCAATTGGGTTCGATACAGTAGAAATAGCAAGGACATTAAACTGTAGTTGCCAATACGTAATTTACGACGACACACCAATTGATTACATTATCATGGGGAATAATAGTAATGTTATTGAAAAGGAATTGTATCAAAAATCAAAAAGGTGGGTACCCGAAGAAGAGTTTCGTTTTGTTACTGCCGGAATCGGAATTTATAGAGATCAAGCAGCTAAGTTCCAATCATCAACTGTAAAGGAAATCCTCATAGGAACAAATACATCGCCTAAAGTTGTAAGAGATATAGTCGACGAATCATCAAAGTCGTTTCCGGGTGTGCCAATTTATCGTGTTGCAAGGCAAACTGGCTCATACGGTTTTCAAAAGTCCCTACTGTAGTATATCATGATTTTTTTACTTGGGCGAGTGTCAGCTTACTCGTGCCAGTGCGTGGTCGGAAAGTATTAAGATTTTGCGGTAAGGAGATTTGCAACCTTGCCCTCAGCAGTATAAATCAATTCAGATACATTATGGCAAATGATAATTGGACACGAGAACAAACCATTGTCGCATTAAACCTCTACTGTAAAATACCTTTCAACAAGGTTAGCTCAAAACACCCCGATATTATTCGTATTGCAAAAGTTATTGGAAGAACACCCAATTCAGTAAAGATGAAGATTGGGAATTTTGGTAGTCTTGATACTGAATTAAAGAAAAAAGGAATCGTTGGCTTAGGAAACACAAGTAAGTTAGATGAGATCATTTGGAATGAATTTAATCATGATTGGAGTGCTCTTGCCTACGAAAGTGAACTACTTATTTCAAAGTTCACGAATCAATCAATCGAAACAGTATCAGCTATAGATGTTGCAGACATCCCAAGGGGGACAGTAAGAGACGCAGTAATTAAACAAAGGGTCAATCAAAATTTCTTTCGTTCAACAATCCTTTCCTCATATAACATAAAATGCTGCATTACAGGACTATCAATACCAGATTTTCTAGTTGCCAGCCACATAGTACCATGGTCTAAAGATGAAAAGAACAGGTTAAACCCACATAATGGGTTATGCTTAAATTCGATTCATGACAAAGCATTTGACAGCGGTTTCATTACTATCACGACTGACTACAAGATAAAAGTCTCAAAGAATTTCAATGCCTATAAAAAAGAAACTGCTGTGACCGATTTATTTCTGAGATATGAAAACCAAACAATCATTTTGCCAGATAAATTCCTTCCGTCAAAAGAGTTCTTAGAATATCACTATCAAAATATTTTCAAAAAATGAAACACTTATTCAATCCCGCTGCCGGAACAAATTTTATATACAAAATTACTACACATGGAGACTCAAATTTTGATATAAGAGCTTTCAATTCTGAAACGTTGGCATTGTCTAAAGCCACGCGAGACTCTAAACTGTCCATACGGTTAACTGAACTTGAGGCACTCGGATTCAAAGTCGAATTTCAACGTATACAATCAACTAATTTACAGCTCAATTTAGAGTTAATAGATTCTCATCTGCCCGAAATACTTGCTCATCTTGTTTATTTCAAATATAGAAACGGCAGATCTAAATTGAGAGATCTATTGCAAGATATTAATACTGCAAACCCACTTGGATATAATATGTCAAAAGGACATCCCTTTTACGAATTCAAGATTAAGAATTTCTTGACTGAAAATGCATTGGGAATGACACCAGAAGCAGTCTGGACGGGAAAATACGACGCTACAGGAGGTATGATAATAGTAAAAAATTCGGGGGATTTGGTATGTTACCACATTTACAACAGGAACGAATTTCAAGATTATCTAATGGACAATACTAAATTGGAGCAGGCTTCGACCAGTGAAGATGATAATAATCCCGGATTTCCTAAATCCGTAAAATCTAAGCCGTACAAGTTTGGTTGGGTTTATGAAGAGAACGGAGAGTTATTCATTAAGCTAAATTTGCAAATTCGATTTACATAAGAAGTCACAATAAAAACATATTTTATTCTTTGCATCACTAACCCTATAGGAACAAAACTATGGCTGTACAAAATTGCTATTTTTACACATCAATATAGCTTTTGCTCCTGACCGGAGCGGATGGGATCTACCTCAATTGCAGACTTTGTCTATTTGCTCCCAACACCATTCTCCACTATCTTCACGCCACAACACCATGCTATGGCCTACGATACACACCTTGCCGACCGTATACGGAACTATCTGGCGGAATTGCCGCTGCTACAGGTAGAAGAGAAAGAAATGTTTAAGGGGGTCACCTTTATGGTGAATGGCAAGATGTGCGTATCGGTAAGTGGTAATGATATGATGGTGCGGTTCGACCCTGCCCTACAGGCACAAATAGCCGAAGAACACGGTTTTCGCCCCATGCTGATGAAGGACCGCGAATACAAGGGTTATGGCTACATAGATGCCGACACCATCAAGACCAATAGCCGCTTTGCCTACTGGATGCAACTATGTCTGGACTATAACCCACGCGCCAAGGCCAGTAAGAAGAAGTAAATCGATTATTCAGTGGGCATTGGGCACAACTGTGAAACAATGGCCGGAAGAGGTATGGCATTTTATCGGCCCATACGCTTCTGCGTTACCCACCTACCTACTGCAACAGTAGCGTACGCCTGTCGGTATGGCCCATGTGGTCGGTAATAAGCACACAATATATGCCCCTTGGCCAAAGGCCCACATCTATGGTGGTAGTGGCATGCAGTCGGTTTGTCCACCACTTTTGTCCGGCTATGTTGGTAATGGTTACCATATAGGCACCGCTGTTTACTACCTCTATACTCACCCTATTGACGGCAGGCACAGGGAATACGGCCCATGGTATACCAGCACCACCCGGCATATCTGCCACTGCGCTGTGGCTGTGAATTGGGTACACATAGGTGCAGGGTACGGTAGCATCGGGTGTGTATTGTACACCGGTAGCTGGCTGGCTAAAGCATAAAAACTTGTAGGCACCGGTGCCATCGTTCATGGCGGGCAACAGTCCGTAGCTACTGCCTACCCCTTCTATCACCTCATAGCCTGTGCGGGTGGTGAGGTAACGTTTGTGGTATATGCCACCCAGCAACACAGAATCGGTAGCGGTAACAGTGTCCCAGCCTACCCTACCGGGTATGGGGTCGCCCACCTCCGCTGTAAAGTCGTACAATAACTTTTCGCCCGTATTCTGCATTTGGTACAGCTTGCGGCCTTCTTCGCGGTAGGCCGCCATCCATGTATCGGGGTACATGGCATCAATATCTGTCATGGGCGGAAACACCCCATCCGTCACCACATGCCTGTAGGCTCTGGACCATACATTGCGGTAGGTGTGCCCTTCGTGTAGCGTATCGTCGCCGGGCCGCACAAAAAGCATGGCATCAAACACATGGGTTACAAAATCAATTTCATAGTCTCTGATGCGCCATGTGGCACTATCGGTGGGCATAGGCATGTAGGTTTGGGCACCCAGTGGCATACCTATCGCCATACATATTACCCACCATACTATACCCAGTCGCATATATGTTTGTTTTTGCCAGCAAATACTTTAGAGCATTTGAAGGTACGTATATATCGCCAGATAGTAACCTACCATATACGTTGCCATACACCCCACTATAGTTATCACTTCTTACTACCTTTGCACCATCATATTGCCACACAGGCATTAGTAAATACCACATCTGTTTTGAGTACACCATTCCACCAGCTACGTATTGTTTTCTTTGGCACCCCACAATTTGCTGTGGCATCGCTGCACGCGCTGCGTATGGCCGGGGCCCAAATTGTGGCCGTTGTTACCGCGCCCGACAAACCTGCCGGCCGGGGTATGCAGGTACACGCATCGGCAGTAAAGGAATATGCCGTAGCGCATGAACTGCCCTTGCTGCAACCGGTGAGCATGAAATCGCCCGATTTTCTGGACGAACTACGTGCCCTGAAAGCAGACTTACAGATAGTGGTTGCCTTCCGTATGATGCCCGAGGTGGTGTGGAACATGCCCCCCATGGGTACGGTAAATGTGCATGGCTCGCTATTGCCGCAGTACCGAGGTGCAGCCCCCATCAACCGGGCTATTATGAATGGCGAAACGGTGACGGGTGTAACCACCTTCCGCCTGAAGCACGAAATAGATACAGGCGACATACTGCTGCAACACGCCGTATCCATACTGCCCGAAGACAATGCCGGTACCATGCACGACAAGCTGATGGAAGCCGGTGCCAACCTGCTGGTAACTACCGTGAAAGGTCTTGCAGATGGCACGCTGCGCGAGATACCCCAAAATCAGGCAGGTAACGAGCCGCTGAAACATGCGCCCAAAATATTCAAAGAAGATACGATCATTAATTGGCAACTGTCTGGCATACACATTCTGAACCAGATAAGAGGGCTGGCCCCCTACCCTGCCGCTGCCACACAAATTGCCGGTAAGGGTGTAAAATTGTATACCGCCCATTGGGAGGCAGCCACCCACAACACCACGCCCGGCAGCTACGAAACCGACCACCAGCAATGGTTGCGTTTTGCCACCACCGATGGCTGGCTGTATGTTACCGACCTGCAACTGGAAGGAAAAAAGCGCATGCTGGTTAACGACTTCCTTCGGGGTTTCCGGGGGTAGCAAGCCGCCTATGCACCACCGGCAGCAGGTGGCCCAAGGGGTATACTGATGGCTATTTGGGTACCTTCGCCCGGTGCCGATGTAACTAACCATGTGCCCCCCACAGAGCCTATGCGGTAGCGCATATTGCGCAGTCCGTTGCCCTTTTGTTCGCCATCGTCATCTGGCAGCCCCCGGCCATTATCGGCTACAGCAATGTTTATGGTACTGCCGTCATATTGCAGCACCATGGTCACCGCTGTAGCTCCCGAGTGTTTTACCACATTGTTTACTGCTTCCTTAACCGTCAGTAGTACATTGCGTTGCACATCGCGCGGCACAGGCACTGCCGGTACCTGCGGCGGAAACTGGAAATGTACCGCTATGCCTGCCGCATCCAGAAAGTCGGCACTATACTCACGTATACGGGCGGCAAGGCTATCCAGCGTGGTATTTTCGGGGTTTAGTAGCCATATCAGGTCACGCATATTGTCTACCAACTCGCGGGATAGTGCCGATATATGGTTGATGTCGGTTTCCGGGGCCTCGTTCTGATGCAATTTGCGACGAGCCACCGCACTCAGTAGCGATATGCGCGAGAGCCCCGAACCTATATCGTCGTGTACATCTTTCGATATGCGCATACGCTCCATATGCAGCGCATGCTGCTTTTCCAGCTCGCGTGTGCGGGCACGCACCTTGCCACGTGCATACTGCCGTGCAGCCACCACTATGGCAGTAGCCCCGGCCGTGGCCAGCAGTAGCCGAAACCACCATGTTTGCCAGAATGGGGGGTGTATCACCACGGTAAGCACCAATGGCTCTTTATTCCAAACGGTTTCATTGTTACGCACCTTCAACTGAAACTCGTAAGTACCGGGGCTGAGGTTGGAGTAGCGCACCTTGTCGTTGGCGGTATATACCCAGTCGCGGTCTACACCGGCAAGGCGGTAGGCAAACAGGTTCTGTAAGGGCTGTGTATACTCAAGTGCCCGTAGCGTGAAGCTGAGTGTATTGCGTTGCCACGGCAGCTCCAGCCGGCTCATAAACATGGTAGTATCGCCAGTTACCAATGTATCATTTACATATATGGCGGTAATAGCCGGAATAGCCTTGTAGGGGTTGGGCACAATATCGGCCGGGCGAAACCAACTGATGCCTTCTATACCCCCAAAATACAGCGTCCCCCCGGCATCGTGGTAAAAGCCCCCCGTGTTGAACTCGTTAGACTGTAACCCATCGTGTACCGTATAGTTGCGGAAGGTTGCCTGTATCTTACCACCCGGTTGGTACCCATTAACAGCCACCCGCGACAGCCCGTTGTTGGTACTTACCCACAATGCAGTATCGCTCTCGGGCAAAATAGCATATATATAGCTATTGGCAATGCCCGATGTTTCATCAAAAACAGTCATCTGCCCCGTAGTAGAGTCGCGCGCTACAAGCCCCTGCTCGGTAGCTATCCACAAAAGCGGGCTCTGCTGGCTACGGTAAAAATGGCGAATCGGCAACCCCGGCAGTCCCTTTTCTACAAGCCTTACCACCGTATCGTTGGTTACCCTTATACGGCAAAAACCATTGCGCCGCCCCAGATAGTAGTCCCGGCCATGGTGATGCGCAATGTTGTACACCCACCCCCATATATTTTTGTCGTTTATGTAATATGCCTTACCTCCACCCGGCTTGTTGGGTATAGTTGCTGTATACAACCCCATATTGGTACCCACCAGGTAATGCCCTTGCTGCCATTCGGCAATGTAAAATATCTGCGGTTTTTCTACCGCAAAAGGGGTAAGGGTGGGTATCTCTAACCGCATCTGCACAGTACCGGCAGTGTCGCGCCAGTGTATTTCGTTGTCTTTGGTAGTAACTACATACCCTACCGAATCGCGAAAGATATTAGAGAGATAGCTGTCGGGTTTTACTTTTTCGGTAGGCAACTTTATCTGCTGCCCCGTTGCCGGATTGTACCTGAAAATACCTTGCCCAAATGCGCTCATCCATATATACCCTGTATTGTCGCGCCACAATCCTTTTATCATGTAGCCGGGCTTTCCTGCGGCAGGCAAAAGAGTATGAAAACGGTCGGGTTTAACATCTACCCGGTACACCCCATCCCCCTCGGTACCTATCCACAAGTTTCGCGACCGGTCTACATACAGCCTGTTCACCTTATTTTTTAGCTGCATAAACGAAGCTATATCGCCGCGCTTGTTCAACTGCACTATTTCCCCGGCAGCATTGTCGGCCAGCCATATATTGCCCGATACCGAGTCTTCGGCAATAGCATTCCAATCGCAAAGCCCACTCTTCTGCGCCGGTACTCCTAAAGAGTCCACATCAAGCGTATGGGGGTTGCAATACACAATCTTTCCCCTGCCCGATACTGCCAGGATACCCGAGGCCAACTGCATTACCTTGTGCAATCCCTGCGACTGCACTACACGTTTTTCGGTACCATTGCGGGTATCATATACAAAAAGCCCATGCAAGTCTATGAGCCATATACGCCCGTCAAGCATCAGTGCCGACCTGACCGGCGACACATTGGATGCGAAACGATACTCGTAATTGCGGAAAGGAAAACGCTTACAGTGGTTGCCATCTGCCGTCATACGGTAGTACCCGTTGCCCGGTACTATGGCCCATGCATACCCGTTTTCGGTACCTGCCAGCACTGCCTGTTTTATGGTTTGGTGTTTATCCAGCATCACCGTAAAGCGGCCGGTATGCCGGTTCATATAGTACACGCCTTCGTCGGCCGCAAACCACAAGTTGTTCCACTTATCTTCATATAGCGGAGAATTGATATTACGATCTTTCAAATGACCATGCAACGAGTCGTTCAGGCGGCTCTTGTATACCACAAAATTGCGCCCATCGTATCGGTTAAGGCCATCACCGGTATTCATCCAAAGAAAACCAAAAGAATCGCCCACTATGTTGTACACCGAGCTCTGCGACAACCCATTAGCTACACTGAGATGCGATATGCGATGAATGTGCTGTGCTAAACAGACAGGCGAACACAATAGCAAAATCACCAATACAAATCCCATCTTAATATTTGAATAGTATAAAGTTAGTCTTGTATTTGCTGATTTGCAAGTAGCTGGTTGAAAACTGGCAGAACCAATCAAATTAGTTCAATCCGAAAAATAGTTGTAAAATTGCCATCGCTCAACAATTGTTTTTTTCGTACTATGGATTTTAAGTACTCAGAAGCCCAGGAATCGATAGCGGCCATGATCCGCGATTTTGCCAACAAGCACATTCGTCCGGATATGATGGAATGGGACGAAACGCAAAAATTTCCGGTAGACTTGTTTCATAAACTGGGAGAACTGGGCCTTATGGGCGTACTGGTGCCTACCGAGTATGGCGGCTCTGGCTTGGGTTATTTCGAGTATGTAACGGTTGTAAGTGAAATAGCAAAGGTTTGCGGTTCTATTGGCCTTTCTGTAGCGGCACACAATTCTCTTTGCACTGGCCACATTCTGTATTTTGGCAACGAAGAGCAAAAACGCAAATACCTGCCCAAACTGGCCAGTGGCGAGTGGATAGGTGCATGGGGCCTTACCGAAGCCAATACAGGTAGCGATGCCGGCAACATGCGCTGCGTAGCTACCCGCGATGGTGATGACTGGATACTGAACGGCACCAAAAACTGGATAACACACGGCATTACCGGCAATGTGGCAGTAGTACTGGCCCGCACTGGCGAGCCAAGAGCCAAAAACAACGTTACCGCCTTTATTGTAGAGCGTGGTACACCGGGTTTTGCAGCCGGCAAAAAAGAAAACAAACTGGGTATGCGCGCCAGCGAAACCGCCGAACTGGTGTTCGACAATTGCCGCATATCAGACGCACAACGCATGGGCGAAGTAGGCTCTGGCTTTCAGCAGGCCATGAAAATACTGGACGGTGGCCGTATCTCTATTGCAGCACTGTCTCTGGGTATTGCCAAAGGTGCCTACGAAGCTTCGTTGAAATACTCAAAAGAACGTCAGCAGTTCGACCAACCTATCGCCAACTTTCAGGCTATTGCCTTCAAGCTGGCCGATATGGCTACACAGATAGAGGCATCAGAACTGCTCATCTACCAAGCTGCCGACCTGAAAAACCGTGGCGAAAAAATGACGAAAGAATCGGCATTTGCCAAATATTACGCCTCCGAAGTGTGTGTACGTGCAGCAACCGAAGCCGTGCAGATATTTGGTGGCTATGGCTACACCAAAGACTTTCCGGTGGAAAAATACTACCGCGACAGCAAGCTGTGTACCATAGGCGAAGGCACATCAGAAATACAAAAACTGGTAATATCGCGCGATATACTGAAGGCTTAACGGCTTTCTTACATTACTACTACGATGCCCGCAGCTATGCGGGCATCGTTATTTTGTGGTGGTACTACCCGTTGGCACTACGGTGCGCTACCTCTTGCTGCAAGTGCCTGAAGGTATGGCAAGGCCCACGGGTTATAAACAAATTGACAAGCCATGCCGGTAATGCCCCTCCGGGATTGAACCGCAACTGATACCGAACAGACAAATGCCCCGGTGTAGCTTCGGTAATCTCCCAATGTGCATTAGACTCGCGCACGCGCACCAAACCCTTTTGTGGTGGCATATGCCCGTCTTCAGAATGAGAATCTATGATGGTAAGTGTAGCCGATGGATGGCTGACGGTAACATGCGCCACATAATCTCTGTTAGAACAGGGCCATGGCAACCCTACTACCGAATATATAATTACCTCTTCTGGCGATATTTGCTTCAGCACCCTTGCCTGCCTGGCGTTATATACCCACCGCGGCTGTGCAGGGGCATCCATCAGCAACTCTATCAACTGTGCCGTAGTAGCCTGTACAGGAAACTCGGCCAGCAATGTTTGTATGCAAGATGTGTCGGTACTGGCGGTGTATACCTTTATGCCATGTTCTTCGCGGCGCAGCTTCCAAGGGGTTGTGGCACTGGCCCCTGTCACCCAATACATCATTGCAACCACTGGTAATACCCTTTTGCAAACAGAGCGCATCACTAACATTGGTACTAAGTAACAAACATTGCGAAACATTACAAAATGTATATGCTTTCGTTTTACCATCATATTTGAAAATCAGGATGCATAAAACCCAAATCTGGTGAGAATGGGCCGAAGCCAGCAAAAAAAATCCCCCGGTCATGTAGCCGGGGGAAGATGTGTGTGTGGAGGATGGAAATTTTAGAATAGTTATTTAGATGCCACCAATACGCAAGCCTACGCATATGGGGTGTTGTTCTATACCGTTGTTGTACAATGGCGTAAGCTGGTAACTGGCGTAGAACCTGAGCACACCATCAAACCCAAATTCGCCGGTAAGGCATGCATTGTAGTCTGTCAGGTCGAAGTTGCCATGCGTTTTCTGCTTGCCGCGCTCTTCAGATATTTGCTTGTTCCACGAAGATGCACGGTAGCCAGCCGATGCACCAACACCATAAGTAAGCCATTTGTCTTTGTACAGGCGGGTTTTGCCGGTCACCATCAGCGGAATATTCAGATAGTTTACTGCCAGCTTGTTCTTGCGGAAGTTTACACTGTCTATCACAATTCCATTAGGGCTTTTTGTGTAGGTAAGGTTTTCTTCGTAGCGGAAATTGTAGACCTGAAAACCAAGACCACTGGATATGTACAAACGTTGGCCACCTGTCTTCAGTGCAAGGAACTTCACCATTACCGGATAAATATTAACGTTGATAGACTTAGACGGCTTCAGGTCGAACAAATTTTCGTTGCGCTTGGCGGCAGGCACATTCAAGTAGTTGGCTACGGTGGGGTCAGAATATACAGTGGCATCGTTCAGCATGTTTACACCAAGATCCAGCATAGAAAACTTAGAGTAAAATTTACCTGCCTGCTCTTCTTTGTGTTTAGACTTTACTTTACCCGCCTGAAGCTTTACTGAATCTTCCGATTCATCTACCGAAATACCCTGGTTAGAGATAGTAATGGTGTGCTTCTTCTTCTTGGTGGTTTCGCCGGCGGCATCTTGTGCATGTGCATATTGGGTACCGAAAAGGCCAGCTACTACTGCGGCAATAAAAAGTGTGTGTTTCATATAAAATAGTATTAAGTGTGTTTTTAGAATGATACTTTCAGTTGTTTTTTTCCAATTTTGAAAGAGAGGCTTGCCTGTGCTATCTCTTGTGTTACGTTACTTACTCTGCTATAACCGGTGGCCACATCGGCGACAAAGCTTTTCATTCCGTTTCTTCTGGTATCGCTCATCGGTACCTTGTCAAGCAGAGAACCGGCGGCTACGCTTTCATCATTGCTTTCTGTATATTCTATCGCCAAAGGCAGCGTATTTGTTACAACAGGAACAAAGTTTTTTTCAGAAATTTTTATCGGCTGTGTCGCTACTACCTCCAGTGGGCTGATGTCTGTAGCGGCAATAGCCAGCACTCTGCTATCCGCAGTAGTACGGGGGGTATTTGTTGTACCCACACGCACCGCTTTGGTAGTGCGTGTAGCACGTACCGGGCGGCTTTGCGCAGCAGGCAATGTAGCTACTGCGGCTACAGCCGGGCTGTTTGCGCCTACATGCGTCACCTGTTCGGCGGCAGATGTAGCAGTTGCTACGGTGGCTGGGTTATTATTACCGGCAACAGGCAATGTCTTACCTGTATTTACTGCTACAGCACCATACTCCTGCCCATTGGTAACAGAAGGCTGCATCATATATCTATAACCCGGTACGGCCAGCATGGCTACTACTGCCGCAGCTACTGCATACCTGCGCCACAGCGGCAATGCCATTACCACAGGTTTTGCAGCAGTCTCGGGCCGCAGCAGCGTATCTTTCAGTGCATAGGTTTCTGTGGTGTCGGGCACCATCTTTGTCATGGTAAATGCAGTAAGCTCGGCCTGAAGGTCGGGATGCTCGTACAGAAAAGACATCAAAGCTTGTTCCTGTTCGGGCAGCAGCTCGCCATCGGCATGCATTACCATGTATTCTTCATAATTCTCCCACGTAATCATAGTTATATGACATTTTCTACACTTACCAAATAATCTTTTAATGTTTTCCGCGCACGAAACAGATATACCTTTACCTGAGACTCATTGAGGTTGGTAATGCGGCCTATTTCTTCGTAGCTGTAGCCTTCGTAGTCTTTCAGCAGCACCAACGCGCGTGCGCGCTCGTCCAGCTGGGCCAGAGCCCTGTCCAGTACCTTTTTCAAGTCCGGATTGGAGGGGGAATAATGCTCTTCGGGGGCTTCTTTGAAAACTACCCTCGATCTTTTTCTGAAATTATCTACCGACTGGCGGTAAGCAACCTGAAACAAGAATGCCTTGCCTTTTTCGGCAGGTACTTCTTCTTTTTTCTGCCAGAGCACCTCAAAGGCCCCCTGCACCACATCGTTGGCATCATCTTGCTGACCGGTGCATTTCCATGCAAACCGGAAAAGGGCATCAGCCCATTCCCGCACACATGTATTGTACTGTTTCGCGTCCATTCAGATGGTTAATCGGCAGTGCGACAAAAAAGTTACAACTTAAACTCAGTTTTTTTTCAGTAGCTATGTGTTGTATTGCAACAGCAGCACGGTACCACAATAGGGATTGGTTCCTTCCAATACTGCATCGAAAAATGCAGGCCCGTAATCCAGATAGTATTCTGCAAAATTATCGGTACGCTCTTGCAGGCTATCATTAGGGAAAAGCAGTGCACGCAGTCGCTGCAACTGTTGCATATGTGTGGCTACCCTGTTTTTGGCAGCACGCAGCATTTTTTTCTCCAGCGCAGCCAGCAATTTTTCCATACGGGCCTGTGCCGCACCAGCCGCACCATTCAATGTAGGGTCTACCGCAGCAGCAGCCTGCCGTACCTGTGTCATAAGGGCCTGTAGCTGTTCTTTTTCGGCATTCAGTTGCCAATGCGCATCCGAAAAACGTGCCACCAGCAATTCCGATTGCTTTAAAGGGGACAGAAACAAATCGGCATCAGAGAAAGACATTTTCTCCATCAAGGTTTTGGCCATGGCAGGTATCACCATTACCGATTGCCGTAGCAATACCGCCGGATAGTGTACCCCGTAATGTGTGAACAAGGAGCCCAGTTGCAACCAATAGGCCACCTCGGCCCCGCCACCAATAAAAGCTACATCGGGCAAAATAACGGACTGAAACAGGCCACGCAATATTACATTTGGGCTAAACCGCTCGGGATGTTCGTTCAGCTCCACCATTAGTTCGTCTTCCGAAAACGAAATATCGGTATTCAGCACCTCCCAACGGTTGTTGCGTTGTTCAATTCGTTCGCGTATATTGTCAGAGAGATAGAACAAATTTACAGGGCGTGGAAATGCCTGTGTTTTGTAACCGGCAGCAGCAAGTGCATCCGTTTGCCGGCTGGCATGCCCATATGCTACCTCATGCAGCAGATCTTCCTTCATATAGGGAATGAACGTACGCTTTAGGTCAGCATCATCGGGGTCCAGAACCACAAGACCAAACCGCCCAAACA
>JAGKWS010000104.1 GCA_021151685.1 Chitinophagaceae bacterium
AGTGAGCGGTCAGGCAGGGTATACTTACGCCATCACATTGCCTACATCATGTGTTATCAGCGATGGTGCTTCACACACCATGACTGTTGACAACTTTACCTCAATGCCATCAGCCACTGGTCTGCTGAGTGCAGGTGGTACAGAAACACTGAATGTAGGTGCTACGCTGAATGTAGCTGCCGGTCAGGCAAGTGGTTTGTACACCAACGCTACCGGTGTACCGGTAACAGTAAACTATAACTAATACAAGACATTATAGCACAGGGTTGTTACTACCAACCTTGCCCGCTTCAAGATACATTGTAGTGAGCCGAAAGGCATCAATTAAGCACCCTGTCCAGGGTGCTTTTTTTGGCTCATACCCTACCTTGCAGTTGTGTTGGTGGCGGTACAAGTTTCACCCCATGTAGCGGTACAATAGTGTCATACAGCATAGGTAGTTTCGTTGCCTTATATATTCTGTATGAGACTACTACTACTTTTATTGCTGGCAATGCCTTTCAGCACATGGGCACAAGACCGTCAAACGCCCTTTGTATGGGGCCAAACCCACACATTTCACTCTACCGTATTGCAGGAAGATAGAACCATCAATGTTTGGCTGCCCCCCGGCTACGATACTGGTACACAGCCATTGCCTATACTGTATCTGCTCGACGGCTCGGCCAATGAAGACTTTATGCATGTTGCCGGATTGGTGCAATTCCTATCGGGTATTGCCGGCACCATAAAGCCAGCCATAGTTGTGGGCATTGCCAATGTAGACCGCAAGCGCGATTTCACCTTCCCCACAACTATAGCGCAAGACAAAAAAGATTTCCCTACCACGGGTAGTTCTGCCACGTTCATCAATTTTATAGAGAAAGAACTACAGCCCTATGTCACTACTCATTTCCGCTGTGCGGCATCGCCCACACTCATTGGCCAGTCGCTGGGGGGCTTGCTGGCCACACAAGTGTTGGCAGAGCGGCCAACCCTTTTTGGTACCTACATCATTGTTAGCCCCAGCCTTTGGTGGAACAAAGAAAGCCTGCTGAAGGATATGGATGCCCGCCTGAAATCTCATAACCTCCACAACACCCGTGTATACATAGCTGCTGGTGGCAAGGAACCCAAAGTAATGCAGCAAGATGCCGCAGCCCTTGCCAAAATACTGAAGAAATACTCCGGCATACAAACCACTTACGCCCCCCTGCCAAACGAAGACCATGCAACCATGTTGCACAACTGTTTGTACCAGGCATTTTCTGTATTGTTTCATTAGCGAGGGTGGCAGGCAGCACACCCCATACCTTTTGTGTACTCTGTTATCAGCAAGGTCTATATAGCAAGCGGTACAAATTGGTGTACCTTTAACCCTGTTATGATACCGCAATGGCAACAGGGCATAGTAACCCGGGTAGAACAAGCTACCACCAATACCCGCAGGTATTGGGTACACCTGCCCGATAGTGCTGCATTTACCTTCAAACCCGGCCAGTTTGTAACGCTGGATCTCCCCATACACGAGCAGCGCAACAAACGTTGGCGCAGTTACAGTATAGCATCGGCACCCAATGGCAACACCATAGAGCTGATAATTGTATGTATGGACGGTGGTACGGGTTCCCGTTACATTTTCGACGAAATAAAAGAAGGCAGCACCCTCAGCCTGCGTGGCCCGCAGGGCATTTTTGTTCTGCCCGAAGACACCAGCAAAGAACTGTTCTTCATATGTACCGGTACAGGTATAGCCCCTTTTCGCAGCATGCTGCACCACATACATAGCCAACAATTGCAGGGTTACCGTACCAATCTCATCTTTGGTACCCGCACACAGGCCGACCTCCTGTATGCCGATGAAATGAAACAACTGGAGCAGGAATTGTCTGGTTTCCGGTACTACCCTACCCTATCGCGCCAGCAGTGGGATGGGCATACCGGCTACGTACACCCCATATACGAGCGGTTGGCAACAGGGCAACCAGCCACATTTATGCTATGTGGCTGGCGCGAAATGATAGACGAAGCCCGCGACCGCATATTGGCATTGGGCTACGACAAAAAAGATATTATTATAGAGATATACGGTTAGTCATCAAAGTATAGACTCATCGGCCGGTTCCCATAGTTCTATGCGGTTCCCCTCAGGGTCGGTTATGTGGGCAAATTTGCCGTAGTCATACACCTGCATCGGTGCTTCAGGCTCTATGCCCTCTTTTTTCAGCTCGCCCAGTAGCCATTCCAGGTCTGCCACGCGCACATTCATCATATACCCCTGTGCCGATGGCCCAAAGTAGGTAGTGTTTTGCGGAAAAGTACTCCACACCGTTGTACCCTTCTTTTCGGGGTTGTCAAGGTGCCTCCATTCAAAGTTGGCACCATATTGTCCCGCATTAAAACCCAAATGTTGGTTATACCAGTTGCGCATAGCAGCAGGGTCTTGGCAGCGAATGAGGATTCCACCTATGCCTGTAGCTTTTTTCTTCTCGTCCATGTTGTATTGGTTTGCAGTGGGAAGATAAAAAAAGCCCGGAAAAATCCGGGCTGAAAAATATTGATGTGTTTTATTATTCTATCGTATCGCCAAAATCGTTCAGTGCTTTGATGAGGGCATCGCGGTTGGTAGCCATAGTGCCCGCCTGCCTGATGTTCATGGCATTAGAAAAAAGACCCCGTTGTGTCTTCACCAGTTCCACATATTTTGCCTTTTCGGTTTCGTTGGCAGCATCGCGTATCTGGTAGCGCACCACTTTCATTTCATCGTTCACAAGGTTGTTTACCTCGCCAAACAGTTTTTCGGCCTGTTCGGTTTTGCCGGTTGCTATGGCTTTGTCCAGTTCTTTTACCTTGGCTTTGTACGCCGTTTTAGAAACGGGTGTTGCTTTGTCGGGCTGTGCGGCACCCTGCGCACTGGCTGCCACCGATATGCCGAGCATAACGGCACAGGTTATCATAAAGCGTTTCATGGTTCATAATAGTTTTGCCGGCAATATACCAGCTGGTGATTAATAGATAGTGGCCGAAAACTCAGTCAGTTTCGCTTTTATGGGAGCCTGATTGGCTACAAGATTAGTTTTCATACCCCATATGGCTTGGTACAGTGTTATCTGATTGGACATAATAGTATTGAAAGGCGCAGCTGCGGCTGGTGTGGCTGCGGCATGTATACTGCTCTTGGTGGCGGCCAGTACACTCAGCATCATGGTATGTATTTCTTCCCATGTAGCTTGTGCGGCTGTTGCATTGTGGGCAGATAGTTGAGCATCCATCTGGTTTACCTTGGCCATAAAGGCTGTTTGTGTTACTGCCGCAGGTGCGGGGGTATAGGCCACAACTGGCTGAAGAGAGGTAACACCCACAGTGGCCGAAAGCATGAATAAAGCCAATAAAACACGTTTCATTGCTGATGATTTTTTATAAAGGTAATAAAAATTTGATTGAGATAAATCTACTCATCTTCTAAGACAGTAGCACCCCCCCTATATAGTTGGGTTTTGTACCTAAGTGATGGAGAAGTTATTAACTCACCAATACCAAGGCGGGGCCATTTATCGTCAATTTTTTTAATAGTGACGTTATCAGCAACAATTATGTTAGGCCAGTCGCGGTCAAAATTGTCATATTTTTTTGTTTTCCTGGTACCATCCAGCCCCAGAATGTTGTTCTGCGGGCCACCGTACATGTGGTCTCGGCGGGGGTCCAGATTGTTGCAGAAACGCCACAGCACATCGGCTATATCTGCAGTGCGCACCGTATGCTCTACATACAGTATCATTTTTATGCCCTGTAGTTCGGGGCGCAGGGCCAATGCCCTGTGCAGCTCGGCCACATGACCGGGGCGGTTCTTGGCTACGGCTACCAGCAGTACCGGTATGCCCATTTGCAACAGCGCATCGTTGGCGTTGTCTATCTCGGCAAATGCCTGTTGTATAGCCGGTACCGAAAACCCTGCGGGCATCTTATACACCACGGCATCTTGTGTACGCTCTTCATCGGTCTTGCGGGTGCCATCTATACACAGCTTGCCGCCAAAGCCCATTTTAGAGCAGCTGTGGTCCAGCACATCCATCGGGCCCGAGCTGAAGTATACATCTGTAGCCGGGTTCAGGTGGGTAAATACCTCGCGTGCCAAATTGGTGTAGTCGTCTATTTTAATGCCGGTAGCTTTTTCGCCTTCTGCCAATACCAGTATTTTGTTAAACATCATTTGCCCGGCACCCCACATGGCATTCATCACCTTTTGCCCCTGGCCTGCATAGTCTTTGTTGATGGTGGCTATCACCAAATTATGAAATACGCCCTCTACCGGCATATTCATATCGGCTATTTCGGGCACCATCGTCATTTTGATGGGGGTTAGGAATATGCGCTCTGTGGCCTTGCCTATCCATGCATCTTCCTGCGGTGGTATACCCACAATGGTAGCCGGGTAAATAGCGTTTTTACGATGGGTAATGGCCGTTATGTGAAATTTGGGATACCAATCTGGTAGCGAGTAGTAGCCGGTATGGTCGCCAAAGGGGCCCTCCCATATCATTTCTTCATTGGGGTCTACATAGCCTTCTATAATGATGTCGGCATCGGCGGGCACTTCTATATCGGGCTGAGAAATGCAACGCACCAGCTCTACCTTCTTTTTGCGCAGAAAGCCGGCCAGCATGTACTCGTCTACATTATCGGGTAGGGGGGCAGTTGCGGCATATGTATATACAGGGTCGCCGCCAAGTGCCACGGCTACCGGCATACGTTTGCCCAGTTTTTTATACTCGTTGTAGTGGCGGGCCGATACTTTGTGCCTGTGCCAGTGCATACCGGTAAGGGTAGGGCCAAACACCTGCATACGGTACATACCTATGTTGCGGGTGCCGGTATGCGGGTCGCGGGTATGTATAGCGGGCAGGGTCACAAACGGGCCACCATCCTCGGGCCAGCACTTCAGCACGGGTAGTTTGCTCATGTCGGGGTTGGTCATGACTACCTCCTGGCAAGCACCACGTCCGCTTATCACCTTGGGCATATACGAGGCAAATTTGCCCAGTTGCGGCAGCATGGCCAGTTTCTCCAGCAGTCCGTTTTTGGGGGTCTGCATTTTTTTCAGCAGGTCGTCTACATCGTTCATCGCATCGTCCAGATGGTTGATGCCCAACGCCATGCACATGCGCTTGTCGCTACCCATAGAGTTGATGAGTACCGGGAAGGGAGTTCCCGTATTCTCGAAAAGCAGTGCCTTGTTTCGGTCGCCCGCCTTCGATATTCGGTCTGTTATCTCTGCTATCTCCAAAACCGGATCTACAAACTCCTTTATCCGTATCAACTCTCCTGCCTGCTCCAGTGCATCTATAAATGCGTGGAGTGATTTGTATGCCATAGTGCAAATTTAGGGGGTGTACGCCTTACAGGCAGCAAAATAGCAGCATTGGCAATACCAATGCTGCTATACAAGAAGACAATACTTTCGATATCAGGATGTTGCAGATACCTGCATCGCCCCCACCACCCGCAATGCCGCCGCTGCATAACTCTGCTGCGTGCGGGTACTATAATCATCGAAAGAAAGACAGTAGCGCACCTCGCGCACCCGGTAACCATCGGTGCGGCGTTGTGTACGGGCCGATGTGCGCTGAAGCGCACCGGCAAAATGTGCATCGGGGTGCCACCCCTGCAATGCCCGGTGTACCTGCCACTCGGTATCGTAGCCCGCCATGGCGGCCTGCTTTACTGCCGCAGGGGCCATATGCGCGGTAGACGAACAGGTAGAAAACCCAAGCCTGATGACGATGGTACCTGTAGCCTGCTGCACATTTTCGGCCAGTTGGGTAAAGGTAAACTCCTCAAAGTCTATCAGCGCGCAGGGCCACGATACAGATGGGCGGCTTTTTTCGGCCAGTTGGCCCACATCATGCGCTATGTGCGACAGGCCGGGCACCTCGTGTTGCAATTGCTGTTGTATGGCCATAAACAGGCTGTGAAACGGTGTATTCATAGTTTATTGGGTTTGTGTGGTTTTGGGTCTATCTGCCCCCTGTGGGTATGCCATAGGTATACTGCCAGTAACTGTCTGGTATGCCTATGTGGGTGGCCAGCTCGCGGTCTATAGCTATACGCTGTTGCAGGTAGGCTACATCCATATCCTTACGAAATGCAAACCGCCCGCCAGTTACCGCATATCCATACGAGTTGAGGATTGTCATAAACTGCGCACTATTCAGCAGGGCAGTGGTCCATGCTATATCGGCCTTGCTTATTTCGTTCTGCTGCTCCTGGTGTATTTTGCTTTGGGCATACCCCGCACTGTGGCTGCTGTTGGTTGTTTCGGTATTGCCCAGTACCGTTACAGAAATTTCTTCATTCAGTGCCTTGATGAATGAAAGCTGCAATCCCCCATCGCTGTTGGTCTGCTTGCCATCCAGCACCTCAAAGTCGGCTTGTCGGGGCAACATCAACGATAGCGAGCTACCCGATTCGTTCAGTATCCGGTTCAGCTCTGCACGGGTTTGGTCATCATAAGAGTCGTACCGAATGATGCGTACCGGCTGGCCAAATACCTCTATAAACTGTGCCCAGTCGGCCAGGCATCCACGTTTGTAAAGCACATAGGGCGCACACTTCAGCAGCAAGCCCAAATCATTTTCTGTACCCAACACCCATATGTTGTTGCGGTCCTTGTAGGCAATACCATCGTTACCACCCTGTTCCCATGTTATCAGCCCCTTTTCGGGGCGTATATGCTTGCGGGGCAGCGTGTGTACCGCCAGTTGCGGGCCCGGCACAAACTCTATGGCCGATACGCCCCATAGCAGCGTCTCTACAATGGTTTGCACCACTGTGCGGAATGGCTGGCTGTGTATCAAATCGTCCATAGCGGCTATCCGTTCACCGTTTTTTTCAAAGTACAGCTCCTTGTTCAGCACCGCATTTATCTTCTTGGCTATTACACCCGTCAGGTGCCCATCCAGCAGTACCTCGTCATACAGGTCGTACAGGTGTGTGCGGCTTGGGTTCGCGGTCGATTCTGCCGCCCGCAATGCACCACGCCAGGTGGCTATATCTTTGTTGCTCCTGTCGGCCGACCGTATGTTTATCTCATTAATTACTATTGATTCTGCCATTTTTAACTACTTTTTATTTTATAAGATTATTTGTTGTTTGATGGAGTACCCAAAATGAGTAGTTTTACATCTCTCATATATAACACATACACATTACCCCTTAATTATAATACTGCAATGAGGTATTTGCTGGCTGAATGCTATACGTTTTTATTTAAATTTACACGTGCCAAACTGGTTTCTTATTGGGTAGCATTGGCATACATTTCGCTGCTTATGTGCTACACTGTGGGTGGCGTGCTCACACTCATAAGTGGGTGGCTCAGCTTTGCCGGTATGTTGTTGCGTTTTTTCAGATTCCCCTTCTTTGTAGGCACGCTGGGTATTTTGTTTTTTGTCATTTACAAGGTGTCGCCCAACATGAGCCAAACAGCAAAAGATGCCAAAAAACACTCAGGGTTCACTAATGCACTGGTGTTTACGTTTTTTTCGCTTATCCTGTTCGTGTACATGAAGTATGGCGATGTCATCTTCCCCCAATCGGTATTGGTAAGACACTAAAGTGAATATGGTGGACTTTATTTGCCATCTTCACCAAGAGCGGTAAAGATGTATTGCTTCTGTTTATTATGAGCGTTGTTTTTGAGCGAAACGAGGCACACTCTGCAGCCATAGCCCTGCCTATAGCTGTAAAACGTAACGAAGTTGCAGCCGAAAAACAGCCATAAGAAAAGCACGAATACATCTTAAATCTGCTCTAATAATAGTTATTGCGCCGTGGGTTGCTGTGCCAGCTTATAGCATTGCCATTGGGTAGGTTTTGTGCGGTATCGGCTGCATAGGGCCAGCCAGCCGGTTGTGCCTGCCCGGTCATTATTGCCTTCAGCGATGCGATGGCATCGGTATAGGCCGTGCGTAGGGCATCATGATGGGTGCCGGTGCCGCACAGCAGTGCCAGGTGCCGGCATGCAAGTGTCTTCACAATCGTTTTCAGGTATTCATCGGTTATGGTTGGTGGTGTATGGCTTTCACCAAACAATTGTACCAGATCGTATCGGCTCAGGTACATAGCAGCTTCGCTTATAGCGGCATCTATGGCTTTTTCCACAATGGCATCATCATCGCGTGTTATCTCTGCTATCACCTCGGGGTGCAGGTGGGTGTATAGGTCTTCAATTATCAGGTAGGGCATAGCATTGGGGGTTTATGTGCCGCAATGGCGCGTCACCCCGCAGGGCTATTCGTCATCGTCGGTACGTTTGTTTTTTATTGGTTTTTCGGGTTTTTCAGGTTTCTCATCTTGTTCTTCAGTGTCTTCTTCTTCCTCATCCTCTTCGCTGGTCTTTTTCTTTTTGGGCGCAGGGGTGGCAGTTGGTTTGGCCTTGCGTACAGGTTTTTCTTCGGCTTCTTCCTGTTCCAGCTTTTCGCCGGTCGGTTTCACCTTTACTATTTTTTTGGCAGTACGGTCAAAGGTTATCTCGTAGATGTTCGCCGTATTGTCGCCCAATGTTTCGGTAATGTAGCCCAGTAGTGTGGTCGCATTTTCATTTTCGTTGGCCGAGTCTACTACAGCATATATTTTGGGTACACTGCTGGTTTTTTTTCTCAGCTCGGCCAGTTTCTTACGTTCGTCGGCAAACTCTGGTAGGGTCAGTATCTGCCTGCGGAAAACAGTATAGTCTACGCGGTCTTTGTTGGCAGCTTTTTTTTCTCCCTGCTGTTCTTTGCGTTCGTCGCGGCGTTCGTCCCTGTCGGTTTGTGCCATAGCCGGGGTGGCAAAAAGCATCATTGCAACGGCAGCAGCGTAAGTCCTGGTCATTTTTTCCCTTAGCATTAAGGCTGCAAATTTCACTAAAAAAATAAGAGTACCGGCAATTGCTTTTTCTAATACCGTTTGTTGGCCATATGCGGGTAGCCGCCGGCTGTTCTGTTTCGGGTAGTGTGGCCCACATCTATGCGCGGTATGCCACGGTTGCCATGCCGCTCACTTATCAGCCACACGGCACCTTCCACTGCATCGGGTCCATCATCGTGTGCGGTGCTACCCGGCCCAAACACCCTAAACTGCTCTGCCAGCAGCAACATATGCGGGTTATAGCGTTCGCTCTGGTTCAGGTATAGCTGGCCGTTGCGCACCATGGGTTCCAGCAGGCTTTCTATGCGCAGGTACTTATCAGGCTTGCGGCGGGTATCGCCCCGTATGGGTATCAGTCGCCCGGTTCGCTTATGTGCATCGGCTACTTCTTTTACCAGCACATCTTGCAGAAACACCTGCTCCATGTAGTAGTAGCAGGCATTGCCCGCCACATAGTCCATCACCATGTAGTGCCACTCTATCATGCGGCTGGTGGTGGCTTTTTCTACAAAGGCTTTCAGTATATGGTATTCCGCACCGGCGCGGCCCACCAGTATGGTAGCCTTGTAGTCGTTGGTGGTTTTGTAAGAAGGGTCGGTATAGCACAGCAGGATATCGTACTCATGAACCGATAATGCCGGCTTGTAGGGCAATGCACCAAATACCGCACCTTCCATTACCGGATTGTTGAAGTATTCTTTTTGCTGTGCCGCATAGCTTTTCTGGCTCAGTACCCGTTGTATGTCTGTTTCGCTATTCTTTTCCGGCCACATCGACTGGTCGTTCTTGTCCCGTATGTTCACCATATCGGTATGGTCGGCTACTTCCGATGCCCGCTGCACACAACAGTCGGTAGCTATCCTGTTACCGCAAAAGAGTATAGTGGTGGGTGTAGATACCGACCGTGTGCCAATGGCCGCTTCTTCTATCCATCGCCATTTGCGGGCCACCTGTTCGGGGTTCAGGCAGTCGGCATCGGTATCCATATCGTCAAACAGAATGATGTCTGGCCGGGCTTCTTCATTTCGGGTACCGCGGGGGCTTTGCCCGGCCCCTACCGCCCTGAAGGAGGCACCGCACCCGGCCATAAACTCAGTGGCCGTCCATATATGCCCCGTTTGTTGTTTGCCATAGTCTTGCAGTAACCGCTGGTTACTCTCCAGTGCCACTTTGTAGGGGGCCAGCAGGCGGGTAGCATTGTCCAGACTGTTACTTATCAGTAGTACACAGCGTTTGCGCAGTCGCTCCTTTCCTTCGGCTTCGGGCGGGTGGCCTGCCAGCACCAGGTACAGTACCTCCATCATGGTGCGGGTACTCTTGGCCAGTTCCCGGCTCCACATACGCACCTCGCACCACTCGCGGTTGGTGGTAATGCGCCGGGTAGCCTCGCGGTGAAAACCCGCTGCCGGGGCCCAGGCATAACGGGGAAAGTAATACCGGAACCACTCTTCCGGCTCGGCCTCCAGTTGGGCGCGGCGTTCGGCACATACCTCTGGTGGCTCATCGGCAATGGCTACAATGCCGCTATGCAGGGTGGCACTGTATTCATTCCAGTCGTTTCTTGCATTGTTATCGGTCATAGTCATAGGGTAGGGTATTGGCAGGGGGTTAACTGGGTTTGCGTTGGTTGATATATTGGTCGAACACTGCCGACAGCTTCAGTGCGGCCGGCCTGTCGCGCTGGTTCAGCCACGTCAGCAATTGTTCGGCTACCTGCACTACTGTATACAGGCTCAGGTCGGTATCTACCTGTTTAATGATGCCCACATACTTCAGCAGCTTGTCCACCTCTTTTTCGGTACAGTCGCCATCGGCTATTTTGTTCGTTAGTTGTTCCGTTACCCGGTATAGGGCAGTCAGTTGCCGTTCTTTGCTGGCCGCCATCGTCTGGCGCACCGTTTGCCAGTGGCCTTCTGTTATCCATTGCTGTACAGTGGTGGTGTCTATGTGTAGCAGGGTAGCTATTTCTTGTGCTGGCATGGCACAGGTTGTATACATTTGCCTGGCGGCGGCCTGTTGCCGCATCAGTGTTTCCTGTTGGTTCATGCCACAAATGTGCCATAGGTATTCTGTATAGCAAAAACGCCGGTACACCACACCACCTGCAGCGTATATCATACGCAGCCACCTGTAGTATCATAAACACATTTTGCAACAAAATAACGAAACAACCATCTCTTGTACAACCATATACACACAAAAGAAACAGTAAATATAAAAAGCGATTTGCGCCATAGAAGCCCCGTAATGTAATACTACCCAAACAAAAATCTTGTACCAACAATTCAGGGCCTTTGCATCCTTCAAATCAGCCGTAAATTTTTGTGTTACCCTGCATTACTGTTACACCATATCCACATGATGTTTGTGCAAGCAACTCACAGAGCTTTGTGGCCTCACAATCTGCGGGAAATCTTGGTGTCCCTTGCGCTTCCTTTGTGCCCCTTGTGGTGAAGGACTTTTTACGCCGCATTATTTGGGCAAATAGCTATTACCACCACTAATGGGTGCTACCCTGCCGGTGCTCTATACGGTTAATGCCCGCCTTGGCCTGCTGGTCTATCGAGTTCTGAAAATCGTGCTCGGGCATGTCTAGGCATACCCGGTACATGGTCACAGCCTCGGCATACACACCCAGCCGCTCATATATTTTGCCCATGTGCAGGGCGGCACGTGCGGCAAACTGCTCTTTGCGGTCCTTGCCCGCAGTCATCGCATCGCGGTATTGTGCAAGGGCTTGTTTCGTCAGCACACTTTTACCGCTACTCAACGCCATTTCTTCGTATACCCTGCCCAGCCTGAAGTGGTATTCCGCCCTGTCGGCCGGGTTTTCAAGGTGGTGCAGGTCTATTTTCAGTAGTATGTCCAATGCCCGCTGGTAGTAGCCCCCATCTATGTACAGGCGCGCCTGTAGCAATTGCCTGTTGGGCCATAGGCCGCTGGCGGCAAATCTCGCGGCTTGTTTGTCGGCATCAAGGCGGGTACTGCCGGCACTGGCTATCTTGTCGCGGCAATACTTCGCCTTGTCGTTGCGGCCATTTACATACCAGGCAAATGCCATCTTTTGCCACGCATCTTTTATAAACAAATCACTTTGGTTGGCCGCCAGGTAGCGGGTAAAACTGGCAGCACACGCCGTATCGCAGCTTATCAGCAGGGCATACCCTGTCTGATACTCAAAAATAGGATAACGACGATAGTCGGGGTGGTGGCTGGCATCATTTAGCGTTTGCAAGGCATCCTCGGCATGGCGATAGTCCAGAGCAATGTTGGCCTTTATGTAGGCATGCAGCAAATTGTTGTGGGTTACAAACTCGCTACCCGATAGTGTTTTCCATACCTCCTCTTGTTCCGACATCAGGTAGAACCGGCAATAGAGGTAGTATAGGTTTGTCTCGGCATACAGTGGGGCGGTGGGTTGATGGCTACGCAAATAGGCCCCCAGCTTATCGGTGCCTTTTTGCACGCTACCCTTCATACCAAATACCGATGCCAGCCATTTGTAGCTGCCCGGCAACGAGCCTACAACCGCCTCCAGCAAGCCGCCAATTACGTTGTTTGCAGCAAAAGACGGATGCAGTCGCTCATTCTCGCGCAGAAGCGCAAAAGACTTCCTGAAATGCAGCGCAGCCCTATACTGCTCGCCAAACCGAATATTGATAATAGCGCGGTGCAAATACATACCCGAATAGCAAAACCTATACCACGGCGACGACTCATCGCCCTGTGCCATTGCATTCAGCCGCTCATCCATAGCCGCACTGCGCTTTTTGTAGGTACGTGCATCACAGTTTATCAGCAGTTCCAGACAGTCTTCGTAGTCTTCTATGTACACAGCCATCAGGTTGTCGGGGTTGTTGTGCCGTTCTGCGGCTATAGCTTTCTGCCCCTCGGCCAGGTTCAGTGCCATGTAGCTGGTATATGCCCTGGCACACTGTGGTGTATAGGTATAGGTATGTGGCCCAGCTATGCCGCTAAAGGGTAACAGGGCTATGGCAACAGAAAGCAGGAAACGGCTACACCGCATGGCCGTAAAGATACAATGATGTTGCCAGGCAGCGAAAAATGCCTCTGTAGTCTTATGGTGCGAATGTTTCATGAGTTTTTTATACAGATGAACAGATGTTTGATAACGACAGATGTTGTACATTTGCGCTATAATTCATCGACTGAAAAAAACGACAGCATTATGAAGTCATTCAAACAAATCGCGCTCGGCGCAGCACTTACACTCGGCGCCTTCAGCGCAACACTGTACACATCTTGTAACTCAGACCCTTGTAAAGACGTTGTTTGTCAGAACGGTGGTACCTGCAACGAAGGTAACTGTACCTGCGTTACCGGCTACGAAGGCACTAACTGCGAAACAAAGTCTGTAACAAAGTTCGTGAAAACATGGAGTGCATCTGACAAAGAAGCAAACACCACTACCACAATTCCTACTTATGTAACAGCAATCGTTGCTGGTACAGCAGTAACCGAAGTTAAAATCAGCAACTTCTCTTCTGGTTTCTTCACAAACGATGTAGTGGGTACTGTAAATGGCAACACCATTACTGTAGCTTCTCAGCAGCCCGATAACGATGGTTACTACATCACTACCGGTACTGGTACTTACGATGCTACTACCAAGAAAATCACTTGGTCTTACACTTTGAAGAATCCTTCAAACGTAGAAAAATCTTACACTGGTTCATGGCAGTAATTGTTTGCGAAAACAATACTATCTAAATCATATAGAGAGCTGCGGGTTTTTGCCCGCAGCTTTTTTATGTACCAACAATTGGTATAAACAAAAAAACCGGCTGCATTGTGTGCAGCCGGCTCATATATTCCGAAATCGCTATTATTTGAAACGATCTTCTTTCTTCTTTGTTGAAGCAGGATCAACAGTTTTTGCTCCTTGTTCGTTAAAGCGGTTTTCTTTAGGATTGGGAGCCGGGGCCGGAGCTGGCGGCGGAGCTGGGCTTGCTGGTGGATCAGCCTTTGGCGTCTTAGTTACTTTCTTACCACCTTTCTTCGCAGCAGCTTCAGCAGCAGCAGCCTCAGCAGCAGCTATAGAGTCTGCTATAACTTTCTGTGCAGCAACGATAGAATCGTTCTGACGCTGCATTTCAGCTTCGTGAGCTGCTTCCTGAGCCTTCAGGGCAGAGTCGATTTTTGCTTGTGCAGCACCTGGATCTTCTTTAGGAGTTTCGCCTCCGCAAGATGCAAGCATTATAGCTGCACCGGCTATCAGAAGTATTTGCTTCTTCATGTTTGTAC
>JAGKWS010000105.1 GCA_021151685.1 Chitinophagaceae bacterium
TTTCAAGGGTATAGTGCTGTTACGTATAGATCCGGCAAGTCTCGTTAACCGCAGTTGGGAAATAACTGCAAAACTGGTTACAGATAGTAATTTGTACAAAATGAAGTCATCGGAAGAGCTAAGAGCCTATGTGAGCAGCAATATGAACAAACCTGACTTTTATGGCAAGGAGTTGCACTTCAAAAAGAAGTTTGAGTTCAATAGCTTCCGGTAGTGTGGTTACTTATACTTCAGTGCTTTGAACACCACCGTCTCGTGGCGTTTCAGTATATCGCGCTCGGTGGCACGCAGCTTCATAAATAGCTGCATCATTACCTGCTGCTTTATGGGGTCAGGTTCGTTGTTTAGCTTTTCTACCAGTTGGTTTTGTATGTGCAGTATCTTCTTCAGCTCAAAGTAGGACAATGTGCTGTCTACGTCATTTACGCTGAGTACCTGCGGTTGTTGCGGCTCTACGCCATATCGTTCTACCCATTTTTCGCTGAGGGCCGCCATGGAGTGAAACAATGAGGCCATACGGTGGCGCACCTGCTCGTCGGGGTGGCGCAAGTACCATGCCATGTCGTAGCTCTGTCCTGTAAACCGGTGATGCTCCATATGCTGCAAGAACAACTGCTTTACGGTTGGGTTCAGCATCAGCTCGGGGTCTACACGCTCTTCTATCAGGTGCAGTATAGATTGGTAACCATCGTAAGGCATCGAGCCATGTTCTATCATTACCTTCAGCAGTTGCCACTCCTGTGCCTCCTCGGCCGATGTAGATTGGGGCTGCACCTCGGGCAGGGTTTCCTGCTCCATATCGGGCGCCATCATACCATCGTCAGGCGACTGGTTCTCGGCGCGGCGGGCGTGGCGTTGCTCGGTCTCTATACGCTCGCGTATAAACTTGTTGATGAGGTTCACCAAGCCAGCCTCCTCTACCCCCAACCGCTGTGCAGCCAGCCTTATGTAGTGCGATTGCAGGGCAAAATCCTCGGCCTTGTTGATGCGCGAAATGCTCTCGGCTATTTCATTTACCAGTTTCGACTTCTTTACCGGGTCGGCACCAGCATCGGTAAGGCCCACCTGCAGCCGGAAGCTGATAACGTCTTGTTTATGCTCCTTTATATAATCGTGAAAGGCAGCCGCGCCCATCTTCTGTACAAAGCTATCGGGGTCTTCGCCATCGGGCAGTAGCACCAGTTGCACATTAAAGCTTTGCGACAGGGCCATATCCAGCCCGCGCAGGGCGGCCTTGATGCCTGCCGCATCGCCATCGTACAAAATGGTGAGGTTCTTGGTCAATTGGCCTATCAGGCGCAATTGTTCCTCGGTAAGCGAGGTACCACTACTGGCCACCACATTCTCTACCCCACCCTGATGCAGCGAAATAACATCGGTATACCCTTCTACCAGCAGGCACTCATCTTGCTTGCTGATGGCCTGCCGGCTCTGGTACATGCCATAGAGTATGCGGCTTTTTATGTACAGCTCGTTCTCGGGCGTGTTGATGTACTTGGGCGCGCGTTCGGTAGTCTTCAGCACACGGGCACCAAAGCCCAGTATGCGCCCCGTCATACCATGTATAGGGAATATGACACGGCCACGATACACATCGTTATATATGCCGTTGCGGTTCTTGGCAAGGCCGGCCTTTTCCAGCACCTCATTGCTATAGCCCTGCGCCCGTGCATGGCGGTAAAAGGCATCAGTCTGATCGGGGCAGAAACCCAGCCGGAAACGGTCTATGATTTCTTTACGGAAACCACGCTGTTTGAAATAACTAAGCCCCACCAACTGGCCCTCCTCGGTACTGAGCAAGGTATTATAGAACCAACCGGCAGCAAAATCGTTGAGGATGCGCAGTGCCTCACCAGCCATCTGGTGTTGCTGTTGCTCGGGCGTGCGCTCGGTCTCCTCCAACGCCATTTTATAGTAGTCGGCCAGCCAGCGCACAGCCTCGGGGTACGATAGCTTTTCGTGCTCTTGCACAAACGTTACCACATCGCCCGCCTTGCCACAACCAAAACACTTGAAGATACCCTTGGCCGGAGAAACGTTGAACGATGGTGTCTTCTCGTTATGAAACGGGCAATTGCCAATGTAGTTGGCCCCACGTTTCTTCAATCGCATAAACTGCCCTATAACATCTACGATGTCGGCACGGTTCATTACCTCTTGTATGGATGCGGGTGTAATCAAGCGTTCTGCGTATTAATGATTGGCAAGCCTGCAAAGATAAAGAACCGTACGGGGGTAAGCACGTTTTTTTGCAAGCGCGGTTATTAGTTGTTCGTTTGCACAGATGACTATCAATGGCCGTTGATTGCATTCCTCTACTAAAAAGTTAAACACTTGTTTAACAATACTTAAACGAAAATCATTTTGTTGACACGTCAACCAATAATAATTTTGTGGTCATGAATACACATCTGAAAAGAGAAGAAATGGCAGATAAGTTTTTTGCAGAGATGCAGGATACGTTTTTCTTCCAGATACACCGTATACAGAAAATGGTGTTCAGAAGGGGGAACCAGATTTTTCAGGACGAGAAAATACCACTACATCTGGAACAGTTTCCGATACTGCTGACCGCCTATGCTATGGATGGCATGTCGCAGACCGAGATTGCCGAGATAACCCACCGCGACAAATCGTCGGTGCAGCGTACACTGGCTACCCTGCAAAGAAAAGGGCTGCTGACCATAGAACAAGATGCCGGCGACAAAAGACGAAACATGGTGTACCTGACAGATGCTGGAAAATTTCTTGCCAACCGCATTAAACAATTGATGAAACGCGCCGAGCAGGAAACATTTGCCGCCCTCACCGCCGAGGAGCGCACAATAGCCATCTACAATATGAAAGAGGTTGCTGATAAACTGGAAAAAGCTTAATTTTTTTTTACACTAAATAGTTGATATGTATACAATTGATAGGTCATCTAAAATAGCAAAAGTAGCAGGCACTATAGTAGCCACCCTGCTGCTGCTGGCACCGGGTATGGCCGGGGCGCAGCAATACACGCTGAAAGAGTGTATAGACTATGGGTTGAAAAACCACCCATCGGTGAGTGTGGCACGCAACAATGTTGCGAATGCGCATCAGGCATCGCGGGAGGCACTGGCTTCTTACCTGCCGCAGGTTAACCTGAACGGAGAGCTGAACAACAACCTGAAACTGCAAACCAACATCATACCGGCAAGCCCGCCTTTATTCCCTACCGAAACAAGGCTGACTTTTGGTAATAAATATGCAAGTACTGTAACCGCACAGGCCGAGCAACCTATTTACAATCAATCGCTGATAACGGGGCTGAAAGCCAACAAACCCAACGAGGACATTGCCGGGCTAAACGAAGCACAGACGCGCCAAACAATCATCTATAATATCGCATCTACCTATTATCAGATAATAACCGCCCAAAAGCAGCTGGACCTGCTGAAAGGCAACCGGGAGCGTATAGAGCGTATGCTAAAGGTGGCCGAGCTACAGGCAACGGCAGGTGTAGCCAAAAAAGTGGATGTGAAACAAGTGCAGGTAAACCTGAACAATGTGACGGCACAAATATCTGTAGCCGAAAACACGCTGGATCTGGCACGCAACAACCTGCGCAACGCTATGGGCATTTACGATAACCGCCCCATAGTACTTACCGACACCGCAAGATGGCTGCATTACCAACCAGAAATAACACAGTCTGTAGGCTTTCAGTTCAGAAATACATTGTCGTGGAAGTTGCAGGAAAAACAAGTAGAGTTATACGACATCAATGCACAAAGCATTAAGGCCCGCGGCGTACCTACCCTATCGGCATTTGCCCGTTATGGCCTTAACGGCTTTGGTGCCGAATTTGACAAAGTCTTTGCCCGCCAGTTCGATTTCTCGACCGTGGGTATCAAGCTGAACTGGAGTTTGTTTGACGGTTTCAGACGCAATGCGCAATACCATCAGGCAATTGTGCAACGCGACAATGCACGACTGAATCAGGAGATAAACCTTGCCAACGAAAATATGCAGTACCAGAATGCACAAAGCCAATACAAACAGGCAAGAAGTGTACTGGGCACCAATCAGGAAAACGTAACACTGGCCGCACAGGTATATGACAACACCAGCCTGCAATACAAAGAAGGCGTAGGCTCGCTGAGCGATATGCTGAATGCAGAAGCATCTTACCGCGAAGCACAGAACAATTATATACAATCGCTGATACGGTTCTATCTGGCACAACTGGAACTGGAACGTACCAACAGCACACTGGAAACATACTTCAACAAACTATAATACACAGACCAACCACAATAACAGAAGCAATGAAAAAGAACATATGGATAATAGCCACCGTGCTGGTAGTGGGCGCACTGATAGCAGTGAAACTGGCTGGTAACAAAAAAATCATCAACGAACGGAAAAAAGTAACATCGGGCGAGCGCGTAGTAGTGCCGGTAAACACCATAAAAGCACAAAAAGATACGCTGAACGATGGCCTGATGAAAACGGGCACTGCCCTGCCCTGGCAGGAAGCAGCGATTGCCGCAACAGCATCGGGCACGCTACAGACAGTATCGTTTGTATTGGGTAGCGAAGTACACAAAGGCAGTGTAATAGCCCAAATAGACAACCGCTTGCTGCAACTGAGACTGGAAGCGGCACAACTACAATGGCAAAAGCTGCAAAAAGACTATGAGCGATACACCACCCTGCTGAAGGGCGAGGCAACTACAGAGGTAAATGTGCGTGATATAAAATTCAATCTGGACAATGCAGAAAATCAGATAAACCAGATAAAGAAACAAATAGCCGACAACCAGATAAAGGCACCAATAAGCGGACAAATAGTAGAAAAGAAGCTGGAAGCCGGCGAATACGTGAACATGGGTAGTGTGGTAGGCCGTGTGGTAGATGTATCGAAACTGAAGATAGACGTAAAAGTGGGTGAGCAGGATGCCTATAAAATTAAAAAAGGACAAAAGGCTACTATAACCACCGATATATACCCCGGCACCAGCATGAATGCAACTATCATATTTGTGAGCCAGGAAGGCGATGCTGCGCATAACTATCAGGTGCAACTGGAACTGCCCAACCAAACCAATAAGCCACTGAAAGCAGGAACATTTGTATACGTAAACTTTGGCACAAATAGTGTAACGCCGGTGTTGCAGATACCAAGATCGGCACTGGTAGAGGGCATGAAAAACCCTTATGTATACCTTGTAGAAAACGGCAAAGCCACGGTACGCAAGATAGTACCCGGCCGCGAAAGTGGCAGCAACATAGAAGTACTGGAAGGACTGACAGAGGGTGAAGAAGTGATAGTAAACGGACAGGTGAACCTGACCAGTGGTACAGAAGTGCGAATAGCCCAATAAACAAATACGTGATACACGTGTAAAGAAAACCAACAATGAAAAAATTAGCAGAATTAGCCATCAACAGACCGTTATTGATTACGGTAATATTTGTGTCGCTCATATTGTTTGGGTTCATCAGCTACAGGTCGCTTAACTATAACCTGCTGCCCAAATTTGATGCGAATGTGGTGACGGTAATTACAGCCTATCGCGGTGCATCGGCCGACGAAATAGAGAATGTAGTTACAAAAAAAATAGAAGATGCGGTATCTTCTCTCGAAGGGTTGGACAGAATTACTTCATCCTCTCAGGAAGGTGCATCTATTGTAACCATGACACTGAAAGACGGTGTAGATGTGAACCGCGCACTAAACGAGGCGCAACGAAAGGTGAACCAGATAATGGCTACCCTGCCACAAGATGTGACCAACCCGGTAGTCAACAAATTCTCTACCGACGATATGCCGGTACTGAGAATGAGCGTAACTGCCAAGGCAAGCCCGGCAGAACTCTACGATATAGTAAACGATCAGGTATCGCCACAACTGGCCAATGTGCCGGGCGTAGGACAGGTGAGCCTTGTGGGCGGCACCAAACGCGAGATAAAGGTGAACATGAACAAAGACAAGCTGGCCGCATATAACCTTACGGTATCGCAGGTGGCTACTATTGTGAATGCAGCCAGCCTATCGGCACCGGCAGGAAAGGTAGAGACGCAGAAAAGCGAATATTCTATAAAGTATGATGCCAAAATGACCAGCACGGCCCAACTGCGCGACCTGGTGGTGAAACAACAAGACAATGGAGGCAAGGTGTACCTGCGCGATGTGGCAGAGGTAGTAGACGGGCAGCAAGACGTAAGTGCCATCAACCACTACAACGGCACCCCATCGCTGGGGGTACAAATACTGAAACAATCGGACGCGAATGCGGTAGAGGTAAGCAAGCTGGTAAAAGAAAAAATAGCGGCCATAGAGAAAAACTACGCCAGTACAGGCATGAAATTTTCGGTAGCAGCAGACCAGTCGGTCTACACCCTCCAATCGGCTGATGCGGTAATGGAAGACCTGTTCATAGCCATCCTTATTGTGGCATTGGTGATGCTGTTTTTCCTGCACAGTGGCCGCAGTGCCCTGTTTGTACTGGTGGCCCTGCCCGCATCTATGATACCCACCTTCATATTCATGAATATGCTGGGCATGTCGCTGAACCTGATGACGCTTATGGCCCTTTCGCTGGTAGTGGGTATTCTGGTAGATGACTCGATAGTGATACTGGAAAACATAATGCGCCACATGGAAATGGGTAAAGACCGCAGAACGGCTGCCATAGATGGCCGCTCCGAGATTGGCTTTACCGCCATAGCCATTACCCTTGTAGACGTGGTGGTGTTTGTGCCGCTGACACTGGCTGGTGGTATGATAGGCAACATCCTGCGCGAGTTTGCACTGGTGGTGGTATGCTCTACCCTTATGAGCCTGCTGGTATGTTTTACCCTTACACCAATGCTTGCGGCCCGCTTTGGCAAAGTGCAACACCTGAACCCCAAAACCATATGGGGCAAAATGAACATATGGTTCGAAGACCTGATAACCAAAATGCGCGATGGATACACCAACCTGCTGCAATGGTCTCTGGGCCACAAACGTTGGATACTGGGTGGTACACTGGCCTTGTTTGTAGGTGCTATAGCACTGATGGCCGGAGGTTTTGTAGGGTCGGCATTTGTGAGTGCCAGCGACCGTGGCGAGCTGAGTATACATCTGGAACTGGCTCCTCAAACATCGGTTTACCAGACCAACCTTACCACACAGCGCATAGAAAAAATGCTGTTCGAGCAGCCCGAGGTAACCAATGTATTCTCTAACATAGGCTATAGCAGCAACGGTATAGCCACGTCTAGCAACGGAAACATTGCAGACCTTACCGTAACGCTGAAAGACAAGGAAGAACGTACCATAAGTACCGACGACTTTGGTATGCGTATGAAAAAGCTGATAGGCGAGGTGCCGGGCGTAAAGGTGTCTATAGTGCCGGTGGGTATTACGGGCAACGCCAATCAGGCCGATGTGCAAATTGCCATCAAAGCAAACGACAGGCAGAAGGTACGCGAAGCAGCCAGTATGATACGGGCTGCGGTAACGGCTACACCGGGCATACAGTATGTAAAGTACAGCACCGCCGACCCCAAACCGCAGGTAGAGATCAATCTGGACCGCGAAAAGATGGCTCTGCTGGGCATCAATGCATCGGAAGTGGGCAGTGCAGTATCGAATGCGTTCAGGGGAAACAATCAGGCCAAATTCAGCGACAAGGGCAACGAATACGACATCATGATACAGTCGGACGAGTTTGACAAGACCAACATCAACGATGTGCGCCAACTGCGTTTTGTGAACAACAAAGGGTTGTCGTTCGAATTGTCTCAGTTTGCCGACATTAATGAAGTGATGGGCGAAACTGCGCTGGAACGTATGGATAGGCTTTCCTCTATCAATATCAATGCATCGGTAGTGGGTCGTTCGGTAGGTACGGTAGGTTCAGAAATAAGCGAGTCTATCAAAAAGCTGAAATTGCCGGAGGGCGTAAGCTGGCAGTACATAGGCACGCTGGAAAATCAGTCGAAATCGTTTGGTAGCCTGTTGGCTGCACTGGGTATGGGCATATTGCTGGTATACCTCATTATGGTGGCCCTGTACGAGAATGTGGTCTATCCGTTTGTGGTACTGTTTGCCCTGCCACTGGCTATGATTGGTGCCTTTCTGGCATTGGCACTTACTATGAACGACATGACCATATTTGCCATGATTGGATTGATAATGCTCATGGGCCTTGTGGCCAAAAACGGTATTCTGCTGGTGGATTTTACCAACCAACGAAAAGCAGAAGGTGCCGGACTGGTAGAGGCATTGATAGATGCCGGCCGCGAACGTTTCCGCCCCATCCTCATGACTACCATAGCCATGATAGTGGGCATGCTGCCCATGGCACTCTCGCACAGTGCCGGTGCCGAAGTAAAGGCAGGTATGGCATGGGTAATAATTGGCGGCCTTACCAGCTCGCTGCTGCTAACGCTGGTAGTAGTACCCACCATGTACTACCTGGTAGACAAGCTGAGGGCACGCATAGGCCGCAAGAAAAAGAAAACACAGGCTGCACCGCACGATATGGTAGCAGCATAGCCACCAAAAAAAATAGTTGTGTGTTGTGTGTAGCGCGGTATGCCGAAAGGTGTGCCGCGCTTTTTTGTTCAAGAAAATGCCGGTCAACAACAAATTGTCCGCGCTATCCTAGTGAGTGCCTACCATGTCCTTTTCGGTGTTCATCACACAGGCATTGCGCAGGTGGGCGTTGATGGGTAAGTGTAACTTGTAAGTGCGATTGAAGGCCTCTTGCGATACTTTGAAATGACTTGACAATTTTCGAATTATTTCCTTCGACAAACCCTTTTTATAGCTAAGTATCTCTGAAACAAGACTCTTGCTTACATCCAAAAGCTGAGCAAGATCAATAGATCTAAGAGCATGCTCCTTCATGAGGGCTTTGAGAAGCTGTATCGGGTCCAAATCCTCTGTTGTACTATGTTCACTATCCCACTTTTCTATCAGGAATGTGAGCAGTTCTACCTCGTCTTGAGCCAACGGCGTTGGCTCCGCCATCAAAAGGCCTTCCAGCAGACCAACGTATTCGTTGTACTGCTCCACTGTTTTTATCACTTTGTATTTCATCGTTTCCATAATGTGTCCCCTTTAGTAAACATTGATAGTAAATTGAGTGCCGCGCGCACATATCAAATCATATTCGGCATGTGTGCCTATCCAACAAACAAACAGATGCACCTCGTTGTGCCCAAAGACATATTTGCAAATCATCCGGTACTTGTTCCCCGCTATGTCAAATATTACTCGGTTACTCCCATTAAGTAGCAAATCAGCCGAGCCAAACGTTTTCTTTATATCCTCGGGTGTCTGCCAATCGGCATACTTCATCAATTGTATCCAAATAGCAAAGGATGCTCTGCTTCCCGCATTTGCTATCGCATAGTTTTCTATCGTCTGCCTCTTGATTAGGTGTACTTTCATGGGTATTTGTAAAGGTAATTAAAAGTTCACATTTCGCGAACCACTACTATTATATTAGCTTCAAAGCCTTCTTCAACATCTCGTTCATTTTCTCCGCAACCGCCGAAAAACAATAAAAGTTATATTTGCTGTTGTTCCATCATGAAAAAGCTGCTTTTATCCGTTTTTTGCCTTGCCACCCTCAATGGGTATGGAAAGGGGCGTACCACCACACTGCCTATGACTGGTTTTCAGAAACAGGTGTATGCCATAGCCGGGGTAACGCCCGGCCAGCAGGGGGTAGATGCCCTGAAACAAACCGAGATTGTAAGCGGGGTATGGAGCTGCAACCGCCAGCTGGACGGCTTTCTGCCCACTGTAGTGCTGGACCAATACCACCCTGCCGACCGCTGGCTGGTACGTGCCGAATCGGTAGGTGCTATAGCCATGCAACAGGTGCGTACCCTCATACAACGTGGGCTGCCGGGTTATTCCCTGCAAGATTCAGACCGAGACAAAACACTGTCCTTCGACCATGCCCGCCACAGCCGCAAGGTGGTGCTTACCCGCAAAGAGCGGTATGCACTTACCACTGTTACCATCCTCATCAATGCGCAGCAGCCCGCAACGGCTACTATGCTCATAGAATCGCTGGCACTACACACGGCATCATAGTATATTGTTTAGTACCTTTGCCTTGCAAATACAAGGATAAAGAGGTTTGGTTATGAAACGTTTTGCAATAGCTTTTACAGTATTACTGGTTTCCTACGGCAGCAATGTGCTGGCGCAGGGTTGCTCTGTCTGTACCAAAACTGCCCAAAGCCTTGATGCCCGTGGCGCACACGGGCTTAATACAGGTATCATTTATCTGGCATTTCTTCCGCTGGTTATCATTGGTACACTGGGGCTTGTGTGGTGGCGTATGCGCCCCCGCTAAGGAAGCCCACCACTGCTTTTACCGACAAAAGACTGCTTTTTACCGAAATAGACGTGTGCCACCCATGGCCTGTAGATAGTTTTGTGTCATCAACCGGAAGGCATAGCCAACCGGCACACAAACACACATCATCTCACCACTACAACTATTGGGTACAATGAAACAACTGTTCGCTACCATTGCTATTGCCACTTCGGCTATTCTGTTCACCTCCTGCGGCGAAAATGTGCTGCGTGGCGAGGGAAAAAAGACCACCCAATCGCCCACACTTTCGGGCAACTTCGATGCGGTAGACATTCGCATCTCGTCAGACGTTAAAATTACTGTATCAGAGGGCAGCACGGCCGGTGTACGCTTCAGCGGGTACGAAAACATCATTAAGCACATAAAAACCGAAATGAACGGCAATACGCTTGTCATAGACTACGACCTGGACAACACATGGAATGTAGATGCCGACGAACTGAAGGTAAACATTACCATGCCTGTACTGACGGCCGTAGCCGTATCGGGCGCACCCGATGTAGATATAGAGGGCGATGTGAAGGGCGAAGCGTTGGATATAGATGTATCGGGCGCAAGCTCTATAACCATAGAGAACATACACACCAACCGACTAACGGCCGATATGTCGGGCGTGGCAGGGCTGGAGATAAAGGGCGGCATGGTGCGCAGTGCCAGCTACGAGCTGAGCGGCGCGGGCAAAATAGAAGCCTTCAACTTGCTGACGGAAGAAACCAAGGCATCTATATCGGGCACTGGCAAGGGCGAAGTAAATGTATCTCAAAAACTGGTAGCCGACATTAGTGGTGCAGGAGCCATAAAATATAAGGGCAACCCTACTGTAAGCAAGCAAGTATCTGGCATAGGCTCTATATCGGCAGCAGATTAATTGATTTGGCAAACCAGCCTGTTGCCCTTATTTTTAAGAAAAAACTGTACAACATGGTAGCAACAAAATGGCTGGGACGCATGGCATTGGCCGCCACAATAGTGTGCAGCAGCATAGGCGCGTGGGCACAAGATGCGGTAGAAAAAACGTGGTACAATCAGGAAAAGACCGCCAAGGTAAAGGTATTTAAGGCCACCGATGGTAAGTACTACGGCAAAATAGTATGGCTAAAGGAGCCGAACAACGCGCAGGGCAAACCCCGTACCGACATCAACAACCCCAAAAAGGAACATCAGAACGATGCACTGATGGGCTTGCAACTGCTGAAAAACTTTGAAAAAGATGGCAGTAACGGCTATAGCGGCGGCACCATATACGACCCCAAAAACGGCAAAACCTATAGCTGCAAAATGACCCTGAACGGCGACAAGCTGGATTTGCGGGGCTACGTAGGCATATCGCTGCTGGGGCGCACCACTACGTGGACATTGGCAGAGTAAGCACTAAAACAATCGCTCTACCCACGGTATTGCATCAGGAACATCCATATTATTGATGAGTACAAGACCCGGCCTTATGCCGGGTCTTATGCTTCCTACCCTATCTGCAAGGTGCAGCGCAGCAGCACCATTGGTAGTAGCCCAACGCAGCAGGGTTTCCCAGCCTATGTGTGGAAAATGGCGGTGCAGTGTTGCCATCTCAGACAAGATGCACAACTGGTGGTTCGATGCCAAACTATCGGTACCCAGACAAATACGGGCACCTTCGTCCATAAGCATCACCACATCGGGCAGGCGGCCCTCTATATACAAATTGGCATTGGGGCAAAGGCACCAGTACACCTCGGGGGCGTGCTGGTGGGCAAAAGCCACATCGGCCACCGTAGATTGTGTATTGTGTACCAGCACTATAGGGTGCGTAGCCGATAGCCATGGCAGGTACGATGGCAAAGACGGCCGGCCCGTGGGGGTAAAACTGCTGTAGTCTATACCCATACCTCCAAGCAGCGCACACACGCCGCCGGTACCTTGCTGGTAAAATTCATTTTCCGCAGCACTCTCCTGATTGTGTATAGACACTATAGATGTGGGCTGAAACCGATCTATAAGCCCAAATAAAGCCTGCGATACCGAATAGGGCGCATGGGGCACTATACTCTGCCGCAAACGCCCTTCGTTACCAGCGGCCTGTGCAGCATATGCCTGCCATGTGGCTTCGGCAAAGCCAAACGACCTGCCTGCATTGGCGGGGGTAAAACCCAGTGCCTCTACAAACGTGTGGAAGTACATACCCGGCAGGGCCATGCGCACGTCCTGCGCATCGGTAGTGTTGGCAATATCGCCTACGGCAGCAATGCCGTTTTGCCACATAGCGGCAGCAGCAGCGTGGCGGGCCTGTGTTTTATCTTCTTCGGTAAAGGTATTGCGGTAACGGGGTACCGATTGCAGAAACGGCATCAACCCGGTACCCTCGGGTATTACACCCTTCATATGCGACAGCTCGATGTGGCAATGCACATTCACAAAAGCCGGGGCAATAACTCCCTCGTAATGTGTGGTGCCCTCCGGAGCCACATTAAGTATAGCCAAAATGGTGCCATCATCGGCCAACTGCAATGTGGTACCTGCCGGCAACCAGTTGTGGCCATCGTGTATGCGGGGGGCAGTAATGAAAGACATAGGAAGCAATGTTTGCCGTGTAGCATAAAAATGCCCGCCAAATGCGTACAGTGTTATGGAAACAGGCTATACGAATATGGCGGGCATGTATTACTGTATAAAATTATGATTTTTTACCAGACTTGAAGTGTTTCAGGGTTATCACCTCCTGCTCGTTCAGGAAACGCCACTTGCCCCGGGGCAGGTTCTTTTTGGTGAGCCCGGCATATACTACACGGTCCAGCTTTTCTACCACATACCCCAGCGACTCGAATATGCGGCGTACAATACGATTCTTACCGCTATGTATCTCCAGCCCCAATTCGTTTTTGGCTTCCAGCCATGCCATTTCATCTACTATAGCCTTGCCATCTTCCAGCTCCACGCCTTCCATTATGGCATCAAAATCGGCCTTGGTCAGGGGCTTGTCCAGTGTGGCATGGTACACCTTCTTCATCTCGTACGATGGGTGTGCCAACTTCTGGGTCAGGTCGCCATCGTTGGTTATGAGCAGCAGACCGGTTGTAGCACGGTCCAGACGGCCTACGGGAAACACACGGCCCACATCGGCATTGGCTACCAGATCCAGCACGGTTTTGCGGCCGCGGTCGTCTTCGTTGGTGGTAATAAAGCCTTTGGGCTTGTTCAGCAATATGTACACCAAACCCTTCTGAGGCTTTAGTTTTTTACCACTCAGCGTCACCTGGTCGCCCTCATTCACCTTGTGGCCGGGGTCCAATATCAGTTCTCCGTTTACCTTGGCCTTGCCCTGTTTCACCAGTTCGGCGGCCTCGCGGCGGCCACACTCGCCACTATGAGCTATATACTTATTCAGTGGCATGGGGAATTCGGCAGCACGGGCCATTTTGGGGCGTTTGTCACCTTCTACTTCCCAGTCATCATCATCGCCAAAGTATTCTTTGTCGTTGCGCTGTACGGCCAGTTCAAATTCCTCGCGCTCGGTATAACGGTTTTCGCGTTTGTAGTCTTCCTTGCTCTTCTTCCTATCGGGCATACCCGGGAAACCCTTACCTGCCGCAGGTTTACGTGCCGGGCGGCGGTCATCACCACCTGCATCTTCGCTGCGTTTCGATGGTCTTGAAGAACGGG
>JAGKWS010000106.1 GCA_021151685.1 Chitinophagaceae bacterium
TTACAATAAAAGCCACCCATGGGTGGCTTTTATTGTAAGTAGTATAGTTTATATCGGTCAGGAAACAATGATGTACGATTCTACATCTTTTTTGGTGATAGTTTTATCAGATAGAATAACGAGACGCTCTACAACATTGCGTAGCTCACGAATGTTACCTGTCCAGTTATGCTGTGTTAATGCTACAATGGCCTCTTCTTCTATGTTTTTCAATGGTTGTTTGTATTCATCACATATATCCTTCAGAAAGTGCGCTATCAAAGCAGGTATATCTTCTCTCCTTGCGTTGAGTGATGGTACTTGAATCAGTATTACGCCCAGTCGATGATACAGATCGAGCCTGAATTTTTTAGCTTCCACTTCTTCCATCAGGTTTTTATTGGTAGCTGCCAGTACACGCACATCTACTTTTATCTCTTTTTCGCCACCTACGCGCGTTATTTTTCCTTCCTGCAATGCACGCAGCATCTTTGCTTGCGCATCCAGATGCATGTCGCCAATTTCGTCCAGAAACAGTGTACCACCATTTGCCTGTTCAAACTTACCTATTCGTTGTTTTATGGCCGATGTGAATGAACCTTTCTCGTGGCCAAACAATTCACTTTCTATGAGTTCAGATGGTATGGCTGCACAGTTTACTTCTATCATAGGGCCAGCTGCGCGGTTGCTTAGTTCGTGTATTCGTCTTGCTACCAGTTCTTTACCTACTCCGTTTTGCCCGGTTATCAATACGCGTGCATCTGTAGGTGCTACTTTCGCAATGGTTTCGTGTATACGTTTCATGCCTTCGCTTTCACCTATCATCTCGTACCCGCGCGATATGCGTTTGCGCAATTGTTTTGTTTCGGCAACCAGTACTTTTTTATCCATAGCATTTCTGATGGTTATCAGAAGCCGGTTTAGGTCTGGTGGTTTAGATATGTAGTCGTATGCTCCTTTCTTTACGGCATCTACTGCTGTTTCTATATTGCCATGTCCCGAAATTACGATAAATGGTATGTCGGGTTTTTCCTGTTGTGCTATTTGCAACACCTCCAGTCCATCCATTTTGGGCATCTTTATATCGCATAGTATACAATCATAATTGCTCTCTCGTATTTTTTTAATGCCTTCTGCTCCATCGGCGGCTTCGTCAACGGTAAATCCTTCAAACGAAAGTATTTCGCCCAGTACCTTCCTGATAGATTTTTCGTCGTCAATCACTAAAATGTTTTGTGCCATATAATGCTTGGTCTCTCTTCTTTTAATTTAAGGTAGGATAATTGTTTCAAATATTCCGAATGCTGCAATTTATGTAAAATCAATCGTACCACGGTATCCATAGTGTAGTTGGTTGGTAACAACTAAGCTAATGCATTATTAATCACCACGGTTCAATTTTACATTGTAAAACATACGCCAAACGTGTGCTGGTATGCGTTTCAGCGATTGGTGTAGTAACAGCAAATATGATAACATTACTCATGCAGGTATTAAAAAAGAACCATAACTTTACTAACGAAAGCTTAAAAAGTGTAGTCTATTTAAGAGATGAATGCACAACTGCGTGACACAGTTGAAAAAAGATGATTTTTGAAGCACATGAAAAAGACATTTTTACATTACGCCTTTGCCGTATTGCTATTATTCTGTGGTGTTATCAAATCGGTAGCACAGGTTACAGTTACCAGTAGCGATTCTTTGAGCTGTACCGTTACCTGCACTACCCTTACCGCCACTGTAGTAGGTGATGTACCTACAGCGTCTGGTATTGCTATAGACGACCGCTATTCACCAGTTCTACCTATTGGTTTTACATTCAACTATTATGGAACACCGCATACCCAGTTAGTTATCGGCCCAAATGGTACCCTTTGTTTCGATTTATCGCTGGCGGGTGCTTACGATCCATGGCCTATTACTGCTGTGCTATTGGGCAACGCCAGTAAGTACAATAATATTTGTGGCCCATGGTGCGACATTGACATATCTATAGCCGGCGGTGGTACCATTACTTATTCACTTACAGGTTCTGCGCCTTTCCGTAGATATATAGTTACTTTCTGTAATGATGCTATGTACTCGTGTACTACGCAACGTACCAGTATGCAGATGATACTATATGAAACTACCAATGTTATTGAAACACACATTGCTACCAAACCTGTTTGTTCTACCTGGAATGGTGGCTATGCTATTATCGGCGTACAAAATGCAACTGGTACAGCCGCTACAGTAGCCCCCGGCCGCGATTTTCCTTCTGTATATACATGTTTAAATGAAGCTTGGCGTTTTACGCCAAGTACCGATATGTCTTCGTATGCTGTATCGTCTATACCATATGCACCAGTACCATATTCTACATCGCCGGTGTATTGGTACAATGTTACCACTGGTGCTTATTTGGGTACAGGTGCCACAATGACGGTTTGCCCTACCACCACCACCACATACAAAGCAGGTGCTCTTGGTTGTGCCGATACCTCATTTGGCTACTACACCGTTACACCTGCACCATCATTTACCATTTCCCTTACCCCAACAAACCCTACAAAATGCGAGAGTTGCGATGGGTCTATTCTGATTAGTGGTTTGTTGCCCAATTTGCCCGATACTATTAACTACGAATTGGGTGGTGTAGCACAGCCTACAATTATTGGTGTAGCATCTCCAACAGGTACACATCTCATTTCGGGTTTGTGTGCAGGTACTTATGGCAATTTTGTAGCAAGGCAGGGCTTGTGTGCATCGGCGCCTGCGGGTCCTGTCACGCTTACCAATCCTACAATAGCTATCAGTAGCGTCACACAGGTAGACCCATCAATCTGTGGTGCCTGCGATGGGCAGCTTACTATTCGTGGCTTGTACCCAAGTCATACATTTACCATCAACTATACACTGAATGGGGTAGCGCAACCGCCATTTACCGGCACTACCGATGCTGCCGGCAACATTACCCTAGTAGGGTTGTGCGAGGGCGTGTATGCCAATATTACTGCCCGTTATGGCGTTACCTGTATTACACCAGCCGTTGGGCCATACACTTTGGCTGGTCCGCCGCCTCCACCAGCATACATCACTACCATTGTGCAGCCAACAGAGTGTGGTTTTTGCAATGGTTCCATCACCATACGTGCAGTTGCTCCCTACACATCCGATACCGTTCGTTATTCGTTTAACGGAGTACCACAAACGCCTTTTGTAACAGTAGCAGGTGCCGACAGTACTATTTATCTGCCAGGTCTTTGCGAGGGTTTCTATTCGGGTTTCTCTGTCAAAATTGGTAACTGTGTAACGAATGTGATAGGTACAGCAACATTAGCCGGTCCGCCAATTACAGCCATGTTCGATACTACGTTCCGTTACGGTTGCTCTGGCGATACGGTATTTTTCCACAATCATTCTACATCTGCGGGGCCGCTATATTATGTGTGGCAATTTGGCGATGGTTCTTCCGATACCAGTGCCAATCCGTGGCATGTTTACGGCCCTGGCACCTACACGGTAACATTGTTTGCTACCAACCACCGTTGTATAGACAGTACCAAGCTCACATTTACACTGGGTCATCCGCTTAAGGCCGTCTTTGCACCAGATCCCGCTTTGGCCTGCCAGAATCAGCCGGTTAATTTCCTCAATACATCTATAGGGGCTACAAAGCATCTGTGGCAGTTTGGCGATGGTAAATTTGATACTGCTGCCAATCCGGTTAACAACTACAAGAACTCTGGCAGCTACAAGGTGATGTTGGTAGAGTCGAACTTCATACCATGTTATGATACTGCATACGCTACAGTTCAGATAGATACACAAAGTGGTATTCAACTACGACTTACCGATACAGTATGGTGTGCAGGTACCTACGTCACATTCACAGGCCTCTATGCCGATCTTGGTAACACTGGCGTAACGTGGGATTTTGGAGATGGAGAAATCACTAAAAATGTGAATCCTATCTACCATTCGTTTAACGGAACGGGAGACTTCATCGTTACAGTAAATGCACATTACCGCGCATGTACCGATGTATCTACCACCCGCAAAGTAACCGTGGTGCCACGCCCTACGGTAGATGTAGGTCGCGATACATCTATTTGTAAAGGCAGTCAGGCTCTTACGCTAACAGATGCCGGTAATGCTGGCAATGCTGCTGCTACATGGCTATGGAATACCGGCGAGCGTACACGTTCCATCAATGTTACATCACCGGGTTTCTATTATGTGAAAGTAAGCGTAAACAATTGTGAAGCTACAGACTCTGTAACAGTAGCCAACGACTGTTATGTAGATATACCCAACGTATTTACACCCAATGGCGATGGTGTAAACGATTACTTCTTCCCTCGTCAGTTATTGGCAAAAGGACTAACCAGCTTCAAGCTGAATGTTTACAATCGTTGGGGGCAGCAGGTGTTCGAATCGCGTACGCTTGAAGGCTCTGGCTGGGATGGTAAACTGAATGGTATAGCACAGCCCGAGGGCGTGTATGTATACATCATAGATGTTACCTTCCGCGATGGGCAAAAGGAATACCATAAAGGCAACGTAACACTGATGCGATAGTATAAAGAAAACACACAAGGAGTGGGCGGGCATACTTTGAGGAGTATGCCCGCTTTTATTGATGCAAAAGGCACAAAAGATACTGGCGATCTGACGATGTCAGAAAAAAAATTAGATTTTTTTCAGTTTTCCCAACTTTTGGCACGATGTGTGCGTCTTATTGTAAGGTTGGGTTAAAGTATTGATAAAGCCTTCTTAAATAAAATTTGGCAGACTGAAATATTTTAACTTTTTTGCACCATATTCTTTTATAAAAACTGTCTTTTATAGCATAAACTTCTACGTTTCTCAAACAAAATTATGGCCGATGACGTGATCATTACATTACGTTAAAACCAGTAGAAGTTATGCAGTTTACCACTTTCTCAGACGCTGAGCTTGTACTTGCTTATCAGCAAGGAAACGAAAAAGCCCTTTCAGTACTTATAAACCGTCATAAAGACAAGGTTTACACGACGCTCTATATGCTTGTTAAAGACAAGTATTTGGCCGAAGACCTGTTTCAGGACACTTTCCTGAAAATTGTAAAAACCATCAAAGAAGGCCGTTACGACGAGCAGGGTAAATTTGTACAATGGGCTGTGCGGGTAGCCCGCAACCTGTGTATGGACTACTTCAGGCGTGTGCGTATACAAGCACCTATTACCCTGCCCGATGGTACCGATATTTCGGCCATATTTGGCCAAAGCGATATGGTGGCCGATGCTATAGAACGCCGCCAAACACACGATAGTGTGCGCAAGCTGGTAGAATCTTTGCCGTACGAACAGCGCGAGGTAGTAGTATTGCGTATATATGCCGATCTCAGTTTCAAAGAAATATCAGACCTTACCGGGGTCAGCATCAATACCGCACTGGGCCGTATGCGCTATGCACTCATCAACCTGCGTAAGCTTATCTCTGACAAACAGATGGTTTTGCGTTAGCATATTTCATTATTTTTGTGGGATGGCTGATATGCACCGTTTTTTTCACCCCGGCGCCCTGAATGCGCAAAGCACTGTCTCACTTGGTGCCGATACTTCCAAACATGTGTGGCAGGTATTGCGTATGGACGAGGGTGATGTGCTGCAACTAACCGATGGTGCAGGCACCGTAGCCACCGGCATCATTCAGTTTGCCGACAGGCACAAGGTAAATGTGAAGATTACCAATGCCTCTTTCGAACCCCGAAATGGGGGTAAGTTACACTTATGTATTGCCTTCACCCGCAACAATAGTCGCAACGAATGGTTGTTGGAAAAGGCAACCGAACTGGGTGTGGCAGCCATTATTCCGGTAAGTTCAGACCGCTTTCATAAAGCACATATACGGGTAGACCGTTGGGAGAAAATACTACAGTCGGCCATACTGCAATCGCAACAGGCATATCTACCATCCTTGTCGCCCATGATGTCTGTAAAAGATGCATTGGCGGCCATTGCGGGTATACCGCAGCGGTATATAGCCCACTGCATAGAAGACCAGCCCCGCACCTCATTTGCCAGCCTGTTGCAGGTGGCTACAGATGCAGCAGTTTTCATAGGCCCCGAGGGCGACTTTACGCCCGATGAAGTAAATTTGTGTATAGCGGCAGGTTGCACGCCCGTATCGCTGGGCAGGCAGCGGCTGCGTACCGAGACTGCGGCCATCACGGTAGCTGCTCATTTCAATCTTGTGTCCTGATGAAGTTGTCAAAAAAGATTATACTATCTCTGTTTATTGGTGCAACGGTTTTGTCGGCTTCGGCACAGTCTCCACAGCTGGGCCTGCTGGTATATGGTGGCGGTGGCGACTGGTATGCCAACCCCACATCGCTGCGCAACCTTGCCACGTTTTGCAACGAGCAGCTACATACCCGCATAGATACCCGCGAGGCACATGTGGAGGCGGGCAGCCCCGAAATATTCAACTATCCGTTTGTACACGTTACCGGCCATGGACGCTGGGTGGTAAACGATGCCGAGGCCCGCAACATGCGCAAGTATCTGGAGGGTGGCGGTTTTCTGCATATAGACGATAACTATGGTATGGACCCATACGTGCGCCCCGTGCTCAAAAAAATATTCCCCGAGCTGGAACTGGTAGAGGTGCCCTTCTCGCATCCTGTATACCACCAGAAATTCAATTTTGCCAACGGCCTGCCCAAGGTGCATGAGCACGACGAAAAGCCGCCCAAAGGCTATGGGCTAATATATAAGGGCAGATTGGTGTGTTTTTACAGTGTGGAGACCGACCTTGGTGATGGCTGGGAAGACCCCGATGTGCATCAGGATGCACCCGAAAAGCGGCAGGCAGCCCTGCAAATGGGTGCCAACCTTGTACAGTATGCCTTTACCGACAATAGCCACGATAGCAAGCCGGTGAAGGTGCAATAGTGGCAACAAATTCATTTCTCTTAATTGAAAGCAAAAAAATACCTCCCAAATAGGGAGGTAAAAATATTATTAGCCAGAGTTAAACCTTCTATTCTTTGTTCAGTCTTATTTCCTGAAGATAAAAATTAGTGTCCTTCAGTTTCATCAGAATGTACACATTGTACTTGGTGCCGCTGGGGGTAAGAATACTGCCTATTATGAATTTAGAAGACGCATTGGGCGATCCGTTGTCCATTATCAGAAAGTCCTTCGGGATGTTTCTGTCAAAAAAGTCTTTCAGAACAATTTCAGCCTGATTGCGACTGTAAATGGTTTGATTGTTATTGATAGTTACAGGCACTATGTTGTCGAAGTACTTCGACAAATCTTCAATACGGTTGTTCTTGATGGCATTCACAACATCCTCCATAGGGGGATGGTTGGTTTGCGCAACAGCCGTAAAAAGAAACAATGTATAACTAACTAATAATAACAGCTTTTTCATACTAACAATTTCAAGCCCACTACTTCAGAATGCCTCCGATTACTTACAGCAAAAATGAAGCCAAATTCCTCAAAAAAGTTAAAAACCTTATAAAATATCCGAATTTTCCAGTAAACAGTGTTGTTTACTGTAGAATCAGCTTTCAAATATACACAAAACTGCATCACTGCCAACTTTTGTGCAAAAAATGAAAAACAACATAACACCAACCAACTTTTAGGTATTATGTTGTTTTTACCGGGAAGTTACATCTGCTACCCATTGTAGCAGATGCATACAGGGGCCGCCTGCTCTTGTAAAACAAACCCCGGCCGTCCTTATCAGGCCGTTAGTTTATAGGTAGGTTGGTTTAATTGCATCAGTGTATTCTCGATGTGTTTTTTCACTACACGGCTTCTCGATAGCGCAAAGGTGGCGCTCAACAGGGTTTTAAGGTCTGCCTTCAGCGGGCTTTCCAAAATCTTCAATGCCTTATTCTTGCTGAAATAAATAACTGCCCTTTGTTTCATGTTCACAGATTTTGATAAACACAGTACAAAACCTGTGCCAATGATACAGTGCCATGAACTATAATGGCATTGTTAACATTTATTTGAAAGGAAGGTTGTTATTGGTTCCATCAGCGGCCAGCCTTTTTCAGTATTTCCCGCTCCTCGTTGGTGAGCGACTTGAGGCCTTTACGGTTTATTTTGTCCAGTATCTCGTCTACACGCTGCTGGGGTGTAACGCTGACGGTGTTGCCGCCACTGCGATTGCCTTTTCCCGAGCTTGGGCCAGGCGTTACCGACTGTTCCATTTTGTTGCGCAGGCTGTACACCCATGCGCCCGGCCTGTAGCCGGCACGCAACAATTTTACGTAGCCAAACCCTGTAAGGGCCCCACCCGCAACCATAGCCACCAACGGTAGGTTGAAGCCGGTCTCCAGCAGCATGAGCAACGCAAAGATACCCGCCACCACAGCCATAGGAATAGAAAACGTCTCGGATAGGTAAAAACGATATTTGGGCGAGAGGGTTATAGCAGCCACACACATACCCATCATTCCTGCTCTTGGGCCCATCATATATGTGGGGGCAATACCCGCACTACCCGGCAACAATTGTGTGGCACTGTAAAACACCCCACCCGCCAGTAGGCTATATACAAACAATGGTGCTATCTGCTGCTTGCCCACCAGCATTTGCACCACCGAGCTGAACATGTAGAGCCACAGCATATTGCTGAGCATGTGCATAAAGCTGTTGGGCACATGAAAGAAACCATAGGTAAATATAGTCCACCATTTGGCACCCAGTTGCGACACTACCGGTAGCGAAATGTTGGGTATCATGTAATGGTCAAAGGCATCGCCTGTGGTATTCACTATCATAAATGTGGCCCACGTAAGTGCCAATGTGATGTAGGCACCTGCTACAAAAAACACCAGCTTCAGTGCTGCATTATTATCATAACCCGGTATGTAGGGCAATAACGATTTCTTCTGGCCTCTGTTCATCACTGCAAAATTATCAAGAAAAATCCGTTCGGCATTTTGGCCTTCTTTGTACCTCAGTTATATAAATGTGAAAGCCCTGTGGTATAGTGTCTTGTATTGGCATTGGTACACACATGTAACTGTCAACTATTCCATCTATTTTTGCCACGCTATGGCAAACGAGAATAAACTGCAGGCCATTATAGGCCACTGCAAAGAATACGGATACGTTTTTCAATCGAGCGAAATATATGACGGCCTGAGTGCCGTGTATGACTACGGCCAGAATGGTGCCGAGCTGAAGCGCAATATACGCGACTATTGGTGGCGCAGCATGACCCAGATGCACGAGAACATAGTGGGTATAGATGCGGCTATATTTATGCACCCCACGGTGTGGAAGGCCAGCGGCCACGTAGACAACTTTAGCGATCCTATGATAGACAACAAGGATAGCAAAAAACGCTACCGAGTAGACCACCTCATAGAAGCACATGCCGAAACGCTGGCCACCGAGGCTAAAGACACTCTGCTGGCACAAATGGATGCCCTGTTGGCCAACAACGACTTTGCCGGACTGAAACAACTGATAGAAGACAATAAGATAAAATGCGGCGTAAGCGGCACTGGCAACTGGACCGATGTACGCCAGTTCAACCTCATGTTCTCTACACAGGTAGGTTCTGTAGCCGAGGAGGCCAGTGAAATATACCTGCGCCCCGAAACAGCACAGGGTATATTCGTCAACTTCCTGAACGTGCAGAAAACAGGCCGTATGAAGATACCTTTTGGTATTGCGCAGACGGGTAAGGCTTTCCGTAACGAGATTGTGGCCCGTGGTTTCATCTTCCGTATGCGCGAGTTCGAGCAGATGGAGATGCAGTTTTTTGTGCGCCCCGGCACACAAAAGGAGTGGTACGAATACTGGAAAGAAGCCCGTATGAAGTGGCACCTGAGTCTGGGCATACCACAAGACAGCTACCGCTTTCACGACCATGTGAAGCTGGCGCACTATGCCGATGCTGCCTGCGATATAGAATACGATTTCCCGATGGGCTTTAAGGAAGTAGAGGGTGTACACAGCCGCACCGACTTCGACCTGACGGAGCACCAGAAATACAGCGGCAAAAAGCTCACCTATTTCGATACCGACATCAACCAGCACTACGTACCCTACGTTATAGAAACTTCTATAGGGCTGGACCGTGCAGTGATGATGGTACTGAGCCATGCCTACAAAGAGGAAGACCTGAGCACACCCGAAAAACAGGATAGCCGTGTAGTACTGAGTCTGCCACCCATGCTGGCCCCCATCAAGCTGGCAGTACTGCCACTTACCAAAAAAGATGGCCTGCCAGAGCTGGCCCGCGAGCTGATGGAGCAATGCAAGCCTTACTTCCGCTGCTTTTACGAAGAGAAGGATGCAATAGGCAAGCGTTACCGCCGTCAGGATGCTATAGGTACTCCCTTCTGTGTAACGATAGACCACCAAACCAAGGAAGACCAAACCGTAACCATACGCTACCGCGACAGCATGCTGCAGGAGCGCATACCACTGGCCGCCGTAATAGACCTGATTATAGAAAAGACAAAGATGTTCTAAATAGCACACTGCCACACCCGAAAAGGTGTGGCAGTGGTGTTTTATGGGGGTTATTGCTGTGGCCCCGAACTTGATTCTAACAACGCCTGAACGAGGTGATGTACCGATGTACATGGATTGCGGCTGTGGTAAGGCGCATCATTGGCAAAATAGGCTTCCAGTTGCTTTGCTCGTGCTGTGGCAGCTATTCTGCGGCTGGCCGTAAGCTGCGGCAGTACGTGCAACAAAAATGCGGTGCGTTTTTTGAATGACGTTTTGTAATTGAAGTTGGGGTTGTCTGTAATTCTTTGAAGGTCTGCTGATTTTTCCTGTAAGTTCCTGAAAACTGCAGTGAGACGATCATATACATAGTTTCGGTGCAATCTTTGCCCCATCGGCACTTGTTCGAAGTGTAACAGAATCCACAACTCAAAGACATCATTGCTCCAGGCTACCTTAATGCCAATGTTTTTTGCTGTGGCAATAGCTGTTGAGAAATGAATATCATTTACTTGCACCTGGGCATTCACCTGTTCGCTCTCCATGTCGCGGTCATAGGCACTCCATATTTGGGTAGTGGTACCGGGCTTCACCCGATAAGTGCCGTTCCAACCCTCCAACAAACCATTATGTACACAATCGTTAATAGTATTGGTGAGATTGTGCCAATGCTGTTTCTGATTTTCTATAGCATTTACTTTTACCTTACCCTGCACCTCATAACGACGAAAGTAAAGCGGTTCGCTTACCTCATCTTCGCAAAAGATAATAAATGTAGTGATGGTGTCTGACGGTCGTGAATCGTCAGATTTTACATCCCAGGGGTATTGTAACATGTGCTATAGTTGTTCTTTGTGGGTAATATCTTTGGCATAGTGGCTAAGTATTGGTAACGCACCATAATACCCGGCAAGGTACTGTTTGGCAAAGTCAGCATTATTTCTGATGCCTTTAAGATCGGCAAGAGAGTAGAGGACAGTATTGTCTGTAACCGATTTTTCTGTAAAGTAAAATTGGTCGCGACGCATCATGTCCGGGTTCATCAAGTTGGTATCGTGGCTGCTAAACAATAATTGAGCGTTGGCTTTATTCAACGTTATGTCATTGAACATCCTTATGATTCTTTGTAATAAGGTTGGATGAAAATTGCTGTCAATTTCATCGGAAATTAGTATGCCTCCCTGTTCGAAAAGAGTGAAGAGTTTGCCTATAAACGAATAGTATTTCTGTGTGCCTAACGATTCCTCTGCCAATAAATCCATTTCTATGTTCCCAACAATATTTCCCTGTTTGTCAAAATCGTTTTTTATCAGTTTTACACGTTCAGTTACACGCCGCCTGGCAGCATGCTCTGCCTGTTGCTGCTCAATATAAATGTCATTAAAAAACAGCCCTGCACTTCTCAGCCACTGTAGCACTTGCTCTTTCTTACCCTCTTTTACCAATGCATTTGTCTCCTGAAACCGATCGCTGAATGGAATTGAATATTCTATGTTTAGCTTTCTTGCTAAAAAGTGTTTTATCTCTCCAGACACATCTCCATTGTATGACGAACAAAAACTAAGGAATAATGCATTGGGCCGTAGTTTCGATTCGTATGGAATGCCTGCTCCCTCCGGAAATTTTGCCTTATTTACCTCTACAGCATCTTTTGTTCTTTTGAAATACCAGGTTTCATTTTTCCCGGCAGGCCCAAATAGCCATTCATTCTCTATATATGTTTCCCCCAGTACAAAGCCATAGCGGTATTTCCTTCCGTTTAACAACAATACTATTTGAAAATAACCATAGTGTTCATTTAACGCAATACTCTGTCTATTTGGCCGTATCCATTCTTCCAAAAATGACTCTGTTTCGAGAGAGTACTGAACCATTTGGGCAAGGAACACTAAGCCTGTCAGCAAATTCGACTTGCCACTGGCATTGGCACCATATACCCCAACGGTGCGTAGGTAGTTCTGGCCGGCAGCATCAAAAATGTTGCACGTATCCACATCCTTATTTTCAGAAACAAGTCCCGTAGCCCTGAAGCTAAGGGTCTGTATATCTCTGATAGATTTATAGTTTCCAATGCTGAATTCGATAATCATTTTGTCTTATTTGCGCTATTTCTGCAAATTTCAATAAAATTTATCAAGAAACTATAATAATGAGGAACATTACAAGCTGATGCCCCCTACATCCAGCTAATTCCGCAATGGCTTGCCAGTGGTAAGTATACTCTGCAACCTTTCCAGTGTTTTGCGCTCGCCGCTCAGGCTCAGGAATGCTTCTCGCTCCAAATCCAGCAGATATTGTTCTGATACCGTAGTGGGTGCCGAGAGGTCGCCGCCACACATTACATGGGCCAGTTTTTCGGCTATCAGTTTGTCGTGCTGGCTTATGTAGCCACCGCGCCACATGCCGTGTACACCTGCCAGCAAGCCGCCCAATGCGCCACGCCCTTGCACCTTTATGTCGGTACGGGTAGCAGGGCGGGTATAGCCTTGTTCCCACAGCAGCAATGCGCGGCGTTTGGCATCGGCAATGCGGCGGTCGGTATTTACCGATATGGCATCGTAGCCCGGCCGCAGCACAAAGTTCTCGAACGCCTCGTGTGCCGATGTGGATACCTTGGCCGTACCCACATTAATGAATAGTTGCTGCAGATAGTTTACTTCTATGTCTTCCTTTATGTTGCGGTCGCCGGCACGTACGGCCAGCTCCTTGGTGCCACCGCCACCGGGTATCAGGCCTACGCCCACTTCTACCAGCCCTATGTAGCTTTCGGCAGCCGCCTGTACTGCATCGGCATGCAGGCATATTTCGCAGCCGCCACCCAGCGTAAGCCCATGTGGGGCTACCACTACCGGTATGCTGCTGTACCGCAGGCGCATGGTAGCTGCCTGAAAGGCACGAACGGCCATGTCCAGCTCGTCGTACTCCTGCTCTGCGGCAAACATGAATATGAGCCCCACATTGGCACCGGCACTAAAGTTGGGGCCGCCATTGGCCAGCACCAATCCATGAAATTTTTCCTCGGCTATGGCTACCGACTTCTGAATGCCTTCCAGCACCTCGCCACCTATGGTGTTCATTTTGGTGTTCCAGCTCAGCACGGCCACTCCATCGCCCGCATCGTGCAGCTTGCATACGCTGTTGCGCCATACTACATTGTCGCTCAGGTTGTCCAGCAGTATCAGCGAGCCGGTGCCCGGTATGGGTTGGTAGCTCTTGGTTTTTATATCGTAATAGAGCTTACGGCCGTTTTCGGTTTTGTAAAAGGCATTGTTGCCGTTTTGTACCATTTCCTGTACCCATGGGGCTACGGGTAGGCCAGCGGCCAGCACCTTGTTCATGGTGCGGCGCACGCCCAGTGCATCCCAGCTTTCAAAGGCTCCTATATCCCAGCCAAAGCCGGCTTTCAGGGCATCGTCTATCTTATACAGGTCATCGGTTATCTCGGGTACCCGGTTCGATATGTAGGAGAAAAGCATGTGGTGAAACTGCCTGTAAAACTCGCCAGCCTTGTCGCTGCCGGCATAGAGTGCTGCCAGCCGTTGCTTCAGGTCGGGCGGGCAGGTTTTTGGCTACCATCACCAGCGTATCCAAGCCCACTACATCGCCCGTACGGAATGTGGCCGATTTGGGCCTGCCCATAATGGTACCCGTCAGCAGGTCGGTTTCATCAATGTTCAAACCAAGGTCTTGCATGGCCTTAAAGACCGCCATAAAACCAAACACACCTACGCGATTGGCAATAAATGCGGGGGTATCCTTGCACAGAACAGTTACCTTGCCCAGGTGACGGCTGCCATAGTCGCTCAGAAAGTCCAGTACATCTGGCCGGGTATCGGGGCCGGGTATTATCTCCAGCAGGCGCAGGTACCGGGGTGGATTGAAGAAGTGCGTACCACAAAAATGCCTGCGAAAATCTTCGCTGCGGCCCTCGTTCATCAGTCTTATGGGAATACCCGATGTATTGGATGTAATGAGCGAGCCCGGCTTGCGGTAGCGTTCTATCTTTTCGAACAATTGTTGTTTTACGTCCAGCCGTTCTACAATTACCTCTATCACCCAATCGCAGGTGGCTATTTGGGGCAGGTCGTCATCTATATTGCCGGTAGTGATACGGTTAGATACACTTTTGGTGTATACCGCCGATGGTTTGCTTTTCAGCGTGGCTTGCAGTGCATCATTCACTATGCGGTTGCGCACCGGTTTGCTGGTCAGGCTCCATCCTTTGGCCGTTTCGGCATCGGTAAGTGTAGATGGGGCAATATCCAACAGCAGCACCTCTACCCCTATTCCTGCAAAATGGCATGCAATTCTCGACCCCATTACGCCGCTGCCTATAACAGCTACCTTATGTATGTTCCTGTTCATGGTATTCCCCCATCTTATTTCACCGTAAGTTACCGCAAATCCCCCGCATTTTGTATGGCTATAAGTCAGCCAACCCTACATTTAACGATTAGCATACAACAGGGGGCAACGCCACCATTTTTACATTTTACTAAGATATTGCATATTATATTTGTAGCACATCATTCACCATGCAACCCAAACATCGTCTCCTTATTCGTTGCGCTGCATTTGCAGGCATTCTGGCATTATCTGTTGTGGCTATGCGTAGCAACATCACTTATATGCGTCGTAGCCCCGGCATGGTACAAACTACCGTATCGGATGAAAAAACGCTATTCAAAACCATTGTAGCCAGCAACCCCGATACAGGGCTTATAGGGTTCGAGCTGCATAAGCGGTATATCAGGTCGGCATCGGCTACCGAAACACAGTACAATGTGGTGATGCACAGTCTGGACCCCAATACCGACAAGTACAAGGAGTATTGTGTAGACATCATAGCAGATTTGCGCAATGCGGCTGGCAATGGCAACGTGAAAATCAATGTATTCGACAGCTTTGAGGCATACACCTTTTATGCCGATACATTGGGTGCAGCACCAGACATCAATGGCTTACTGGCGCAACACCTTGTAGCCACATACGAAACAACCACACAAGATGATGACCGCTATTGCAGCCTTACCTTCTACCCATGGCAGGGCGGGGCACTGCACGAGGTCGTTTCCTGCAACTAATGTTTGTTATAGCTGCACCAGTTTTTGAACGGCTGTTGCTTCACCAGCACTCATGCGTACTATATATACGCCTGCCGGCAAATGTGGCAACGGCAATAGATGTGTACCTGCGGTTTGGCTGGTGGCAGACAGAATGGTGTGTACCAAACGGCCTGCCATATCGTATATAGCTGCACTAACACTGGTGCCTACCGGCAAATGATACTGTAGCGTGCTGTTGCCTGCCGCAGGGTTGGGCCAAAGGGTCATACTACTCTCAAGGCTATGCACATTGCCAACCTCGGTAACACTGCGTGTAGTAAACAGCGAAGACCCATTGAATGCGCTGTTACCCGCCGGGCATACGGTTTGCACCTGAAACTCATAATCGGTATTAGCGGTAAGGCCACTCACTGCCACCATATTGGTGGTGGCTACGGTATACGTCCATATGGGTGTGCCGGTTTTGTGGTAGCGTACATTGTAGCTGGTGGCACCGGGTACGGCAGCCCAGCGCAGCACGGCCGTGGTAGCCGTAATGGTAGTGGCCGGTGGCGTAGCAAATGCCGCTATAGCACAGGTTGGTGCTGCTGGCAACAATGTGGTAAAGGCCACTGCACTACTGTACCCGCTGGTGCCCGATGCACATAATACCTGTATGCGCACCTCGTAGGTAGTGCCGGGGGCGAGACTGGTGAGTATGGCCGGAATAGCAGTGACGGTAGTGGTGACCCATGTGCCGGCACCCGATATGCGGTACTGCAACTCATAGCCCGTGGCACCGGCTACGGCACCCCACATTATCTGTGCGGCATCGGTATCGGTAATGGGTACGCTGAGGCCCGATGGAATGGTGCAGGGTGGTGCCAGTGTGGTAAATGTGGTACTACTGCTGTATACCCCTGCCCCTGCGGCACAGACGGCCTGCACGGCATATTGGTAAGTGGTGGCGGGTGTAAGGCTGGTTATGGTAAGGCTGTTGGTGGTAGTAGTGGTGGTTATCCATGCGCCGGACGATGGGCGGTATTGCACATTGTAGCTTACCGCACCCGGCATGCTTGCCCAGTTCAGGATGGCGGTACTGGTACCTATGGCTGTTGCCGGCAATATAGCGGGTGTACCACAGGCCACACTGCTGCATGGCGGTATAGGGGTAAGTGTACCGCCAAGGTCGGTATAGTTGGCATGAAAAGACTGATAATAGATGTTGGCAATGGTATCGCTGTGTATGATGAGGGTATTTTCATCGTTTTTGGTATCGGCCGAATTGGTCCAGTTGTGAGAGCCGGTTAGTACCAATGGGTCAGAGCAGGTGTTAGATGGGTCTGCAATCATCATCTTGTTATGATAAATGACGCTGCCGGTTTGTGTCTTCAACAAGCTGCCCAACCCTGCCGTAAGTATAGGGTATGCAGCCGAGCCAATGGTACTATTCTCGTCTACAATAACGGGGGCATATACCCCGGCAGTGTGCCGCGATACGATGGCCGATGCATCGGACGACATGGTGAAGGTGTACATGCCTACATACAGGTCGGTATTGGCCGAATTGATGGCGGCCTGTATGTGCATATCGGTATGGTCGCAGGGGCTAAAGTAGAGCTCTACCGTTTTGCCGCCTATATGAAAAATGTGCGCCCCGCCATCGGTTTTGTTAGGGCCAAATTTCGACAACGCCAGATTGGGGTAGCTGCCCGAACCGCCCCACATCATATTGAAGTGGTTTTCGTAGGCATGGGCCAGTGCCGAGTCTTGTATGAAGATGGTATTGTTATAATCGCTGTTGAACTGATTTACCCCCCATACCGTAGAGCCGGTAGATACCACGGCATCATTAGGGTCGGCCGATTGGGCATCTATAATCACCACCTTGTTGTGCATCAATCCGTAGGCACTGGTAGTGGGGCTGGCAAGAGTGTGTACAGCGGTATCCAGCAGGGCAAGGCCTGTGTTCGATTCATGTCCGTCATATATCCACCGTACCCGCACGCCACGGGCTATGCAATTGTTGATGGCAGTGGCTATGTTGCTGTAGCCGGCACTCTGGTTGTAGTTGTATTGGGCTATGTCTACCGTATATTTTGCCCGGTTCAGATAGGCTATCAGGGTATCGGCCATGGCATTGTGCAGGTATACCGCATTTTCGCCGGTTGAGACGGCTGTGTTTACCGGCCTGTTGAAATACACTGCCATTTTGCCGCTCGATGCCGAGCCCACACCTGCCGTAGCGGTTGTGAAGAACGATGTAGCACTCAGGCCGCTGGTGCCACTGCCACATACCGTTTCTACCGCACACTCGTACACGGTTGCCGGGCTCAGGCTACTGAGTACTATGCTGGTGCCGGCACTGCCAGATATGCTCCATGTAGTGCTGCCGGTGGGCCGGTAATACACATTGTAACTGAGCGCACCGGGTATGGCCGTCCAGCCAAGCGTAGCACTGCTTGCCGTGGTGATAGTGGCCGAAATGCCCGGAGGAGCGGCGCAGGCAGGTGCTGTAGCAACAGTACCCGCTATGGCGAGGTTTTGTAACTGGAGTGTACCACTGGCACTGCCTGCATTATACCCATATACCCGTACCCGTAGCTGCAACGGTGCAGGCACCGATATGGTGGTGGCCCAACTGCCACTTGCAGTAGCCCCACAAGTGCCATTGTTAGGCAATAGATCGGTGCCCTGATCTATCCATGTGCTGCCGCCATTGGTGCTGTACGCCAGGCGCACATTGGCCGGGCCCGAGCCAGACCTGCGCAAGTCTACATTAATACCTGAAACAACCAACGAAAAGCCCGCATCTGGTGTAACAACCACCTCAACAGCAGGAAGCCCGGTGTTGAAGATAGTAGCCGTAGTAAATGCCGAAACGGTATAACCGGTGCCACAGGGTGCGCCGGGAGTAGCAGCTCCGTTTACACGGGCCAGAGGCGTGGCAGTAGCGTTGGTGGCTACCGTAGACAGGCTGCCATCTGGTGCGGTGGTATAGGTGGCCAACTGCCCCAATGCCGGTAGGCTCATCAGTACTATTGCCTGTAGCAGCAGGCACTTCCACACGGTTACGATATTGGTCTTCATTGGTTGGATGTAAATGTGCAAACCAACCAACTTATTGCAACCTTATTATTAATTCTGCGTCAAATTTGCGCTATTGCGTAGGGCTTGTAGCTGTGTGGTTAGCCGGGCCAGTGTATCTGCCACCGTGGTTGGCTTCAACTCACACTCCCACAGGGTTATTACCCGCCAACCATCATTTTGCAATGCCGCAGTAGTTGCTATGTCGTGTGCCTTGTTACCTCCTATCTTGTTCAGCCACCAGTCGGTGCGGGTCTTGGGTACCACATAGTACTTACAACCCTCATGCCCGTGCCAAAAGCAGCCATGTACCATAACTACTGTACGCAGGCGGGGCAAGACAATATCGGGCTTGCCGGGCAGGTCTTTGGCATGCAATCTATACCGGAACCCGTGGGCATGCAGATGCCTGCGCACCAACATTTCGGGTTTGGTGTTGCCGTTCTTTACACGGCTCATGTTGTAGCTCCTTACTTCCGTGCTGTGTACGTCGGCCATAGGTAGCGTATGAGGTGGTGTTTATGCTGTTGCGGTAGCCAGCTTTCGGTCTATTGCCTGTATCCATGTAGTAAACAGGGCATCCTCTATTTTGCACACATCGGCGGCTATCTTTTCCCATTCGGGGTGAAATTCTACCAGCATTTTCTGCATCTCTTCCAAATGGCCTTCCTCCTCGGCAATGATGGTTTTTACGCTCACCTTGCTCTTGTGTTTTGTGAGGGCCGCCTGATAAATGCCATACAGCATATCGGCACGTACCTCTATAGAATAGGTAACCAGCAGGTAGGCAGCATGCTTCAGTTCACGGCCGGTAAGGTCCATGGTATCTTTCAGGTAGCGGCAGGTTTCTATATCCAACCGGTTCAGGTATTGTTGGCTTTCTACAGGTGCCAGCATCCATGGTGCAGTATAATCGGGGCATTCGTCCGACTCTAATTTGCCGATAAGCTTTTTCAGGTAGTAGGCATGGCGTGCCTCTTCGGCCGCATGTTTCAGTACTATAATACCTGTGCGTATAGGGTCTTCGTATTTCGAAATCTTGCGTGCGCCCGTATTTTCCATCATAGACAGGCTGTTGAGCCAACGTGCATGCGTTGGGGCATCCTGTACTATTTTATCGGTTACGTCGGCAAGCAGGGTGTGTAAATCCATCGGGTGCAAATTTAGAGCCTGTTTAAGATTTATTGCTTGTATTTATTCTGAAAGTTGTTTTTGAGCGAAACGAGACACATTTTGCAGCCATAGCTCTTCCTCTGGCGAAAAATGTAACGAAGTTGCAGCCAAAAACAACCAGAAGAAAGGCAATGAATAGATCGTAAACCTGCTCTTACAGTTTCACAGCATTGCCTGCTTCACTTTCGTTCCAAAGACGGTCTAAAGCAGTTACTACCCATGTGCCGGTACGTTGTTTGCCCTCGGGCAATTTATAATTTGCCCCCTGTTGCAGCGATACAATTCTGTCGCTTCGGTCCAGATTCACTGTTTCGCCCGCAGGGAAATGGTACACTACGTATTTCAGAGCTTCCTTGTCGGGGTTGCGTACGTGCCATTCCAGTTGGTCGCCGGTGTGTTTCACGGTTGGTGCTGCCGGTGGTACATTGTCTATCCATGGCATAGCCGGTATTAGTGCCGGGTATTTGGCCGGGCCATTGCGCAGGCTATCCTTTACGGGGGCTTTTATCTTATCGAAGCAGGACGCACTATAGAACGAGTAGCCCGAGTTGGGGCAGCGGCTCTGTATGTCGCGTAGTTGCCACATCAGCTCGTCGGTGGTGGCCCATGGGCCACTTTTGGCAGTGGTCATACGGTACAGCCCCAAGCCATAGTACACATGGCGTTTGTAGCAATGCTCGTACCACCAGGGCTGCAATACCGAAAACGGTGCTGCCTTGTGGTTGTGCTCCCAATACAGTTGGGGCATCATATAGTCTACCCAGCCTTTTTGCAGCCACATCAGCACATCGGCATACAGGTCGTCATAGGTCGTTTGGCCACCACGGGTGTCCGACCCTTCGGGGTCTTTACTCTTGTTGCGCCACACACCAAACGGACTAATACCCAGCTTCATCCACGGTTTTTCGTTTTTGATGGTGGTATTCAGCAGCGTTATGAACCGGTTCACATTGTCTCTTCTCCAGTCTTCTTTGTCTTTTCCGTTTCCGTAGCGTGCATAACTTTTACCATCGCCAAATTGCTGGCCGGGTACCCGGTATGGGTAAAAGTAGTCGTCCAGATGCACGGCATCTACATCGTACCGTTTCACCACATCGTTGATTACATCTATTACATAGTCTCTGGCCTCGGGTATGCCGGGGTCTATGTACGACTTGCCGCCATAGTGTATAATCCAATCTTTGCGGGTATGGGTAATGTGGTCTTTGGGGTTGGGGTTCTTCTTGCTATCCATCAGTGCCCTGAAGGGGTTGAACCATGCATGAAACTCCATATTGCGCTTATGGGTTTCCTCTATCATAAACGCCAATGGGTCGTAGAAAGGGAAAGGAGGTTCGCCCTGCCGGCCGGTAAGGTAGTGGCACCATGGTTCTTTTTTAGAGGGGTAGAGCGCATCGCTTACCGGGCGCACCTGCACTATTACGGCATTGCAGCCTACCGATTGCAGCATATCCAACTGGCGCACAAACTGCTGTTGCTGTTCTACGGCTGCAAGGCCGGGCTTAGATGGCCAATCTATATTGGCCACTGTGGCTATCCACGCCCCTCTGAACTCTCTTTTAACAGGCTGTGCCTTCAATACACCAACAACCGGCAATAATGCCAGTAACAAACTCAGTAAACGCCCCATGATGCAGCAGAAAAATTGCAGGTAGTTAAAAAGGTAAAATTACCGTTTTAACCACAATATGCAATTTGGTTGTTAAGAAGAATGACAATAAATCGGTTTGTACAAAGCCAACCAGAAACAAAAACAAAAAAAGCGCATCCCGTTTTGGAATGCGCTTTCAATATATTGCTGATAATCAGTAATTAGTTGTTGGGGGTAGCTGTTACGTAGCTGGCAGAGATAACGCCATTTACAAAACGTACACCAGCCAGAGACTCAATGGTGTTGATGTCTACCTTGTGGTTGGCCAGATTGTCTTTGGCATTGAATGGCTCTATGTTGTGGAACTGGTAGCACAGGTATTCATCGGTGCTGGGTATGTATATCACCTTCCAGCACCATTCTGGTACTATTACGTTGTGTGCGGCACCTATCACCCAGTTACGGCCTACAGTACCGGCAAATACTTTTACCTTTTTGTACTTCTTGGCCTTTAGCATCTCTTTTTCGTGCAGTTTTTCCCACAACGATTTGTAGAGATTTGCCGGCATGGGCATAATGTTGGTAAAGAAATAGCTTTCCTTGTAAGCGTCTTTGTCGCAGTTGTTTTCGTTAGGGGCCATCATATGCGCCTGATCGAACAGGGCATTGCCATAGTCGCCTACCAGATTGGTTACTTCGGGCAGCTGTGGGTCTTCTGCCAGCCTGATGTTGTGGTCTCCTTTCAGCTTAGAGCAGTTGAACATGTCTGGTGTAAGAGAGTATACCACCAATACAGGTATGTGCTGCGACTTAGAGAAATAAGATGTATAGTTGAGGTTCCTCACCTTTACTATGTCCTGGCCAAAGCTGTTGAAACTCAACGCTACCAACAACACCGTTAAAAGTTTAGATATACTGGTAAAACCTATTTTTTGCATATGTGCCTTTTGTACAAGTTAGCAAATTTACAAGAATTAGCTTGTTCAGCGATAAAAATATAACATTCACTGCATTTTTTATAATAACCCCGGCATTTTTGCAACATTAATATTTTGCTGCGCTTGCTACCCCATATTTTCTTTCTGGTGCAGCGGCATACGAATGTAGAAGGTAGTCCCCTCACCCTCAGCCGGTTCAAACCATATTGCCCCCTTCCAAAATTCTATAATTTTTTTGGTCATGGCCAGCCCCAGCCCCGTACCAGACGATTTGGTGGTGAAGTAGGGCTGGAAAATGCGCTGGGCCACATCGGGGCTTATACCTGTTCCGTTATCGGTTACAGATACGGTTACAGTATCATCGCCCCGCACCAGCCGAACCTGTATCAACCCTTTTTGCCCCTCGGGTATGGCCTGTTTGGCATTCTCCAGCAGGTTGGTAAACAGGCGCAGTAGCTGGCTATGGTCCGACCATACAGTTACAGGCCCTTCAGGTTTCAGCAATTCTACTGTCAGGTCTTGCTCGTTGCGGTACAGGCCGGTGGCGTTTTCCAGCAGTTCGGCAATATCCAGCTCTTCGGGCTGGGCTTCGGGCATTTTGGCAAAGTTCGAGAACTCTGAGGCAATGTAGGTGAGGTTGTCTATCTGTTCTATTACCGACTCCGACACCCGCTGTGCCAGTTGTTTAATGTTGGGAGCATCATTCCTTACCGCCTGTAGCAGGTACTGTATGTTCAGCTTCATGGGGGTAAGGGGGTTCTTTATTTCGTGCGCCACTTGCCGCGCCATTTCGCGCCAGGCGGTCTCGCGCTCGCTGCGCGCCAGCAGGGCGGCATTTTCTTCTACGGTATTCACCATTTTGTTATACTCGGCTACCAGCAGGCCTATCTCATCGTCATAGGGCCATTGTATGCGTTCGTTCTGCTGTAGGTTCAGCCGCCCAAACTGACCAATAATCACATTGAACGAACCCGTAACCCACCGGGTAATGTACACCGTTATCAGGCTTGCTATCAAAAAGATGAAGGCGTACACATTGATGAGGGTGATAACAATGTTGGATACCTGAAACTTGATTTCTTTCTCTGACGAGAAGAAGGGCACATTGAGGTAGCCCAACACTTCGCCTTTTTCGTCGGACATGGGCTCGTATGCCGACAGGTAGGAGAGGCCAGCCACCTGCTCATCTTGTATCACCACAGAGCGGCCTGTTTTGCTTATCTGGTAGAGCGCATCTTTGCGCATGATGCGGGCCAGTAGGCCTTTCTGGTATATCTCATCTTCAGAAGAGGCATACAGGTAGCCATCATTGTCGAACAGGTTAATATCTATCTTCTGGCTGGTAGCAACGGTGGCAATAAACTTGCGGAAGGGAACCGACTGGGTAACAGAATCGAAAATGGCTGCATTGTCGTATGCATGGGCCGCATTCAGATAGCCTTGCAGGGCCTGCCGCGCTGTTTGCATAGAGCCTTGCAGGCGGGCAGTACTGGCAGCTCTGTAGCGCGATGTGAAGTAGGCAATAGTAACAATGCCTATGATAACAAAAGACACTGACACCACCCCCAGCATGGCATACTGTATACGCTTGCGCAGCGTAAGGCGCATATACTTGCGTGTAGCAGACCATCCGGCAAAGTAGGATAGGTATATCTGGTATAGCAGTATCACCAACGCCAGCAGCACCTGCATACAAAATACGTAGAAGAATACCGTAATGGTTTCTATGAGTACGTTGCTATCGTGTACTACTACTATCGTTCGCTTGTCTGATACACGATACCGGAGTTCCGATACATTGCCGTTCCTGATAAATGTGTAACTGTCTTCGGCCAGTGCCTCATCGGGCGGCAAGGTGGTGATAAATGGATAGCCTGCGCCACGTGTTACCAACCGGTTGTTTACATACACAGCATACAGGTATTCTTTTTCGCGCATGCCGGCCTTGCCTGCATTTGGCAGCAACAACTCGGGGAACACCGTCTCGGCAGCTTGCTTTTTCAGGGTCATGTCTATGACTACATAGCCCACCTTGTGGTTGATGGTGTCGCTGTATATAGGTATCCAGCACAGATAGGCATTGCGGTCTGGTATAGACTCTTTGTAAAAAAGGTAGGGCGAGCCGGTAATAATGGCCTCCTCTTTCTGTTTGTTCAGCACATTCAGCAGTGTAGAGTCGCGGTTTTGCAGAGGCATACCTTCCTTGTCGAACAGGTAGTACTGAGGGTCGTAGCGGCTGGTGGCCATAGAGGTATACAAACTATCCAGCCTGCGGTTCACGGTTTTTCGGGTTGCTGCATTGGGGCTGGCAAAATAGGCTTTTACTACTGCATCTTGCTCTATGAGCCCTGCCGTACGGTCGAAGCCGAACTCCAAGAGGTTGTCGCGGCGCGGGGCAAGGTGTTGTTCTACATAGGCTTTACGCTCCTCGCGCTCGCGGTAGGTATTAAAGTATTGTACCAGGCCCGTACAAAACGCCCCAATAAACAGTGCCCATACAATCATTTGCGGCTCAAAGAGGTCTGAAACCAGTTTCAGTCGCGGATACTCCAGCAACACCACAAACACCAGCAACCATGCCAGCAGGCACCAATACAGCGGTTGTGCATAGCTGCCGGTGAGGGCCAACACCAGCATGCCCGTTGCCAGTATAAGCCCGTACCGCTGTATACGCCCCGGCACCAGTTGCATGAGCTGAAAGTTGAGGATGCTGATGATCATACAGGATATACCTGTAATGATACACACCTCCAGCAACCCCAGCACGGTATATATATTCACAGTATTGAAACGGCTGACATCGAAAGATATGCTGGAGTCGAGCACCAGACTGCGCACCAGACTGGTAAACAATAGCAGCCACGCACACATGAGTGTGGCAAAAAGAGGTGGCAATGCCTTGCGTAGCAATTGGCTGCGGGTGTTGGAAAAATAAGTTTTGTAGGGTGTGTGGCGGGTTACAAAGATTACCAGCCACAACACACATAGGGTATTGATAAACAGATCGCCAAAAGAGGGCAGTGCTGCGCTGGATGCATAGAGCTGTGGCGAGAAAAAGAGCAGGGCCTCCAAATTGAAGGGTAGGCCATACATATATAGCCACACCCTGAGAGCGGTAATGATAAAGACCATACTGCCCAACCCAACCAATACGCTGTACTTGCGGGTAAGGTGAATGAGCATGAGGTTGACCCACGATACACTGGCCAGTACGGCCGCTACCAGCAAAGTCAGAAAAAGTTGGTCTGGCACCCACTTCTGCGCATCTGTGGCCGATAACAACAAATAGAAGATGGGCTTGCCATTGCGCAATGTTACCGGGTATGCCCCGCCCGGCCGCCCTTCGGCGGGCATGATGCGGGTGCCCGCCCCAATGTAGGGCGATGCCGGAAAGTGCGATTGCAAATAATCGTTCTCTACCGGATAGCTTATTTGCACAGGCATAAGGGCCACCAATCTGCGGCCCTGACTACAGGTGGCTATTTTTTGTACAAATACACCTTTTTCGTTGGTAACAAGGGTGGTGCCGGCGGTGTCAGATACTTGTGTTTCGGGTATAATG
>JAGKWS010000005.1 GCA_021151685.1 Chitinophagaceae bacterium
TTACAATAAAAGCCACCCATGGGTGGCTTTTATTGTAAGTAGTATGCCCACATAAAAGATGATGCCACCTATATGGGTGGCATCATCTTTTATGTATAAAATAGATTAGTGCGATTCTTCACCAGGCCTGAGTGGCGTAGTTTGAGGTATGAAGTCATTGCCTTCGCCATCAGACTTGTAATCGTATGGCCAACGATGTACTTCAGGAATTTCGCCATCCCAGTTACCGTGTCCTGGATTAATTTCAGTTGTCCACTCCAGTGTGTTTGCACCCCATGGGTTCTTTTCAGTCATCTTACGACCACGGAAGATGCTAACGAAGAAGTTGAAAACAAACAACAACTGAGCGATGAACACGATAGTAGCTACTATACTGATAAAGCCGTTGATGCTCTGGAAATGTTTGAAAGACTCCCACGCAGAGTAGTCGTAATAACGACGTGGCATACCCGCGATACCTTCGTAGTGCATGGGCCAGAAAATGAGGTAGGCACCAATGAACGTAATGAAGAAGTGGATGTAACCAAGTGTATTGTTCATGAAACGACCATACATCTTGGGGAACCAGTGATACACACCCGCAAACATACCGAAGAACGCAGATACACCCATTACTATGTGGAAGTGTGCAATTACAAAGTATGTATCGTGCAGGTGAATGTCCAAAGCAGAGTTACCAAGGAAGATACCTGTGAGACCACCAGAAATGAACAGTGATACGAAGCCCAATGCAAACAGCATAGGAGGGTTGAAACGTATGTTACCTCTCCAGATAGTCGTCAACCAGTTGAAAACCTTAACCGCAGATGGTACCGCAATAAGAAGCGTCAACAGTACGAATATAGAACCGAGGAATGGACTCATACCAGTAACAAACATGTGGTGTGCCCATACAACGAACGCCAATACAGTAATACCAACCATTGATATAACCATTGCAAAGTAGCCGAAAATAGGCTTGCGACTGTGAGTAGACAACACCTCTGATGCCATACCCATGCCCGGAAGCATGATGATATACACCTCGGGGTGACCCAAGAACCAGAACAAGTGCTGATAAAGGATAGCTGAACCACCAATGTTTGGCAAAGCCTTACCACCAATGAATATCTCTGACAAGTAGAAGCTGGTTCCCAAGTTACGGTCGAATATCAACAGCACAACACCAGAGAACAATACAGGGAAAGAAAGTACACCCAATATGGCAGTAAACAACAATGCCCATACAGTAAGTGGCATGCGCGTCATTGTCATACCCTTGGTACGCATGTTGAGGATGGTACTGATGTAGTTAAGACCACCGAGCAATGATGAGATTACGAAGAAGCTCATACCCAACAACCACAAGTCCATACCAACACCAGAACCCAAAGAAGCCTCTTTAAGTGCGCTCAATGGCGGATAAGTTGTCCAGCCACCAGATGCTGGTCCTGTCTCTACAAAAAGAGAAACAAGCATAATGATACTGGCAAGGAAGAAGAACCAATAAGAAAGCATGTTCATGAAAGGCGATGCCATATCACGTGCACCTATCTGCAGAGGAATGAGCAGGTTCGCAAAAGTACCACTCAAACCGGCAGTCAATACAAAGAACACAAGAATGGTACCGTGCATTGTTACCAATGCATAATAGAATTCAGGAGATAGTTTACCACCTTTTGCCCACTGTCCCAATACCTTCTCCATGATGGGGAATGTACTATCGGGGAAACCAAGTTGCAAACGGAAAAATACTGAGAACAATGCTCCTATAATGGCCCAAATAATACCGGTAATCAAGAATTGTTTACCAATAATTTTATGGTCCATGCTAAATATGTACTTCGAAATGAAGTGCTGCTCATGATGCTCGTGACCGTGGTGACCACCAGCGGTGTCATGTCCATGTGCCGATACGGCTTCTGCGTGAATGATTCCTTCCTGATTCATGTTACACTTTTTTAGCTACGTAATAGCCTTATTTCATCGATATTTTTTTCACTGAGTCTACTGCGGGTGCTGCTTCCGGCGCTGCAGGTGCTGCCTCCGGATTGTTTGCGGCGTAGTATGACTGCTGCCCTGCCAACCACTTATTATATTCTTCCTGTGTTTCCACGATGATTGTACCACGCATTGCGTAGTGACCTTTACCACAAAGCTGATCACAAGCTATTTCGTAAACGAAGTTTGGATTTTTTGTGATTTCCTTCATTTGTGCAGAAGTGATAGTTGGTGTGAACCACAAATTGGTAGTGATACCGGGAACAGCATCCATCTTCATACGGAAGTGTGGAAGACCAACATCATGTATCACATCGCGTGAGTTAATTACCAACTTTACTGGTTTGCCAACAACACAATGTAATTCGCCATTCTGTGCAACGATATCGTCATGTGTGCGAGGATCTGCCCAATCAAGACCTAACACATTATTTGCATCATCAATTTTACGGAAAGTGCGTGTACCCAAAACGTTATCTGCACCCGGATAGCGAATAAGCCAGTTGAATTGCTTACCAACAATTTCTACCACCATTGCATTAGCTGGTGCTTCAGATGTAACTGTGTACCAGTTCTTCAGACCAATAGCCACCAACACAGCCATTGCAATAGCAGGAATAGTAGTCCAGATAATTTCTAACTTATTGCTGTGTGGAAAGTAAAAAGTAGTGCGTTTATCTGAAGCCTGATACTTGTAGCAGAACCAGAACAGAACCGCCTGAGTAAGGAAGAACACAATACCAGTTACCACTACAGTCACGTTAAACATACTGTCGTAGTTCTCGCCGGTTTTACAAGCTGCAACTGGCAGCATCATATCCTTGAAGTAATTGTGGCAAGCCCATATGCCCCACACACCCAGCAGGAAGGTGGCTACCAGAATTAATGCCATTGCACGATTAACCTGGCCGTTCACCTTTTGTTCGCCACGCAATACCGCAGCATGTTCACTTGCCTTACCTATCTGGTAGATGATGACAAATACCAGAATGATCAAAGTTGTTATTATAAATCCCGACATGGTCGTTCAGCTTGTGTTTTCTAAATAATGTTTTGATTACTACTATCCTGACTCTGAGATTATGCTATGTGAACAGCTGTTTCTTTAATAAGAAGGTTGTTGTGCGCAATTAGCGAAGACTTAGACAAAGTGCGAGAAACTGCCATAATGAGTATGCCCGCAAAGCCCATGAATATACCTATTTCATACCAATTGATATGCCAGTGTGCTTTCAAAGGACCAGGCATCACCATTTGGAAATAATCGAGCCAGTGACCGAAAATGATAACCAGTGCCATAAACGTAACAGTGAAGTAGTTGCGTTTGCTGGGACGAGCCATCAAAATGATGATAGGCATAGTAAAGTTGATAATGAAATTGGCATAGAAAATGATGCTGTAAGGGCCTTGCTGACGCATCTTGAAATATGTAGTTTCTTCAGGAACGTTAGCATACCATATAAGCATGTATTGAGAAAACCAGAGGTATGTCCAAAATATGCTGAAGGCAAACATAAACTTACCAACATCGTGCATATGCTCTGTAGTAACCATCACAAGATTGCCTTGATTTTTGAGGTATACAATCCACAACATTATAAGAGACATACCGCTAACAAAAGCACTGGCAAAAGTGTACCAACTAAACAATGTAGAGAACCAGTGAGCATCGATACTCATGATCCACAGCCATGGAATGGTGCTCATCTGCGTCAATGCATACACCAAAAGGAATACCGCAGACAAACGGAATACTTTCCAATAAATCTTTGTGTCATTTTTCGGCGCATTTTCTTGAGCCAAAGACATACTGCGGAATTTAAGACCAAAGAAAGACCACAAACCTACAGCAGTGATACTGAAGAAAGCAAACATACCTTTATTAAGGAAGGCAGATTTACCTGTAATAATTGGGTCGTGCTTCAATACCTCGGCACTTGAAGCCCATGGGTAAATGTGATTAACACCATGTGCATCGGTAAGACCAAAAGCAATAATCATAAGAACCAGCAATGCGATGGAGCCAAATATCCAAACGTTTGCGCCTATTGCTTCTGGTATACGGCGGAAGGATACTATCCATGCACCTTGGGCCAAAGACACCGCAGCTTGAATAAACACACTAACCGTAGTAATAAGTGTAAAAAACACGGCATCCTGCAACAAAACCAACCAAAAACGAGAGCGGTCTGTATCGGCATTGCTTGTAAGAAGTGATGCGGCTCCCGCAATCAGCGTCAGTACGCCTATCACTATAAGCGCAATGCTGGTATTCCTCAGTCGGGCGGGTATCACAAAACGATCATTCATTGTTACTACTTTTATAAAATTCGTTTTATTGTTATAAACTTTCTGGTCGTATTTGCCTGCAATATTAGTGTGCGGCTGCGTCCTTTGTTGCTTCGGTTGCAGTTGCTACGGGTGCAGTTGCAGGCACTTCTGCTTCTGCTGCGTAACCATATGCATCTCCACCGTTTTCAGATTGAACCTTCTTAATGTATGCAATCACCATCCAGCGTTGCTTGATGTCTAACTGCGACGCATATGAACCCATCATGTTTTTACCATACTTGATAGCAGCATACATCTGCCCCACTGGCATGTGGAGGTATTTTGCATCTTTAAGGTTTGCTGGCATAGATGCAAATTTACCACTTGCAAACAATGGCCCCTGACCATCCATACCATTACCGTGGCATATACCACAATAGATATTGAATAGACGCTTGCCTTCTTTCAAATCAGCTTCAGTAAAACGAAGCGAGGTGTTGAAGGTTTTATAAGCATTTGTATCACCTTCCTGCAGGTGGTCTGGCAATTCGCGACCACGTGCTATGGTACCCTCCACCGGACGACGACTTGTGAGTCCGTCTTCAAAATTCGGGTTAGATGTATAAGCATCATACGCGCGCGAGTAAGTCATGTCAGGCACATAAACGTGGCCGGGAGTACGACGCATTTCGCCCGAGTCGCATGACACAAGGCCAACAGCTAACGTAAGGCCTGTGATCATTATGCTTTTTATCTTATTCATATAAAATGTCAAAATTCAAATAGTCAAAATTCAAATGGCTGATAATTCCCTATTAATAAGCCGGGTTGAGTGCTTCGTACTCTTCTTTTTTATCCCAGCGGCCGTACCACCAACCTTCTTCGGCAGTGTGCACATAGGTTTCCTGCGCCCCTGTAGACTGTAGAAATGCAAGTACTTCACCTTCAGGCGTATGTTCATTCAGCTCTATAGCCATTACAAACAGATCATCACTTTGACGTGGGTGAAAAACGTGCTTTTTTACACCTGGCATTATCTGGTTGAGATAGCAGAAAGTAAGCGTCATACCTACTGCGGCAAACAGCACCGTCAACTCGAAAGTGATGGGCACCCATGCCGGCAATGCAAAGTGTGGCTTACCACCATAAACTATAGGCCAGTCTGAGGTAAATATCCATGAAATGAAACCCACTGCTGTAGAAGTACCACAAAGACCGTAGATGAAACCCGCAATGTGCAGATCTGTTTCTTTATGGCCCATTGCTACATCCAAACCGTGTACGGCAAACGGTGTATACACATCGTGCAGCTTATAACCGCTCTTACGCACTTTGTGTACTGCGGGAAACAGAACCGCTTCATCGTCAAACGTTGCTACCGCAAATTTCTTTATAGCCATTTTATACCAGAATTCTAAAAATCGTTTTTTAATGTTCTTACCAGTCAATTAGTGGTGAGCATGTGCATGCTCTTCTTCGTGATGGTGCATTGATTCTGCCTCGTGTACAAATTCTTCCAGTGTTTGGTCTTCGTGACGCAGCATTTCGCGTTTGTAACGTTCGCCAGAGGTTTTCAGTACAAACTTGATTTCGTGTACCGCAACAACAGGGAAATACTTGGCAAAGAGGAAATACAATGTGAAGAACAAACCAAATGTACCAAGGTAGAAGCCAATTTCAGGCCATTCGGGGCTATAATATGCCCAGCTGCCAGGTATCCAGTCGCGGTAGGTAGAGGTTGCAATGATTACGAAACGCTCGAACCACATACCAATATTCACCACAATAGACATTACAAATGTAAACGGAATGCTACGGCGAAGTTTTTTGAACCAGAATAGCTGAGGAGATACCACGTTACATGTCATCATTGCCCAATAGCTCCACCAGTAGGGGCCAACAATACGCCATTTGAACGCTTCCATTTCGCCCCATGCCTGGCTGTACCAAGACATGAACAGCTCTGTAAGGTAGGCAACACCAACTATAGAACCAGTAAGTACAATGATTTTGTTCATTGCCTCGAGGTGACCAATAGTAATATATGCTTCCAGTTTCAGAATTTTACGAGTGATTACCAATAGCGTGTTCACCATTGCAAAACCCGAAAACACCGCACCCGCAACGAAGTAAGGGGGGAAGATTGTAGTATGCCAACCTGGTATTACCGAAGTAGCAAAGTCGAATGATACGATGGTGTGTACAGAAAGTACCAGTGGTGTAGAAAGACCTGCCAATACAAGGGCAAGGGCTTCCATGCGCTGCCAGCTCTTTGCAGTACCTGTCCAGCCGAAAGAAGCCAAACCATACAGCATACGGCGCAACTTTGTTTTGGCGCGATCACGTATCAGGGCGAAATCTGGCAGAAGACCAGAGTACCAGAACAACAATGATACTGTAAAGTAGGTAGAGATCGCAAACACGTCCCAAAGAAGTGGTGAGTCGAAGTTAGGCCAAAGTGGACCACGTGTGTTAGGTAATGGTAATACCCAAAAACCGTCCCATACACGACCCATGTGCCAGATAGGGAACTGACCGGCACACATTACCGCAAAGATGGTCATCGCTTCCGCAGCACGGTTTACACCGGTACGCCATCCCTGACGGAACAACAGAAGGATTGCCGAGATTAGTGTACCCGCGTGGCCGATACCGATCCACCATACGAAGTTGGTAATGTCCCAACCCCAACCGATGGTACGGTTAACGCCCCAGGTACCCAAACCCCAGTACACCGACCAGGTAACGGAGAAGATACCAAAACAAAGCAGTATGATAGAGAAAATAAAACCGACATACCACATGCGGCCCGGCTTTTGTTCTATAGGCCTCACGATGTCTTCCGACACCTGGTGGTAATCTTTCTCGCCATCTACCAATGGTTCTCTTAAAAACGATTCGTACTTAATATGCATAGCACATTTTTTTTGCGGAGAAGGTGGTTGCTTGTCTTGTGTTATGAAGATTTTGCTACACCTACCTACTTTTTACTGTTTTTATTTTTATACTTCTTCCTTCTGTTCTGTTTCCTTTCAGTTGGCGCAATCGTTTAGATATGCTCTGCATACATGCCATCCTTCTTTTCGTTACCAGCGACAATCTCGTCTGTGTTACGAATTTTAGACAGGTAGTTGATGTTTGGCAATACGTGAATATGCTCCAGAACGTAGAATGTACGCTCTATCTGCTCTTCACGGCGTATCTTGTAAATTTCGCTTTCTTTATCATTCACGTTACCGAATGTAATACAGTCTGACGGACAACTTTGCTGACAAGCAGTTCTTGCTTCGCCGTCTTTCATTGGGCGGCCAGCTTTTTTAGCGGTCAGTTTCGCTTCCTGAAGACGCTGTACACAGAATGTACATTTTTCCATAACACCACGGCTACGTACAGTTACGTCTGGGTTCAGCACCATACGCGTCAGGTCGTCATTTATATCGTCACGGCGACCATCCTCAAATATGTTGTCGGCAAATGCGTCGGCACCATTCCAGTCCATCCAGTTGAAGTGACGTACTTTGTATGGACAGTTGTTGGCACAGTATTTAGTACCAATGCAACGGTTATATGCCATTTGGTTGAGACCCTCGCTACTGTGGTTAGTTGCAGATACCGGACAAACGTTTTCGCAAGGAGCATTGTCGCAGTGCTGGCACAACATAGGTTGGAAAACAGTCTGAATTGTATCCGGATCTTCCGGCATACCGCTAAAGTAACGGTCGATACGAATCCAGTGCATTTCATGACCGCGCAGCGCGTGGTACTTACCTACTACTGATATATTGTTTTCGGCTACACAACCTATTACACAAGCTCCACAACCGGTACAAGTGTTAAGGTCGATACTCATACCCCACTTGATGCCTTCATATGGATGATCGGGATAGAGTGTGCCTTCTTTACGGAAACCTTCTTCCATTTCAGGATCCACTACGGCCTCGCCGTGGTGACCTTCGTGCCACGGTTTTTCAGTGTAGTGGCCTATTTCTACGCCACGTTCTTTCTGTAAACCGTGTGGGTCTTTTTTAAACTCTTCGAGCGTATACTCGTGTACAACAGGACGATTCTCGTAACTGCTGTGCGTTTGTATCTGCGCCAGTTCATATTTTTCGCCGGTATTTACCACCGTTACGCCCGAGAAATATTCTATGTTGGCACCATTGATAGTAGCAAATGGGAATGCATTCTTACCACCTTGCTTATCGTTACTGGCTGCTGCACGACCTACGTTTGTATGACGACCATAACCTGTAGCTATACCCACCACATCGTTGTGCATACCAGGTACAACCATTATAGGCAGTGTTACCGCATATCCATTAGCACCGGTAATTTTTGCAACATATTTGTTGTAGTCTACCTCGTTAAAGCTGTCTATACCTGCCTTCATTTCGTTGGCACGCTTTGGCGATACACAAAGGTAGTTATCCCAAACGGCGCGGGTAATAGGGTCTGGCATTTCCTGCAGCCATGGGTTGTTACTCCATACGCCACCATGGCCAATACCTACTTTCTGATAAACAACCACCTCTACACCACTTGCTACTTTTTTGCCTTCTACAGCAGCTATTGCAGCAGCTACGTTGCCAGCAAATGTTGCAGTACCGTTGGGCATTGTTTCAGGCTCCATTACACCTTCTTGCAGTGCCATGTCGAAGTTGGCCTGACCACCCATACGAGTGTTCCAATACAACTGCCAGTAATCGGCATATGTTTGGCCTGCGTCCATCCAAGTCATCAGAGAATCTTGGAAGGCACGCGTTTTGAACAATGGAGATATACCGGGTTGCATCAGGCTGTAGAAGCCAACTTTTGGCTCTGCATCGCCCCAGCTTTCCAGATAGTGATGGTCTGGTATTACATACTTGCACAGTTGTGCTGTTTCGTCCAGACGATCGGCAAATGATATGGTCATTGGCACTTTTGCCAATGCTGCGTTGAAACGTTTTGCTTCAGGGTGGTTGTAAGATGGGTTTACACCGTGCATCATTACTACATTCACCTGACCACCCTCCATGGCAGTAATCATATCGAGCATGTCTTTGTCGATACCTTGCCATGTGTTGCTGGTAGTTACCCAGTTTACAGTAGTACCATTGGCACCAATCTTATCGTTGATGGCGTTGATAACTGTTTGTACGTTTACATCGTTGCTACCGCACACCACAAGGCCATTGCCTTTTTTCAGGTCGGCAGCGGCCGATGTGATAAGCTTATTCAGTCTTGCACTTTTGAAAGATGGTGCAGCACCACTTACCACAGCATTGTACAATGCAACAGCAACCGCACCCACTTCAGACGGACGGCAAGTAGCACGGTCGTCGGCAGCAGCACCTGTAATTGTGTGTATTGGCTCTACATGGTAATGTTTAGACAATACAGGATTTTTTGCGCTAATCTTGCGTGTTTGCGCATATGCTTTCGAAAACTCGATGGGAGCAACCCAGTTACCCAGGAAGTCGGCATCAAGACTCACTATTGTAGCAGCCTTATCGAAGTGGTATGTAGGCAGTGTCTTTTTGCCATAGCAGGCAAGGTTTGCCTCCAGCATAGCCGAGTAAGAAATAGCATCGTACACAATGTGTTTGATGCCTGGGTTCTTAACAAGGAACTGGTTCAATACTTCTTTGGTAGAAGGGCTCATGATAGAGCAGGTTACCAGGTAACCACTCTTTCCTGCAATACCTTCTTTTATTTCTCGGTCTATAGCATCGAAAGTCACTTCTTTGCCACCAGATACCGGATGCTTCAGGCGAGCTTTATCGTACAGGCTAAGTACAGATGCCTGTACCCTTGCCGATGTACCACCTCTTGTAATAGAGGAAGACTCGTTACCTTCTATTTTTATTGGGCGACCTTCTCTTGTTTTTATAATGATGGGGCAATATTCGCCACCCTCAACAAAAGTAGACGCATAATAGTTGGGAACACCTGGCGTAATGTCCTCGGGCTTTATGGCATATGGTATTGCCTTACGCACGGGCATTTCGCAGCTCGATACGATGGTTGCTGCCAACGTACTGAAACCCAGAAACTTCAGGAAGTCTCTACGTGGAGTTGTTGCACCCATTACACTGTCACTCAGATCGAACGGAAGCTCTTCCCTGAATTCATTTTCAGATACTTCTGCCTTGGTTTCGATATTCCTGAGGTCCTGCAGGTCCGACCAATATTGTTTTTGACTCATAAAGTATATTCGTTTCTTAGTGGAACATTACCGGTAGTCTGTTTTTGCATTCCGGCCGGTGCCGTCTTCCTCTGTAAACTATTATTATTCTTTAGCTCTTTTTTGTTTTTCTATCGTGTTTACCAAAATTAGTAGTGACACTTCTGGCATTCCATACCACCAAGGTCTGATTCGGTAACTTTTGTGCGCTTACCAGATTTCAACTCTTCGTGATACTTGGTGAAGATACTATAATAGTTGTTGTTGGTAAACTGTACTTCTGTTTGGCGGTGACAGTTGATACACCAACCCATAGACAGTGGTGCAAACTGGTACACCTCGTCCATTTCTTCTATGTTGCCATGGCACTGCTGGCACTGTACTTTACCAACTGCTACGTGCTGTGCGTGGTTGAAGTATACGTGGTCTGGCAGGTTATGTATTTTCACCCACTGTATTGGGGTTGCTTTTACATTACCTTTTTCATCGCGGATGTAGTCTTTCTTTTCAGGATCCCAACCAGCGTACTTGTACAACAGTTTTATTTGCTCGGTACCGTTGATGGTTTTTCCTTCAGCAGTTACCAGTGGATGAGCTTCTGCACCAGTATACTCGTTTATCTGCTTGTGACAGTTCATACACACGTTAGACGATGGTATCATTGCCTGACGGCTCTTCTCGGCACCGGCGTGGCAGTACAAACAGTTGATTTGGTTGATGCCAGCATGCACTTTGTGCGAGTAGTACAATGGTTGCAGTGGTTGGTAGTTTTGCTGACGACCTTCGTTGATAGCACCATTCACTATCCAGTAACCGGCAAATATGAATGCGAGGATAGCAGTAACAGCTATTACCAGCTTGCTGCGGTACAGCGGAATTTCTTTTTCGTTAGGTACACCCTGCTTTTCGTTGGCAGCACGACGCAGTGCATTGTTGGCTTTCCAAAGGATAAGCACCAGCACCAGCAATGACAGTGTGATAACGGTATACAACCAACCGTTGCTCTCGGCAGACTTGCTACCAACAGTATCGTTACCCGGTGCAGGTGTGGTTGTTGGTGGTTTGTACTCGTCTACATATTTGAAGATGGCATCAATCTCCTCGGTAGACAGTTGAGGAAATGCCGTCATTGCTGTTTTGTTGTACTCGTTGTACACACGTACCGCCTCAGCATCGCCAGAGGCAATAAGTGCGGCTGAGTTGCGTACCCATTTGTACACCCAATCGCCACCGGGCAAGCTTCCACGAATATTCTGCAACGCAGGTCCGGTCGACTTCTTAATCGGGTTGTGGCATGATGCACAGTTCGACATAAAGAGCGCTTTCCCATCGGGAGCGGCTATGGCGGAAATGTTGCTTAACAGCAATACTACTAAAACCGATAGTACGCTAAGGTAGCATCTTCTGAACATTGGCTTTATTGATTCTGGCACTGGAATAAATATTGAAAATTAACTTTCCTTTATATAAAAGCGTGGCAAAACTACAACACAATCTGCAAATAGCATACACATTTTCGAAAAAATGTTTTTCAAGCCTGGCGCGGGTTTCAGCCGATTTTTATGAAATTTTTTTATCATAATGTCATGTTTTTGTCACGAAAAAACCGCCTTTTTTTACTCATTTAGTCATGTTACCCACATACAAGTCACAATTTAGAGGTGCAATTTATAAGGGTATTCCTTTTTTCGAAAATTATTTTACCGAAAGTGCAAATACATTTTTCTGCGTTGCGTCACCTTTGCCACATAAACAGTTGCTGCATGGTTATATAAAAGCACATTCCTACCTCAATACCCTGCTACAACTACAACAATACAAAAAAACGCTGAATCTGGCATTTTTTATAAGCTGCCAGTTCTGCCCCCGTCTACAGGAATTGACGTTCCGTTGACGTAACTGGCTGATGGTGAGGCTAAAAATGCCACCACTGCGGCTATATCGGCAGGTGTTGCAAAGCGGCGTGCCGGTATTTCTGCCAGCATCTCCTGCTCTGTTTCCTCGCGGGTTTTGCCCTCCTTTGCCGACTTGTTACCTACTATTGCCGATAGCCTTTCGGTAGCTGTAGCACCGGGTAACACATTGTTCACCGTTATGCCATAACGGCCCAGTTCGTTGGCCATTGTCTTGGCCCACGAGGCTACTGCACCTCGTATGGTATTTGATACTCCCAAACCGCTAAGCGGAATCTTGACAGAAGTAGAAACAATGTTGATGATGCGCCCGTAACCAGCCGCCTTCATGGCAGGTATTGCTGCTGTGGCCAGTATGTGGTTGCATATCAGATGCTGGTTGAAAGCATTGAGGAAGTCGGCAGTGGCCGCATCAGTAATAGGCCCACCTGCCGGCCCACCGGTATTGTTGATGAGGATGTGCACCTCGTGCTGCGCCACAAATTTCGTAATAGCTGCACTTACCGTATCGGGGGTGGCATAGTCGGCCACCAGATAGCCGTGTTGTTGACCTGCATCTGTACTCAAGGAAGCTACCGCTGCTTTCAGCTTTTCTTCATTGCGCGACAGCAGAAAACAAGTAGCCCCCATGCTGGCCAACGCTTGTGCCGATGCAAGCCCTATTCCCTGTGTACTGCCCCCAACAAGGGCTATTTTGCCAATCAGGCTGTTCTGAATCATATGCATTGTGTATTTCTATATTTGCTGGAAGTCTGGTAAACAATGCAACATAAATACGCTTGCTCTTTTACTGTTTACCAATGCCAAACGTACATAAAAAGTACACAATTTTACTATCGGCATCGGCATACGCTTGTTGAGGGTACTGTTTGGGGGTTGTCATGCAATAGTTATTTAGATGTTAGCAACACATGTCGTGTATCGCAATATTGGCATTTCATGTAGCTTTGTAGATGTTTTTTTCTTCAAAAAAAGAAGAAAAAAATATACCCAAAGAGAAAATGTATTGTGTATGAGATTTGTTTTACGTTTTTCGGTCCTCTGTCTGTCGGCAATGTTGTCTGTGCATCAGACTATGGCTCAGAGCCCTACCGCACCGGCCTTGGGCTTCAATGTATTTCTGGAAGGTAACGCACGCCTCGTAAATAATGAGACTGAGGGTCCCGTGGCTTGTGGTGGCAATCTGTTGGTAGATGGTGGCTATCAGGTATCTATACACAGCGTAGGCACATTTCAGGTGGGCGGCAAAAACGTTTCTCTCGTTGTTGGTGGCCGTGTTCAATACATTAGCGGCTCGCTTCAGGTAAACTCGAATGGCTATGTAAAAATAGGCGACTGTACCGGCTCTACAGTTTGGTACCAAGACCCTAACGGGGCGTACCCGCCCATACGCATTACGCCCGGCAGTAGTTACGATGCCAGCCCGCGCATCAACCTACAGGCCAGCTCCTCCACTTTAGGTGTCAGTGCGTCCAGCAATCCGGTGTGCCAGGCCAATGTCATTGATTTTGCTACCGCATTTGCCAATATGCGTTCTTGCGCTTTGTCTATGAAAGACTTGGCCGACAATGCGCTTCTTACCAATTCTGGCGGTACTGTGATACCCCATACTGGCTTACCATCGCAGGTGAAAATACAATTGAACCCCGGCCTTAATGTGCTTAATATTTCCGGGGCCGACTTCAATGCCATGTCCGAGCTCACATTTCTTACACAACCCACTGCTTCCAAATATCTGGTAGTAAATGTGAATGCGGCGGGTGCTTTTACATGGAGTGTGCCCAACATCAACGGTGTACCGTTTGCACAATGCCCATATGTACTGTATAATTTCTACAACACCACTTCGCTGAATATAGCTGGCTACGGTGCAGTTGAAGGAACAGTATTTGCGCCATTTGCCGACATTACCAAAACTGCCAACATGGCCAACATAGAAGGCCAAATTATTGCTAAATCGTACTATCAGGGTGGTGGCGAAAACCACTATGCTATATATGCCCCATCTATAGGTGGCTGTGGTGGCACCACGCCTACCGATGCCAACTTTACCGTAAATGGCAACAATCAGTGTCTTGTTTGCAACTCGTTTGTATTCACCAATACATCAACAGGCTCGCCTACAATGAGTTATGTATGGACGTTTGGCGATGGTAGCACATCTACCGTTACCAACCCCACAAAAACATATACTGCTACAGGCACCTATATAGTGAAGCTGCGCGCCACAGGCCCCGGTGGCATAGACTCCTTTACCCGTACTGTAAATGTACTGGGCAATCCTCCGCATGGTTTCACCATCAACGACTCTGTTCAAAACCTTACCGGCAACAACTTTGTCTATACCAGCACCACCCCCTCTTTTGGCAACCTGTATACATGGACGTTTGGTGATGGCAGCACATCTACAGCAGCCAACCCAAGCCACACATATACTGCTGCGGGCGTGTATACAGTTACCCAAACAGTAGTGGGCAATGCCGGCTGTACCGTACCTACCAGCAAAATAGTGGTGGTAGAAAGTGATGGAGTAGGCGGCGGTAGTGGTGGTGGCCTGGAAAGCGAAAGCATGGGCGACCTGATAAGCCGTAGAGAATACATGAAAATAAAAAACAGTGTACCCCCCCAACCCAACTATGCGGCACTACCACTGTTTGTAAAACCCGGCAAGCTGGAGCTTGCTGCCAAAGGCACGCAAAATGCCAGCACACTGCAACGGTTTATTCCGGCCAATCTGGATGCAACAACTACACCCCGCATCACCTCGCCCGACGAGCTGAAGACCATTACCCGTGCCGTAGATGCATTTTCGGTAGACTATACAAAAAATGATGTAGCCCGCGCTGTAGTGTTGGGCATAACTACCGAAGGCAAGGCCTATAACCATACCAAGTCTATTTGCGATCGCTTTCGTGGTGCCGAGCTGGTGAGTACAAATGTGGTAAACATTGGTGGCTACAACTTTGTAGCATTTGCACTGAAGCAGGCCGATGGACACGTAGAACATTCTATTACGTTTGCCGTTGGCAAATCGGCAGGGAGGGGCACATATAAATTGCAGGCAAAATGGCTCATATCGGAATACACAGGAGACGATTCTGTATTCAACTTTCAGGTATGGGCAACCAACCCCGACAACCTGTACAAACTGACTACCGATATTGTGAACCAGATAAAGGCTGAAATGCCCATTGAGCAGGCCGAGCCCAACTTTGCACCACCCACCACCTACATGGCCAAGGGCGTGCGTAACAAAGAATATCTGAATGTACATTTTGTAGCGGCTACTGCGTCTAACAACGCCAAATTTGTATTTATTCAGAAGCTGAACGAAGTAGCCAATGAAGACTCGCTCATTATTCCATTCAATTTGGCAGCTGGTGCCGATAATCACTTCAGCATACCCATATACGATGGCTACGAGTATGAAGGACACCTGTACGTAGACGATAAGCTGGTAGATGACGTATACCTTGCCGATGGTGGCTGGAGTGTGGATATAGACAAAACATATACCACACAAATCAATTTTAAGCCGAACAACAACAAAAATCGTGTGTATAACGACGAGGAGTTTCCACTGTACCGTAGTGTACAGGTAAATGCCTTTACCAACGATTATGTTTCCATATACAAGTTTTTGAAAGCCGGACAAGACGCTGCCGATATGACGGCCTACCACTCTTACAAACTGTATGCAAAGGGTACAGGTAAAATGATTATCAGGCTCATTAAAAAGTCTGTTACAAAATTTGCCGAGCAATACCAGACTACCATACAACTGAACCCTGCCGGTGCTACCCATCAGATAAGTTTTGAAGACTTTACCTCTCCCAGCCTCAAAACAGCCTTCGACCCGAAAGATGTTACCGCGGTGGTATATACCTTCGAGATGAATGGTGTTGCTACAGATCTCAACTTTTTTGCCGACGAGCAGGCCTTTTCGCCCACTGTTGTACAGGCCGTAAAGGGCCTTGTAGCCAAGAATCTTTCCGTTTTCCCCAACCCAACAGCCGATGGCAAATTTCAACTGAAATTTGCGGCCGAAGCCGACCGGGACATGGATCTTACCATTACCGACATAACGGGCAAGCTGGTGTATACACAACCGGTAAAAGCCACCATGGGCTACAACAAAGTAGATGTGCAGCTACCTGCCGGAGTACCTCAGAGCGTTTTGCTGGTGCAACTGGGCAATGACCAGGTGAAGTACGATGTGGTAAAAATGTCATCTTTAAAATAATACACTGTGAATATATGATGCCAAAAGCCTTTGCCTGTGCAAAGGCTTTTGGCATATGGGCCATTAGTTAAAGCAAGTATCTTTGACAGTATCTCCACCACCAAATGTTGCTGAACGACCATAGCCATCGTCTGCCGGGGCCCGACATTATACGGGCTATAGCCATTGTGCTTGTAGTGTTGTCGCACACATCGGGCATGTGGCGTACAGGCAATGTGCCGGTAACAGCAGACTACTTTATGCATATGCTTTGGCCAGCCGCTGCCGGCACAGCCAGCCATAATGCTACCATACTATTGCCCAAAGGGCGAACATGGGTACCAGCAGTATTGGGTGTAGAGTTGTTTTTTGTGCTCAGTGGTTATCTGATAGGCACCCTGCTGATAAAAGACATTGCCACAAACGGACAATTCTCATTTGCCCAACTGAAACAATTTGTGGTGCGCCGCTGGTTGCGCACCCTGCCAGCCTATTGGGTAATGGTAACATTATTGATACCCGTTTGGTTATTTGTGTATAAAAAACAGCTTACATGGAAAGTGATGCTGTACTATGTATTTCTGCAAAACATGGTTACACCCCATCCCGGTTTTTATACCGTGGCATGGAGCCTTTCGGTAGAAGAATGGTTCTACATTACACTGCCTGTTTTCATATGGATTGTGAGTAGGAATAAAAGACACTTCACTAAACCAAGTTGGCTACTTTGCTGTTTGCTCGTATTCTTTGTTGCAACATTTTGCCTGCGCGTGGTCAATTCTTTTTTGCTGCCATATGGTACCGACTTTGACAATGGCATACGCAAAATGGTGATAACAAGACTAGATGCGCCACTATATGGCGTACTTATTGCGTGGGGTATCTATTACAAACCCCATATTCAAAGGTACAAGCAGCAGCTATTTGCTATTGCAGTAGCGGGCACCATTATACTGGCTGTGTTAATGTACTATCTGGAACCTGGTGGTGCACACATACACCATTGGCTATATATACCGTTTAACACGGTTCTGGTGTACACGCTGTTGCCCTTAGTAATGGCTCTATACCTGCCTACTGCTGTTGCATACCGCAGCAATCAGTCGGGGCTTGTGTTGAAGGTATGTACATTCATTGCACGCATATCATATTCGGCATACCTTACACATCAGTATATATTTTTTATATTTCCCTTCAGCAGGGTTCATTTTACCAGCCTTCCCGTTCAGCTGTTGTTCTATGGCTTGTACATGTTGGTAGTATGTCTTTTCTCGCAACTACTACACTACACGGTAGAGCAGCCCATGCTACGGGTAAGGGACCGCTTATACCCTACTGTTAGTAATAGTACGCATACGGTGACGGTATAATTTGTTTACTTTTACGCAGTACTACTTCCCATTTTTTCCAACAAACTGGCATGTCTATTCTAAAGCAAGATAAAAAAGAGCGGTTTCACTTTCTGGATGGCATTCGTGGCATTGCTTCATTTCTTATTGTATTACACCATTCAGTTACATCAGCCGTAGCACGTTTTTTTCTGGCACATGGCTGGCCAAAGCTGGCCACATTTTCTGTATACTTTACACAGTCGGGGGTTGTGCTGTTCTTTGTACTCAGTGGTGTCGTTCTATTAAGACCGTATCTGCGTGGGCAGCGACAGTTTGATACCGGACAATACTTCTACCGTCGCATCCGACGAATATATCCACCATTTTTTGTCGCGCTACTATTTGGTTATCTGGTTGCTGTTGTCATTAAACTGGGCCCACAAACATACTACTCCAACTTACAATTGTGGCAATGGACATCTATTTCGTGGCGAGAGTTGCTACGTCAGGCTCCCATTATCAACTATGCGGGTATATATTACAATCTGGCGTGGTGGAGCTTGCAAATTGAAGTAATTTTCTATTTCCTGGTACCCATATTTGTCTTGTTTTTCATAAAACAAAGACCATTGAGTTATGTTCGTGTGTTTTCGGTGTTGTTGGCCGCTTTGGCACTTTCGTATTGGGTACAGCAATATGTATCCAATCATTATCCGGAAGTATACAAAACTGATGGAACCCCCATGAACATGATGCGCATACTGGATGCGCCGGTATCATTCCTCCTTGGCATATTTATGGCCAAGTACGACATGAATGTAGTAGCCGCACGAATATTATCCATATTTGGCATAATACTCATATTTGTGGCTGGCAATTATGGTCCCATGATCAATTCGGGGTATAGCTTTCTCTATGCCGGCATTATTGTTTTTGCATTCAATAGTACCCGCATTCAAAAATTGTTTGATGGTCCACTCATGATATGGTTAGGAGAACGTTCATATTCGTTGTTCCTCGTTCACTTTTCTGTATTCTATTTAGTTGACTACATTTGTTCATTAGTATTACCAGACCGAACAATACTATATGGGGTACTAACAAGAGGAATAGGGATACCTGTAGCCCTTCTTTGTGCCATGTTGTTGTTTCACTTTGTAGAGCGCAAACAGGCCAGCGGCTTGATTACCGGTCATATTTTTTGGCCATGGAATATTAAAAGGCAGTTGAATAACAAATAACAACAGCAGACAATAAACTTATAATGACTCCGGACAATAAATATGCAAACAATATAATTGTTAAGTTTGCTTCAGTACTTACCATTTTGGCACTGGTCATATATCTGGGTGTGGTGCTTTGGTACAAACCATGGGTAGATTGCGACTTGATGGAAGGCGTTTTTTCGCTGAACAACTACCTGAACGGACTGGGTTTTCATCAGGTATTTTACATAGGTGCTAATTATCGTATTCAGCCCGAGATTCTATCTTATTGGGCTCCGGGTCAATACGTGTACACTTGGCTTATTGCACAGTTGCTGCATACAAACCTTTCCATTGGCCTTATTGTTACCAATATTATATTTCTGGCAACAGGATTGGTGGGGTATTACTACCTTCTTCGTCATTTCGGTTTTGGCAAAGCAGTTATTGTTTTCTCCATATTTATGCTTGTTGCCCAGCGATTTTTCAATGGCCTGATATTGAAAATGGCCACTGCCGATGTGTTCCTCATTGTATTTGCGGTATATACTATACTACTACAAGAGAAGTATCATGCAGCAACACGCACCAGCACCCGTACATATATCCTTTTACTACTTTTTTTATGCTGCTTGTCAGGGCTTTTTGCAAAGAACAGTTTTCTGTTGTTCGTTATTTCATCGTCAGTTTTTTATTTCATCTATTACTTCATTAGCATATGGAAAGACCGTAGCACTGGTAGTTTCTTTGGCAAGCTTGTCAGAATCAGCCTACCGGGTATTGTAGGGGCTACATCGGCACTTATTTTTCATTTTTCGTTATATGCCCGAAGTCGAATACCTTTTGATCCTAAAGACCATGCTACAACATTACAGTTAACCCCACTTAAATTGCTGAATATTGTCATTAAGCCAGCCGTTCAGTCTTTAGGGTCATTGTTCACATTCGATGCGTTTCTATTTCGAATACCATCTCCCAAGAATAGCTACTTTGCCTTCCTTACAGACTTTACCTGGCAGGGTATTATTGCCAGCATACTCATTCTAATTCCATTGTTGTGGGCAATTTACAATTATACAATTGTGCATAAAAAGTCGCTCTTTACATGGTTGGCAATATCTGTCGCGCTCTTTTATCTACTCTTCTTTTCTGCAGCTATAGTGCGTCAGTCCGAGGTATATGCCGAAGACCGTCTGTTCTTGCCCATGATGTTGCTACTAATGCCCATCTATGCCACAGCTATACTTTATGGCAAAAATGCCTATAGAATACCTATGATTATGTTCTTTGTAGTATCGGTTGGCTTTTCGGCATTAGCCATACCCAATACTATCAAATACTACCATAAAAGCGGCATCGTTAAACGAAAAGATATTATCAGTGGGTTTCAGATACACTCTGAAACAGAAGACATGAAGCAATTGGAAAAACTGGGCAAAGACCTCACAGCCGGTTACCCTTCCGGCAATTTGCTGATTACTAAGTCTACTACCCAGTTTTTCCTTGTTCAGGCCAATTTGCCTTCAATGTCTCTGGAGTTGGATATTCTGGATAATATTGACTCATTCGTCAATGTCAATCATGCGTTTCTTACCAGCCATCATTTTGATTATATGTCGGTAGTAGCACCAATAAATAAGCCATTACAAACCGGCAACCAGAAAATTGTAATGAAACAAGAATATGGCCCTTACAGACTCTATGTAATAGCCCTACCATAAAAAAGCCACCAACATGTGGTGGCTTTTTGCCCGAATAAAAACGCTCAACTATTATTGCGGGGTAAGGTTCTGCAAAACTGTACATCTTTGCAACGGGAGGACAATGAGAAATGTTATTCAGGATACTTGTACCTGTGTTTTTACAAAGTTTTCCAACTTGCGTACATAATCGAAGTAGCCTCGCTGCATGCGCACCCAAAATGCACCAAATACCAGAAAACTGGCACCAAAAAGCAGATAGGTGATGTGTGGCTCGCCACCTAGAAGAAAGAGGACGAGTGCTGCAGCAAACAAAAAAGCGCAAAACAACATAATGAGTAGCGGACCTCCGTAGTCTATCACCCTTATTTTAGAGGTGAGTACTACTTTGTTCTGATTCCCCTCTGTAACAACGTCTACATCGGTAATGGGCAATGTTTTTATTTCATCAAGGTATTCAGTGTGGGGGGCAATTTTTAATAGTGTCTCCTGGTCGTACACCTCAAAGTCGAGGTCGTGAATTTTGATGTGCTTTCCTGCAAGGCGGTTCATGAATGCCTCTTTTGTAAGCGGGAGCGGATACTTACGTACTCTTGTGAAAATCATAAAACAAGTTTTTCAGGTGAACAATCATATATAACAGACACACAAACTGTGCCAAAAGTTTGTTTTTAGAAAAATAATTTTTGGGTTAACCTAATTTTTACACCCACAAGCTATTTATTGTCTTCAAACAGTTGTTTTAACACAATTTTAATCGAATTTATTAACTACTGGGTAAAATTCAAAAAACACGATGCATTATTTTTTTTACAAAAACGTGTATTTACATCAAATATTTTCACAACTAACAGAAATACAATGAGATAGCACAAAAAAAGAAAAAGCAGGTTGACGTGTGCCAACCTGCTTTTTCTTGCGGTTACTATAACAAACAGCTATTCTACCGTATCAGCGTCACATCACCCTTGTATATTTTCTCGGGCTCGCCGGGTTTACCCAGTATTACCACGTAGTGATATACTCCCATCTCTGCCGGTTTGTTGTTGTAGGTACCATCCCACCCCTGCCGCTCGCCGGTTTTGTGATGATACACCACCTCGCCCCAACGATTGTATACCTTAAAGTCTACAATGGTTTGGTAACTGATGCCTCTGATTCGGAAGATATCGTTTAGCCCATCTCCGTTGGGGGTAAATGCCGTAGGCACAAACTCGGTCATATCTATATCTACACCTATTTCTACACTGGCCGAGTCTACACAGCCCCATGTATTCATACCATATACCTTGTAGGTGGTAGTAGCCAGTGGGCGTGCTATAGGATTGTTGATGTTGTTATTGGTGAGCGTACCATCGTTAGGTGTCCATGTATACAGCAGGTAATCGGGGCTCAACCTGATTGCTGTTAGCTGAATCTCGGAACCATAGGGTATTACCGAATTACCGGGTTCTATAGCAATCTTTACCGGTGGTGCTACGGTAATAGACAGGCTGTCTTCCCATGTGCAGGTAGGCAGGGCGGTTTGCACCATTACCTTGTACTTATATACGCCTGGCACCATAGTAAAGAAGCTTGGCGATAGACTGGTATCGGCACCCAAAAGGTGGTCTGTGGGGGTCCATGTATGTGTATAGGCAAGATCGCCGGGGGTATACATTACATTTAGTGGCATTGGCACCCCTATGCATACAGTGGTGTCGCCCGTCAGTATGTTCACTCGTGGGTTCCAAGTGGTGTACTTTATGGTATGCGATACATCGGGGCAACCAGGGTAGTGTGCAGTTACCGTATATATCACCTCGGCCGGCGGATATGGTGGTGATACAACGGGCAGAAAAATATTGGGGTCCGAGATTGATGTATTGCCCGCAGAACCATCCCATGTGTAGGAAAACTCGGTATCGCCTATGCCACGAATCTGGTAACTACCGGGAGGATAGCAAACAATAGTGTCCAAACTCAACAGTTGGAAATCGTTGGGCAGTACATGCAGGAAGATGGTATCGGTAGCACTGCAACCGGGCACGGGCGCACTCACAGTCACATACTGCCAGCGGTCTATGCTGTCGCCGGGGGTGAATATAGGGTTGGCTATTGATGGATTGTTGAGGTATGTTGCCGGGTTCCACGAATAGGTGTAGGGTATACCCATGGGTGTTGCGGTAACCTGTAGCTGTAGTGGTGTACCCTGGCAGGTTATCTGCACATCGGGGCCGGCATTGAGCACCGGCCGCTCATATACAGTTATGGTAATTCTGTCGCGCGAGGGGCTACAACCCGGAAACGTACCTGTAACCGAATACGTGGTGGTAACGGTAGGTGTAGCTATCACCGGCCCTATAATGGTAGAGGTACTAAGGGTGGTAGTGGGTGTCCACGAATAGGTGAGTAATGTATCGCCGGTGGCGGCAATGGTTACATACTGCCCCTGGCAAATAGCGGTGTCTGGTGTGATGATATTGAGTCTGAAAGAATCGAGAATAGTGAGCATGGCACTATCTATAACGGTAGGTACACCGCCACAACTGTAAGGTGCCAATATCAGCAACTTCACCACCTTGGGGCCTGTGGGCGGTACTACAAGGCCATGTATCAGCAAATCCTGGTCTGTGGCACCTGCGGGTATCACTACACTGTCGGTTATCCATGTATAGTCGTAGCCATTTACAGCACTGCCACCAACTATGAATTTTATAGTGAATGGGTTGGTAAGGCTACCACTGCGGCGAAAAACAAACTTGCCCGGCAAACAACCCCGTACACAATACTGGCCAGTGGCAGTATCAAGCGGATTCATCCCGATAGGGTTTACAGAAATAGAGGTAGATGAAAGGCTGCCGGCCTCCAAAAACACCCCCGAGTCGTAGATACCATCATTCGCATCTGACACACCTATTTTCAGGTGAAAGGTATCGCAGGGTATCACTCGGGCCACAGCCTGCAACCCGGTGGTAAGGCCATCGTAAGTAATAAGGGTGCCGGTAACATTGTTTACATAGTAGGTGCAAAATGGCGAGCCGAGGCCTAATGCTGTACATGTAGATAATGGCCAACCCGCCGAAGCCCCACAATTGATACTATTGATGCATACAGGAATAGTGGTGCCTGGTACCATGGCAATGTTGGTTGGCGTAGCATAACCGGGGCCAGAGATAAAGAAGCCAAAAGGGTCGTTGTAGGGCGAGCAGGAATAGCTTGGGTACTCTTCTGACCCAAAAATATAGTTGAACCGAATAGTATCACCCGCAGGCATAAAATCGAAATCGAGCAGACAGGCATTGAAAGTAGTACTACCTGCCAGCGTTGTAAGCATAGGATGACCGGGGGCACCATTGTCGACCGAAGCAAAAAAACCACCGGGCCCGGCGGCATCGGTAGCCAAACCACTGGTAAGCACTACTCCCTCGTTAAAGACAGCAGGCGATGTAACCGTATTGGTAAATGTACCTTCTGCCGTAGGCGGACAAGTGAGCACAGCATTCATACCTATTACCCCGGGGCCCAGCAATTTGTTCATAAGTGCGGTAGCTGTTGCCGATGGGGTTACAACAATTTGTGCCTTGCCTGCCAGCGGCATCAGCAACATAGAGAAGGCCAACAAACGCAATGAAGCGTACAACTTTTTCATAGAATAACGATTTTGATGCAAAAAGAGACTGTTAAGGTGTTTTTTTTGTTTGGGTATCCGATTATAGAACTGTAATAGTTATTAACCACTGGGGTATCTATGCCTATAAAGACATCATAATGAGAGGGATAGTTGGGCTGTCATGTCATTTTATCATATAAATTATGCCAAACTATGTGATTCGCTGATGTTCAGTACCCACCAATTTCTGTAAAGGGTGCCTACCCATAGGGTGGTTTATATTTTTGTACAAAATGCGCCAAATAAACAACGGCTACCCTTATTTTGCATGTATGAACATTATGAGGAAGCAAGATGCTTGGCTATTGTGTGCGCTGGCTATAATGGCATCGTGCGGTAGTGCCAAAAATGGAGGCAAATCTGGCAGTGCCGTAGCAGGCACATGGCAAGCAGAGCCCATAAAGATAGATGGAGACTGTACCGACTGGCCATCGCCCTACCCCAACTATGATGCAAAAGCAAAAATAGCCTATGCTACATCTAACGATGCCGAAAACCTGTACATCACCATCCAAACAGGCGACCCGCTGACGCAAATAAAAATGCTGAAACAGGGTATGTCGGTAGCAATAGACACGGGTGGGCGCAAAGATGCTACGTTTGCTATCAACTATCCGTTGCAAAACACCGACGATCTTGCCGAACTGTTTGCACAAAGCGAGGCTCAGAATAGTGGCTCACCCACACTGAGCCGACAGTTTGAGCAAAAGCTGAAAAAAAGCCTTGATGGTGCCAATCAATATGCGCTGGAAGGCTTTGGTACTTGCAGCGGCGGCTATATGATTTCTCAGGAGGCCCCCTGCGGCATACGTATCAAGGCCGCTGTAGACGAGTATAAGCAACTGGTATGGGAAGCTGTGATACCTATGAAGGCCCTTTATGGCCACAACATTACCGCAAATGCAGCAGGAAGGGCCATTAGTGTATGCTACGCTATAAAAGGCTTTAAGGCACCAAGCACCAAGGGAGACAACAGCTCTATGCCCATGAACAACAACATGGGCCGGCAGGGTGGCATGGCTGGTGGCGGTATGAACAGTATGCCCATGGGTGCCTCAACAGTTAGCAAATCGGGCGGGCCCCTGGCCCACTTGTACGAGAGCACAAAGACATGGAAGTTTTTCTCTCTGGCAGGGCCGGGTAAGTGATGCTATGTGTGCATAGCCAACGCTTATTGTTCGCTTTGTTTCACTTGTATTTTCGCATCATAACCTTACCTTTGTCTGTTTTGATATTATATACTTTCAGCAATCAGGAAGCATACCATTTATGAATGTACTATTGCAGGCAACCAATACGCCGTTCAACTATTTTCCCATTGCACTACAAATAGTAGTGGCCATAGGTTTTATAGTAGTAATGATGGGGGCAACACACATGCTGGGCCCCAAGCGCAGAACGCAGGACAAGCTCATCAACTTTGAAAGTGGTATCCCCTCGGTGGGCAATGCCCGCCAGCCCATGGGTATCAAGTACTTTTTGGTGGCCATCCTTTTTGTACTGTTCGATGTAGAAGTAATTTTCTTCTACCCATATGCGGTCAATTTCCGTCATTTGGGCAAGGAGGGCTTTATAGAAGTTTTGTTGTTTGTGGCTTTCTTCCTCTGCGGCTTCCTTTACATAGTAAAGAAAGGTGCATTGGATTGGGAAGACTAAAGCAAATACCGGCCTACGCCGGTAACCAGTGAGAGGAATTGTATCAGATAAACAAAAAAAACACCTTCGTAAAGAGGGTATGGGAGGGTTAGAGTTATGCCTCGTCCGGTTCAGTACAATACGAACATCAAAATGGTAGAAATGCCTGCCGGTTATTCCGGCGAGGGCTTTCACGCAACGTCTTTCGACAAGGTGGTGGGCCTTGCCCGCGCCAATTCTCTGTGGCCATTGCCGTTTGCCACATCGTGCTGCGGTATAGAATTTATGGCCACCATGGGTTCCAACTACGATCTGTCGCGCTTTGGCTCTGAGCGTATGGGCTTTACGCCCCGCCAGTGCGATATGCTGCTGGTAGCCGGAACCATTGCCAAAAAAATGGCCCCCATTCTGCGCCAGGTGTACCTGCAAATGGCCGAGCCCCGCTGGGTAATAGCCATAGGTGCATGCGCCAGCAGTGGAGGTATATTCGATTCTTACTCGGTACTGCAGGGTATAGACCAGGTAATACCTGTAGACGTGTATGTACCCGGTTGCCCGCCCAGACCAGAAGGCATACTGGATGGTATACTGAAGTTGCAGGATCTTGTACACAACGAGAGCCTGCGCCGCCGTACCAGCCCGGTGTACAAAGAGCTGATGACAAGCTATGGTATAGAATAGCCCCACCCGGCCTCCCCCAAGGGGAGGAGATGAAATGTGGCATCATTATAAATTTCAAAAAAACCCCTTCCCCCCGGGAAATGGCAGGGCCAAATATGACCAACGAAATTCTGAAAGAAAGGCTTATTGACCGTTTCGGAGAAGAACTCTCGGAATGGGACGACCAATACGGGATGCTCTGCTTCAGAGCTCCGGCCGACAAGAATATAGAAGTAATGCGGTTTCTGTATGACGATGAAACGCTGCGTTTCCGTTTCCTTACCGACCTTACCGGCGTGCATTACCCCGACCGAACCAATGAGGAACTGTGTGTGGTATACCACCTGCACAACCTTATAGACAATGTGCGGCTGCGCTTTAAGGTATATGCACCGGTGGCAGCACCCGATGTGCCCACCGCTACAACAGTATTCTCTGGTGCAAACTGGATGGAGCGTGAAACTTACGACTTCTTTGGTATCAACTTTGTTGGCCATCCCGAGCTGAAAAGAATACTGAACGTGGACGAGATGGACTACTTCCCGATGCGTAAGGAGTACCAGATGGAAGACCCTACACGCCGCGACAAGGACGACGAAATGTTTGGACGATAAAAAAACTATGTACCCGTGACGCTGCAGGAGCTGGATATGAACAAAACGTACACCTATGCCGACTACTTCCGGTGGAAACTGGAAGAGCGGGTAGAGCTGATTCGTGGGCGCATATTCGAAATGAGCCCGGCACCCAGCAGAAGGCAGCAGCAGATATCGGGCAACATTTTTTACGAACTGAAGCAATTTGTGCAGCGTGGCCCGTGCGAAGTGTACAGTGCCCCTTTCGATGTGAGGCTGCCCCGCAAGTCGGCCAGCGACATAGACATTACCACTGTGCTCCAACCCGATGTGTGTGTGGTGTGCGATGCCAGCAAACTGGATGAAAAAGGCTGTGTAGGCGCACCAGACATTGTAGTAGAAGTACTATCGCCGGGAAACAATGCCAAAGAGCTGAAAAATAAATATGAGGTGTACGAAGAAGCCGGAGTGCCGGAATATTGGGTGGTATCGCCACAAGACGAGACCGTTCTGGTATACACACTTACTGGCGGCAAGTACACAGCATCGCGAATGATGGTGGCCGGAGACAGCGTACATTCAACAGTATTGAATGGGTTTTCGCTGGATGTGGCCCGGTTATTTGAATAGAAATTAAGAAAAAGCATTTGTAAATCAGGAAAAAGCTCCTGCGGGAGTTTGGGGTTATGGAACTACAACAACAGCAACAGCATCATATACGGCTTGCCGAAGATTCGCTGACGAAACAAACCACCACGCTGAACCTTGGGCCTACGCACCCGGCCACGCATGGTGTGTTTCAGAACATTATGGAGATAGATGGTGAACGTGTGCTGGAAACCGTACCCACCATTGGCTACATTCATCGTGCTTTCGAGAAAATAGCCGAACGCAGGCCCTACTATCAAATAACCACACTTACAGACCGACTGAACTATTGCTCGGCCCCTATCAACAATATGGGCTGGCATATGACTATAGAAAAACTGCTGAAGCTGAAGTTGCCCAAGCGGGTAGAGTATATGCGGGTACTACTGATGGAGTTATCGCGCATTGCCGACCACCTTGTGTGCAACTCGGTTATTGCGGTAGATACCGGTGCGCTAACACCCTTTACCTACGTGTTTCAGCAACGCGAAATGATTTATGAAATGTTTGAAGAAATTGGTGGCTCGCGTCTCACTACCAACATTGGTCGTGTGGGTGGCTTCGAGCGCAATTTCTCCGATGCATTTTATACCAAGCTGAAAGCGTTTATGGCGCAGTTCCCCAAGGTAATGAAGGAATTTGAGGGCCTGCTGAACCGCAACCGCATATTTATGGATCGCTGCATAGGTGCAGGCCCTATTAATGCCGAGCGTGCACTGAGCTATAGCTTTACCGGCCCCAATCTGCGTGCCGCCGGTGTAGACTACGATGTACGCGTAGCGCAACCGTATAGCTCTTACGAAGATTTCGAATTTAAGATACCTGTAGGTACTACGGGCGATGTGTATGACCGCTTTATGGTGCGCAATGGCGAGATATGGGAAAGCTACAGCATCATTCAGCAAGCCATAGACAAGATAGAGAAGATAGAAAAAGAAGACCCGGCACAGAAACACATTTTCTATGCCAAAGAAGCAGACCGCTACCATGTACCGCCCAAAGAGGATGTGTACACCAAAATGGAAGCACTCATCTGGCACTTCAAGATGATAATGGGCGAAATAGATGCTCCTGCCGGCGAGGTCTACCATTCGGTAGAGGGTGGCAATGGCGAGGTAGGTTACTACCTGATAAGCGATGGTGGCCGCAGCCCGTACCGTTTGCACTTCCGCCGTCCTTGCTTCATCTATTATCAGGCATACCCCGAGATTGTGAAAAACGGCCTGCTGAGCGATGCCGTTATCACCCTCAGTAGCCTGAACGTGATAGCAGGAGAGTTGGATGCATAAAAAAGTGAGGTTACAGTACACAATTGATTTTGATAACGCATCAGCAAAAAGGCTAATCAGTAAATAAATGGAAATTCGTTTTTCAGAAGAAAAAATGAACAAGGTGCAGGAAATCATTGCTCGCTACCCCGAAGGGAAGCAGAAAAGTGCATTGATACCGGTACTGCATCTGGCACAGGGCGAGTTTGGCGGATGGCTGGACGTACCCGTTATGGACTACGTAGCCAGCCTGCTGAACATATTGCCAATAGAGGTGTATGAGGTGGCTACCTTCTATACCATGTTCAACATGAAGCCTGTGGGCAAACACCTGTTGGAGGTATGCCATACCGGCCCGTGCATGGTAAGCGGCAGCGACGAGATAATAGACTACATAAAGGAGAAACTGGGCATTGGCCCCGGCGAAACCACTCCCGATGGTCTCTTTACACTAAAGCCGGCCGAGTGCCTTGGTGCGTGTGGGTATGCGCCCATGATGCAGTTGGGCAAAACCTACCGCGAGCACCTGACAAAGGAAAAAATAGACCAGCTGATAGAAGAACTGAGGGGGGCTGAGGCCAACTAATATGTCGTTCGATCTGCAAATGAGCTTCTTTTTCTCGGCACCACCTGCACGCGTGCTGCACCTGATAACCGATGCAACACTCATACGCAAGTGGAGCGGCGAAGAGGGTATCATAGAAGCAAAAGAAGGAGGTGTTATGTCTTTGTTTGATGGCTGGGCAACTGGAACCGTAACAGAAGCAGGCACCAACAAACTGAGTTTTAGCTGGAAGGTGGCAGAATGGACAGACGAAACCCCTGAAACTATGGTGCAGCTATCGCTGCGTGGCAAGGACGGAGGATGCGAAGTAACTGTGCAGCACACCGGCTTTGCCACCGAAGACGAAATGAAAAGACACAAAACCGGCTGGAACGATTTCTTCTTCGACCCACTGGAAGACTATATAATGATTTTTGAAAACCGTAACCGATGAGGTATATTTTATCTATACTATTTGTAGCATGTTGCCTGCCTGTGCTGGCACAGCAACCCGACCGTGCATCGCTGAACCTGTCTATGATGGTGTTGGACCGTGCGCTGGAGAAAAAAGATAGCATATCTCTCAACAGGTTGATGAGCGACCAGATAACTTATGGGCACTCTAACGGTTGGATAGAAACCAAAAAACAGGTAATTGACGACCTGTATAACGGCACCATATCTTACGACCGTATTGTAACTACACAGCCCGAGGTTACCATAACAGGCAATGTGGCACAGGTGCGCAGCAATGCCGATATATGGGCTAAACTGAATGGCGAAAACGGCATCTACAACCTGAAAGTATTGCAAATATGGCTGTGGCAAAACGGCCGTTGGGTGCTGTTTGCAAGGCAGAGTGTGTCTGCGACAAAAGAGAAAAAATAAAGTAAAGACGAAAATATAAACACCCTGCAAAGGGGTTGCATATGGCAATCAAACTACTATTAGCAAACGACCACATAGAAGGTATTCGGTACTACGAAACCTACCGGAAACATGGTGGCTACACCGCGGCAGAGAAGGCTTTCAAAATGGGGCCGGCCGACATAGTGGAAGAAGTAAAGAAGAGCGGTCTGCGTGGCCGTGGCGGTGCGGGCTTCCCTACAGGTATGAAGTGGAGCTTTTTGGCCAAACCCGAGGGCGTACCCCGCCACCTGGTGTGCAATGCCGATGAGTCGGAGCCGGGCACCTTCAAAGACCGCTACCTCATGGAGTTTCACCCACACCTGTTTATTGAGGGTTTGCTCATCAGCAGCTTTGCGCTGGGCAGCAACGCTACGTATGTATATATACGTGGCGAGTATGCCTGGATACCAGACATACTGGAGCAGGCTATAGCCGAAGCCAAAAACGCCGGCTGGCTGGGTAAAAACATCCTTGGCTCTGGTTTCGATTGCGAGATATATGTACACCGTGGTGCGGGTGCTTATATATGCGGCGAGGAAACTGCACTGATAGAGTCGCTGGAAGGCAAGCGTGGCAACCCACGTATGAAACCACCATTCCCGGCCATACAAGGTTTGTGGATGCGCCCTACAGTGGTAAACAACGTAGAGACACTGGCGGCCGTAGTGCCCATCATTTCTATGGGTGGTGAGGAATATGCCAAAATAGGCGTAGGACGGTCTACCGGCACCAAGCTGCTCTCGGTATGTGGTAACGTAAACAAGCCAGGCGTGTACGAAATAGACATGACCTGCTCTGTAGAAGAGTTTATATACAGCGACGAATACTGTGGTGGCATCATCAAAGGTCGCCAGCTAAAGGCATGTATACCGGGAGGTTCATCGGTACCTATTGTTCCGGCCAACCTGCTGCTGAAAACAGCCAAGGGCGAAACCCGCTTCATGAACTACGAGAGCCTGTCGGACGGTGGCTTTGCTACCGGTACCATGATGGGGTCTGGCGGTTTTATTGTACTGGACGATAGCCAATGTATAGTTCGCCATACCATGACACTGGCCCGCTTCTACCATCACGAAAGCTGCGGACAGTGCAGCCCATGCCGCGAGGGTACCGGCTGGATGCATAAGATACTAAAGAACATAGAGTACGGTAAGGGTAAAATGAGCGATATAGACCTGTTGTGGGACATACAGCGCAAGATAGAGGGCAATACCATTTGTCCGCTGGGCGATGCGGCTGCATGGCCGGTGGCTGCTGCCATCCGTCACTTCCGCGACGAGTTTGAATGGCATGTGAAAAATCCTGAAGAATCGCAGACACGCAACTTTGGTTTGGCCCATTATGCCGACCCGATACACGTACCTGCAAGTGCATAGTTTTTAACTACATTAGGTGAGCCACCACATAGAACATATAGAAATAAGCAATTTCAAATCGATACGCCACGCTACTATAGAGGGGTGTAAGCGAATCAATGTGTTCATTGGGTATCCTAATGTGGGCAAAAGTGCGATACTGGAGGCGATGTCTGGTTTGAGTTATTTGCAGAAAGATTACACAGAGTCCTTTTCTAAACTTTGCAGAGTAAATGGTGCATCTGAAATTTTTCATAACGGAAATTATCAGGAACAAACCTCTACTAGCATCAATAAGAATATAAGGGTAGGTCTGAAATATCTGCATGAAACTACTCTTGATTGTGGTGTAGAAGTATTTCAGCAAAATATTAATACATGGCTTCTTGTTTCAAACCTCCGCTTTCACGACAAAAGAGTTGAAGATCTTACTAAATACATCCCGGAAAAATCTATTGGATTAGAATCTGTCGTTGTAAAACAATACAAATTCCCCCATAACGGACATTATAACAACCATAAAACTAATGGTCTAACATTGTTCAATCCACATGGCGAAAATCTTGTTGACATACTCCAGTCGCATAAAGAATTGCGGAAAGAAATATCACAAATGTTTCGGGCGTACAACTTGAACTTATCTATCGATCAGGGGAATAACTCACTGAAGGCACTAAAACACTTGGAAGACGAAGCAATCTATCTGATACCATTCTACCAAATGGCAGATACGCTCCAAAGGCTCATTTTCCATAAAGCAGCAATCATGAGCAATCAAAACTCGGTATTGCTGTTCGAGGAACCTGAGGCACACATGTTTCCGCCATACATTCGGAAGTTTACGAAAGACATAGTATTTGATAAAGAACGCAATAATCAGTTCTTTATAGCTACTCATAGTCCTCTGGTAGTAAGTGATTTTCTGGAAGATGCCCGCGAAGATTTGGCTATTCATTTGGTGGGGCTAAAAAACGGAGAAACAACTATTAAAACATTAACTGAAGCAGAAGTAACCGAAGTATATGAATATGGTGTAGACTTATTTTTCAATATTGAAAGCTATTTGGAATAATGGATTTGCACTTTATTCCGGAATGCTATTTTGATACGGTACTGCTAAAAAATATTCTGGCAGTACGTAAGGTGAACCATAGGCAAGGTTGCGATAATGTAGTGAAGGAACTGAGTGAAGGTAAACGACTGAAAAACGACTTTGCAGTGGCCCTGATTGATGGCGACAAAAGAAAACTGAAGTATGTACAAGAATGTGAAACCATAGTAAAAACAAATAATCTTGTTTTACTAAAACATAAAAACAAACAACACTACATCATACAGCTTGTACCTGCCATTGAGCGTTGGGTGCTGAACGTAATTGAGGAAGGACAAGTTGACATGGATGGGCTAAATTTGCGTGCAGATTTAGAAGGATTGAAAGATTTTACGAAATATAGCTGCGCAAGCGAAAGTGAAGATTTACATCGATTGTGCAAGAGATTACTAAATTGCGATAGTACCACAATGAGGATGCTGAAAAGCTGGCTGACTCATTTACACAAAAACAACAGGAACGCAGATATAAACGTATTGAAACAAAATGTCTGAAACACCAAATTTCAAAGTAACGATTGACAACATCAGCATAGAGGTGCCTGCTGGTACTACTATCCTGAATGCTGCACGTATGATAGGTGGCGATGTTACGCCCCCTGCCATGTGCTACTATAGCAAGCTGAAGAACAGCGGCGGTAAGTGCCGCACCTGTCTGGTAGAGGTGAGCAAGGGCTCTGAAAAAGACCCGCGCCCCATGCCCAAGCTGGTGGCCAGCTGCCGCACCACCGTTATGGATGGTATGGAGGTGAAGAACATTACCTCAGAGAAAGTGGTTGATGCCCGCAAGGGTGTGGTAGAGTTCCTGCTGCTGAACCACCCGCTGGACTGCCCCGTATGCGACCAGGCTGGTGAGTGCGACCTGCAAAACCTGAGCTACGAACATGGTTCTGAAGCCACCCGCTACGAGTTCAAACGCCGCACGTTCGAGAAAGAAGACATTGGCCCATACATTTCGCTGCACATGAACCGTTGTATCATGTGTTTCCGTTGTGTGTTTACTGCCGACCAACTGACAGAACGTCGCGAACATGGTATTCTGGAGCGTGGCGACCATGCACAAATCAGCACCATGCTCAACAAGGCACTGGACAACGAGTTCATAGGCAACGTGATAGATGTATGCCCCGTAGGTGCGCTTACCGATAAAACATTCCGCTTCAAAAACCGTGTGTGGTTCACCAAACCGGTAGATGCTCATTGCGAATGCACCAAGTGCAGCGGCAAAGCCCGCCTGTGGATGCGCGGCGAAGAGGTATTCCGTGTTACGGCCCGTAAGAACGAATGGGGCGAGGTAGAAGATTGGATTTGTAATGACTGCCGCTTCCACAAGAAGCAAACCAGCGATTGGGTTATTGAAGGTCCATCACGCATACCACGCAGCAGCGTTATAGCACAGGGTCACTACCAAGGCAATGTTGGCTGCAAGCCAAATCCGGTTCTTATAGATAAGGTGATAGGCAAGCAACCAAAGTACACATTGGACATACATAGCGTTAGCGATGTGAACCGCCCGGAAATAGAGCTATCAAAAATTGATGGTCCTGCACATTCCAACAATTTTGGACAAAACAAGAAATAATAACTGTCTCCGGTACCAATAGGGATATAACAACTACTTTTTTTAAACAACTAAAACTACATTTGCGCCGGTATGCTGCTATTACAGGTCGATGTTGCGCTGATTATCGAAAAGCTCATCCTGATTTCGGTTATCCTTATGGGTTCTCTGGGTATTGCCATGTATGCAACCTGGGGCGAACGTAAGGTAGCTGCTATCATGCAGGACCGCTTGGGTCCTAACCGTGCAGGCCCCATGGGTCTGTTACAGCCGCTTGCCGATGGTCTTAAACTTTTCTTCAAAGAAGAAATCATTCCGGACCGTTCTACCCGTTTCATATTTATACTGGGTCCGTGTCTGGCCATGCTTACCGCGCTTATGACCAGTTCGGTAATACCCTGGGCTCCAGACTACCAAATACCCGGTGGCCGTACCATTACATTTCAGGTGGCCGACATCAATATTGGTATTCTGTTTGTTTTTGGTGTGGTAAGCCTTGGTGTATATGGTGTTATGCTGGGTGGTTGGGCATCAAACAACAAATTTTCGTTGCTTAGTAGCATCCGTGCTGCATCGCAGGCCATATCTTACGAGTTGGCTATGGGCCTTAGCCTTATTGCATTACTAATGATGACCGGCTCGCTGAGCCTGCGCGAAATAGTAGCACAGCAACATGGCTTTTGGGAAGGCAACTGGTTTACATGGAACATCTTTAAGCAACCGCTTGGCTTCATCATTTTCCTTACTTGTGCCTTTGCCGAGCTGAACCGTGCCCCGTTCGACCTTCCCGAGTGTGAAAGTGAGCTGAACATGGGTTACCATCAGGAGTATTCTTCTATGAAACTTGGCTTCTACCTCTTTGCCGAGTACATAAATCTGTTTATCAGTTCTACCATTATCATTACCTTGTTCTTTGGCGGATATAACTTTCCGTTTATGGATCAGGTGAAAGCTGCCGCAGGTCCACTTGTATTCAGCATCATATGTATGCTGGTACTCATTACCAAGGCTGTGTGCATGGTACTCTTCTTCATGTTTGTTCGCTGGACGTTGCCACGTTTCCGTTACGACCAACTGATGAAACTGGGCTGGAAAACACTGATTCCATTGGCTCTGGCCAATATGGTGGTTACCGGTGCACTAATATTGTGGGTGTTCAACGGACAACCAAAAAATAACGGGGTAGAAGTTGTAACTTCTGTAAATACGCCACAAATACAGGCACAGAAGTAAGCAACACCTAACCAAAAGTCTGGAAACCATTGTTGCCGGGATGTAATGCTGCATTCTGGCAATATTGCAGTTTTCAAGACTGCATAAATAACAGAAAATAAGTGGGTTGCCACTAGGTACAACTAATGGCTGTACTAAAATGACAACCGGAGATAGAAACGATTATTGACATTCTTGAAAAAGAAGACCAATGCAGAAGTTAACAAACAGAGCAGTACAGATAGATCGAAGTCCGCTTACACTCTCAGAGCGGGCATACCTACCTGCGCTTGCCAAGGGGTTGGGTACTACGCTCAGCCACATATTCAAAAAGAAGGCTACCGTTAGCTATCCCGAGGAAAAACGTCCATTCAGCCCCGTGTTTCGTGGCCTGCATGTGCTGAACCGCGACGAAAACGGTGCAGAGCGTTGCACAGCCTGTGGCCTGTGTGCCCTTGCCTGCCCTGCAGAGGCCATCACCATGGAAGCTGCCGAAAGGAAAGCGGGTGAAGAAAACCTGTACCGCGAAGAGAAATACGCTGCACGCTATGAAATAAACATGCTGCGCTGCATTTTCTGCGGCTACTGCGAGGAAGCTTGCCCCAAAGATGCGGTGTATCTGTCTGAGACAGTTATGCCTGCCAACTACAAGCGCGAAGGCTTTATATACAAGAAAGAAGATATGCTCATTCCTCACCCACAAAAAAAGGCTTCTACGTAATTATGTCGCTCTACGATCTTTTATTCTGGGGTTTGTCGGCCATGGCCGTAGGTTGTGCACTTGGGGTTATCCTTAGCCGCAACCCGGTGAATAGTGTGATGTTCCTCATTCTTACGTTTTTTGCCATATCTGGTCACTACATTCTTATGAATGCTCAGTTTCTGGCAGTAGTCAACATCATTGTGTACGCAGGTGCTATCATGGTGTTGTTCCTGTTCGTTATCATGCTCATGAACCTGAATGCCGATGTAGAGCCACAAAAGAGTCAGCTCATACAGCTTGCCGGCATTATATCGGGGGGCGTACTCTTTATTATCCTCATATCTGCCCTGCGCAATGCATCCAATGTTCCTATCGACCAACAACCGGTAGACATTGGTTTGATAGAAAATCTGGGTAAGGTGCTGTTCAAAGACTATGTATTACCGTTCGAGATCAGCAGTGTGCTGTTCCTCAGTGCCATGATAGGTGCTGTGGTAATAGGTAAAAAAGAAATTGCGGCACCCGAAAATGAAGCTAACTAATTGATAACCACATAGCGTACACGTAAAGACAAACATTATGCCGGTTCAATCCACACATTACCTGTTCCTTAGCCTGTTGTTGTTTTCAATAGGCATCATGGGTGCGCTTATGCGGCGCAACGCCATCATCATATTTATGTGTATTGAGTTAATGCTCAATTCCGTGAATTTGTTGCTCGTATCATTCTCCAAAATGTATACCGATATCAATGCGCAGCTTTTTGTATTCTTCATTATGGTGGTAGCTGCAGCCGAGGTGGCTGTGGGGCTGGCCGTTATTGTAATGATGTATCGTAAGGTGCACTCGGTCGATATCAATATACTCAACAGGTTAAAACACTAATTTCTTAAACATAAATGTCCGCATTAGCGGGCCAGGTTCGTATGGCAAACCTTGCTTATCTAATACCGCTATTTCCGCTGATAGGGTTTCTTATCAACGGTATTTTCTGGAAATCGATGCCTAAATCGCTGGGTGGCGCAATAGGTACCGTAGCTATTCTGGCTTCCTTCATAGTGTCTCTGGGCATATTCTTCGAGGTGAAGAGTGCCGCATTTCACGGGCCGGTAGTGGTTCACCTGTTCGATTTTATTCAATCAGGCACCCTCCGTATACCGTTCGCCTTTCAGGTAGATGCACTTTCGGCCTTGTTCCTGCTCATAATAACAGGCGTGGGTACACTCATACACGTATATTCTACCTCCTATATGCATCACGACGAGGGTATGGTTCGCTACTTTGCCTACCTCAACCTCTTCGTATTCTCTATGTTGCTGCTGGTATTGGGTGCCAACTACCTCATTATGTTCATCGGTTGGGAGGGTGTAGGTCTCTGCTCTTACCTCCTTATTGGTTTCTGGTTCAAAAATCGCGACTATACCAATGCTGCCAAAAAAGCATTCATCATGAACCGTATTGGTGACCTCGGCTTTCTGGTGGGCATGATGCTGGTTATCTTCAATTATGGTACCCTTACTTATCAAGACTTCTTTGGCACACTGAAAGCAGGTGTTACACCAAACCTTGGTTCCGTAAACACATGGATTGCACTTTGCTTTTTTATTGGTGCTACCGGTAAGAGTGCGCAAATACCCCTGTACACTTGGTTGCCAGATGCTATGGCGGGTCCCACACCGGTATCGGCACTCATACATGCTGCTACCATGGTTACCGCAGGTATCTATATGATAGCACGTAGCGGTGCATTGTATAGCCTTACACCCGGCGTACTGAATGTTGTGGCTATCATAGGTTTGTTTACTGCACTGTTTGCAGCCACCATTGCTATTCGCCAGTACGACATCAAGAAGGTACTCGCCTACTCTACCGTTAGCCAACTGGGCTTTATGTTCCTGGCACTGGGTGTAGGTGCCTATACTACGGCAGTATTCCACGTTATGACGCATGCCTTCTTTAAAGCCTTGTTGTTCCTTGGTTCTGGTAGTGTTATTCATGCTATGGGTGGCGAGCAAGATATTCGTAAAATGGGTGGTTTGGGCAAACATATGCGCACCACTCAGGCTACCTTCCTTATAGGCTGTCTGGCCATATCGGGTGTACCTGGTCTTTCCGGGTTCTTCTCTAAAGACGAAATTCTGGCCAATGCATTCGGCTATAGTCCTGTACTTTGGGTATTCGGTGTGCTGGCCGCAATGATGACGGCATTCTACATGTTCCGTCTCTACTTTCTTACATTCAGCGGCAGCTTCCGCGGTACCGAAGAACAACACCATCACCTGCACGAGAGCCCTGCAGCAATGACTATTCCACTTATAGTATTGGCAATAGCTTCAGTTGTGGGTGGGTATGTAGGTTTGCCACCGGTTATGAGCCATCACAATACATTTGCTTCCTACCTCAGCCCTGTAGTTTCCAACTTTGGCTTGCACCATTTGTCGCACACTACCGAGTGGGCTCTTATGGGTGTTTCTGTCATTGTATCTGTAGTAATGATAGGTGTAGCTTACTCTGTTACCAAAACACCAAACTTTGCAGAGAGCACTGGATTAGCCAAACTGCTTGAGAACAAATGGTATGTAGATGAAATATACGATGCTATTATAGTTCGTCCACTGGCGGGCTTGTCTACACTGCTGGACAAATATGCAGAGCGCGACGGCATAGATGGCCTTGTGAACGGTGTGGGCAAAACAGTACGTTGGGGTAGCGAGCGTTTGCGCTTGTTACAGTCTGGTCAGGTTGGGTTTTACATATTCACTATGGTTATGGGCATTATAGTATTGTTCATGATTAGCTTTTTTGGCGTAAAATAAATGATATGCCGGTGCAGTACCAGTTGATGAAACAACAAACTCATCAATCGTGCTATACCGGATTTTTGAAATAAACTTTTTTTGATTAAAACAGTATGGTCCTGTTATTTCTAATACTCGTTCCGCTGTTGTCTGGCATATTGTCCTTTGCCATCAAAGGGAATGGTGCCAAAACACTGGGAGTAGTCAGCTCTATGATCACCCTGCTCTTGTCGGCATGGGTGAGCGGTACCAATTTTAAGGAGTCAGTATCGTGGCAGCACGACTGGATACCCATGTTGGGTACACAGCTCAGCTTGCTTGGCGATGGGCTCAGCAGCATGTTATGTCTGCTTACCGGCATTGTTACTATGGTAGTGATGTTGGTAAACCTCAACAAAGACGTAGAGAAGCCCGGCTCTTTCGTAGGGTTCCTGCTCTTGTCTCAGGCTGGCCTTATGGGCGTGTTCCTTGCGCTGGATGCGTTGCTGTTCTACGTATTCTGGGAGCTTGCGCTCATACCCGTCTACTTCCTTTGCTCGCAGTGGGGTGGCGAAAAGCGTATAGCCGTAACGTTCAAGTTCTTTGTATATACCTTCCTCGGTAGCTTGATGCTGCTGGCTGCACTCATATACCTGTCGCTGCAAAGCCCCGGTATGAGCAGCTACTCGTGGAACGATATAGTGCGTGCAGGTTCTTCATTACCAGCCTCTACACAACAATGGCTGTTCTGGCTGGTATTTATTGCATTCGCCATCAAAATGCCTATTTTCCCCTTCCACACATGGCAGCCCGATGCCTATGAGCAATCTCCTACACCGGTAACCATTATGCTGAGTGCGCTGATGGTGAAGATGGGCCTGTTTGCCGTAATGCGTTGGTTGCTACCTGTATTGCCACAGGGCGTAGTGTATTGGGGTACTACAGTAAAAATGTTGTCAGTTATCGGCATCGTATACGCATCGGTATTGGCTATGGCCCAAACCGACATCAAGCGTCTTGTTGCCTACTCGTCTATAGCGCACATGGGTCTTATGAGTGCCGTAATGTTCAACTACAGTGTGGTGGGTATGCACGGCGTTATTGTGCAAATGTTCAACCACGGTATCAACATTACCGGTATGTGGCTCATTGTAAGCATGATAGAAGACCGCTGGGGCACACGAGATATGAACAAACTGGGTGGTATGGCTATAACCGCACCACGCATGGCTATTGCTCTGGTTATTATTGCATTTGCCAACATTGCCTTGCCACTCACCAGTGGGTTTGTTGGCGAGTTCATGTTGTTCAATGGTTTGTTCTATGGCGATGGTAGTGCGGCACAGGTTGGCACTATGGTGGTAGCTGGTCTTGGTGTGATACTGGGTGCCGTATACACGCTGAACATGGTACAACGCGTAGCCTTTGGCAACGCAGTAGAAATGACCTCTGACTCGCGCGACCTCTCGGCCAACGAATATGCCGGTATCGCTATCATTATCAGCATCATATTGTATCTGGGTGTGTACCCCAAGCCCCTGCTTGACCTCACAGCCAGTATGATAGCTCAGTAAAGTGTATTAAAAATAAATTTGTAACCATCTGTATGCCTGGCATACAAGAATAAAAAGCCTCCTTAGAGGTTTGAGTTATGAAAGCAATCATTGCTACAACAATTTGCGGTGTCATCATGATGTTTGCCTCGGTAATGGTAAACAACAAAAAGAGCATTGCCACAATCGCAACGTTGCTCTTCGCCGTGTTGCTCGGAATCAACGTATGGGATCTCTCTACCACATCGGTATCAGACCCCGGCAAAAATGTATTCTTCAACGGAATGCTGCGTGTAGAGCATTATTCGGCGTGGTTCAATACGCTGATGACCGGCTGTACCCTTTTGTATGCACTGCTGATGGCTGGTGAAATACGAAAAGTAGGGGCACATGTGGGCGAGTATTTTGCACTCATCTTCTTTATGCTTTGTGGTTTGTACCTCTTATCATCTTACAACAATCTGCTGATGATGTTCCTGGGCATAGAAATACTGTCTATACCACAATACATACTTGCCGGTTCTGATAAACGCAACCTGAAGAGCAGCGAAGCTTCGCTGAAGTACTTCCTGATGGGTTCTTTTACTACGGGTATTCTGCTGATGGGTATTGCGCTTTTGTATGGTGCAGCCCGCAGTTTCGAGATTGGCAACCTTGCTGCCATGCTGCATTCCGATGGGTTGAACCCGCTGGCTCTGGCAGGCATCATGTTTGTCATGATTGCTTTTGCATTCAAAGTATCTGCTGCCCCCATGCACATGTGGACACCCGATGTGTATGATGGTTCACCCACACCCTTTACAGCCTACATGTCTACGGTGGTAAAGGCTGCTGCATTCTTTGCATTCCTCCGCTTGTTCAATGTATCATTCAACAACCTGAGCGCACACTGGACATTGGTATTGGCAGTCATCACCGCAGCTACTCTGTTGGTAGGCAATGTTACTGCGGTATTCCAGCAGAGTGTAAAACGTATGCTGGCCTACTCTTCTATTGCGCAGGCGGGCTTCATGCTCTTTGCTGTATTGGCGGTTAATAGCTTTGCATGGCAGGGCATCATTATCTACGCAGTTGCCTACAGTGTTGCTACCATTGGCCTGTTTGCAGTACTGGTAAAAATGAAAGACTACACTTATGATGGTTTCAATGGTCTGGCAAAGAAAGACCCAATGCTGGCATTTGTTACCACCATATTCTTGTTCTCTTTGGCCGGTATTCCACTTACAGGTGGCTTCATGGCAAAGTACTATGTATTGTTGGCGGTGGTGCAACAGGGACAACTTATGTGGTTGGTTATATTCGCCCTGCTGATGGCTGCTATCAGTGTCTATTACTACTTCCGCGTTATTATGGCCATGTACTTCAAACCCGGCACACCCGAAATGAGTTCTCCGGTAACAGTCGGCGACCGTGTGATGTTGGTGATTACTTGTACCATCATCATCTTGTTGGGTATTGCACCACAGCTATTCCTTACCAATGTATAATCATCACTCGCTTTTATACACCGAAGCCCACCTGTACGGTGGGCTTCGTTATTTTACATCTATGTTGTCTATAAGCGTTTCAGCACCATTTGCAGCATCTCCATCTGGTCGAATGCCAAAGCTGTAATGTCTTTTATCGGCACCCATACTGCCTCTGCCGCATCGTCGGCTCCCTTTACTGGTTGGGGTTCATCTATCAGGGCATAGTACACTACTGTTATAGTGCGTCCGCGGGTGTCGCGGCCGGGTTTGCCAAAAGTGTACAACTGCTCCATAGCAGCCACACGCAACCCTGTTTCTTCTTTCAGCTCACGTATTGCCGCATCTTCCAAATCTTCGTCGTCTTCTACAAATCCTCCGGGTATAGCCCACATACCCTCATAAGGTGGAAATCTTCGCTTTATAACCAGTATCTCTCTTTCATTGGCTGGGCCTGCCAGCACAATGGCATCGGCAGCTACTTTTATATTTTGTTTCAGCATGTCTTATCTATTTATCCACGTGTCTGTTGTATGCCAAAGTAACAGAACATTCTCATCAAAGTGGCGCAAGAGTAGCATACGGCCACCAATTACCATCTGAAATTTGCGAAAAAGAACTGCTCTGCATACACTACAAAGGATAGCAAAAACATCTTTATTGGCACCACAGCCAAAAAACAAAAAGAAAACTGCCGATATGCCCCCTATTTGATTATTTTTGCAGCGTTTTCATAAAATATACATTAATATACTATGGCCATAGTGGACGTTGTAATGCCCAAAATGGGTGAAAGCATAATGGAAGCCACCGTGCTGAAATGGCACAAGAAACCAGGCGATACCGTGAAAATGGATGAAACCCTGCTGGATATTGCTACCGACAAGGTAGACAGCGAAGTTCCGTCAACCGCTGCGGGCGTTGTTACCGAAATCTTGTGCAAGGAGAATGACGTGATACCTGTTGGTGCCGTTATTGCTCGTATAGATGCAGGTGGTGCATCTGCAGTCGCTCCGCAACCAGTAGCAGCCCAGCCTGCACCTGTAGCAGCAGCACCTGTACAGCATGCCGCACCAGCCGCACCGGTTGCCATGGCAGAGCCTGTGGGCAATCGTTTCTACTCGCCCCTGGTACTGAATATTGCCGGCAAAGAAGGCATCAGTATGGCCGAGCTGGAGCGTATACCCGGCACCGGCAACGAAGGCCGTGTAACTAAGAAAGACATTTTGGCTTGGGTAGCCAACCGCTCGTCAATGCCTGCACCAGTTGCCGCACCGGCACAGGCACCAGTAGCTGCGCCTGTAGTAGCTGCACCTGTGGCAACAGCACCGGCACCAGCAGCACCATCGGTAGTAGGTGGCAATGTAGAAATCATAGAAATGGACCGCATGAGGAAACTCATTGCCGACCATATGGTACGCAGCAAGGCTACTTCGCCACATGTTACCAGCTTCACAGAGGCCGATGTAACCAACATTGTGAAGTGGCGCGAGAAGATGAAAACGCCATTCGAAAAGAAATATGGCGAAAAAATCACCTTCACTCCCATTTTCTTCGAGGCCATTGTTAATTGCATCCGCAAGTATCCAATGATCAACTGTAGCCTTGATGGATACAACATCATTCTGAAGAAAGATATCAACATAGGTATGGCTACTGCATTGCCATCTGGCAACCTGATTGTACCTGTAATAAAGAGCGCAGAAACCAAAAACTTGTTGGGCCTTACACGCGATGTAAACAATCTGGCCAACGCTGCCCGCAATAACAAACTGAAGGCAGACGACACACAGGGTGGCACATTCACTGTTACCAATGTAGGTACTTTTGGTAGTCTGATGGGTACACCAATCATCAACCAACCACAAGTGGCTATCCTTGCACTGGGTGCTATCAAAAAACGCCCTGTAGTAATGGAAACAGAGGCTGGCGATGTAATTGCCATCCGCCACATGATGTACCTGTCGCTAAGCTACGACCACCGTATTGTAGACGGCTCTCTGGGTGCCAGCTTCCTTACAGCTGTTGCCAACGAGCTGGAAGCATTCGACATCAATCGTCCTTTGCTCTGAACATAACCAAATAACATAAATAGAGAAGCCCGCTGCAATCGCAACGGGCTTCTCTATTTATGCTTTGAAACAGAAATAATTATACCGTCATTTCCTTCACATTGGGCGATATAACCAGACGACCTGCAGTTTTAGCCTTTATCTCATCTATAGTAACACCCGGTGCATACTCTATCAGGCTAAAGCCCTCGGGTGTAATGTCGAAAACGCCAAGGTCAGACACTACCTTTTTTACACAACCCACACCTGTAAGCGGCAACGTACAGGCTGGCAGTAATTTGCTTTCTCCCTTTGGGTTGGTGTGCTGCATAGCTACAATTATGTTTTTGGCAGCAGCTACAAGGTCCATGGCACCACCCATGCCCTTCACCATCTTGTTGGGTATCTTCCAGTTGGCTATGTCGCCATTATCAGCCACTTCCATGGCACCCAGCACGGTAAGGTCTACCTTGCCGGCACGTATCATGCCAAAGCTCATAGCACTATCAAAAAATACCGAACCCGGTACTGTGGTAATGGTTTGTTTACCTGCATTTATGAGGTCGGGGTCTTCTTCACCCTCCCACGGAAACGGACCCATACCCAGCAAGCCATTTTCGCTTTGCAAAACCACATCTACACCCTGTGGTATATAGTTGGCTACCAATGTTGGTATGCCTATTCCCAAATTCACATAATAGCCATCCTTCAGTTCGGTGGCTATTCGTGCAGCTATTTGTTCTTTATTCAGTGCCATAAAGGTTCTTATTGCCCGGTGTGGTTACCGGTATTTTGAAATAATGTTAATTGCCCTAAAGCGAGGTTTTACGCCTGTGTACGCTTTCTCACCGTACGCTGCTCTATGCGTTTTTCATATACCTCGCCCTTAAAAATGCGATGCACATAAATACCTGGCACATGTATATGGTTAGGGTCCAGCTCGCCTGCAGGTACCAACTCTTCTACCTCAGCAATGGTAACTTTACCAGCCATGGCCATCATGGGGTTAAAGTTGCGGGCGGTATCCTTAAATATCAGGTTGCCCATAGTGTCACCCTTCCAAGCCTTTACAATGGCATAGTCGGCATCAAAAGCATGCTCCAGCAGGTAGGTATTTCCATTGAACTCGCGGGTTTCTTTGCCCTCAGCTACCTCAGTGCCCACACCTGCCAGCAGGTATACTGCCGGCATACCATAACCGGCCGCCATGCAGCGGGTAGCCAGTGTGCCCTGTGGTATCAGTTCTACCTCCAATTCTCCACTCAGCAACTGGCGTTCAAATTCTGCATTTTCGCCCACATAAGACGATATCATCTTTTTCACCTGCCTGCCCTGCAACAACAGCCCTATGCCAAAGTTGTCTACCCCTGCATTGTTCGATATGCAGGTAAGGTTGTTTACACCCATTTTCACAAGGGCTGCAATACAGTTCTCTGGTATGCCACACAGGCCAAAACCGCCCAGCATCAGGGTAGCACCCGATGGTATATCCTGCACGGCCACATCGGCACCTGCTACTACTTTATTCATTGTATATAGATTTATGTGCGAATTTAACGAAAAAAGCAGGGCGTATACAGGCAAAAAAGTACTCCGCAGCCCCCTACGTAGGGTTTAACAAAACATAGAACCATTCACCGTCTGATAAGTACCCTAACACCTACCGGCACAAGGCTGTACAATTCGTCCATATCCTTGTTTTTCAGGGCTATGCAGCCATCTGTCCACCCCACCCCGTTCTCTATCATATCATCTCCTCCCTTCCATACACCATGTATGCCCACATCGCCGCCGGGTTCGGCATTAGGAGGTATGGTACCACGTCGTTTCAGCAGCTCGAACCGAATCATGGACGAATCGTTCGGATAGTCTATGTGCATAAACCGGTTGTATCGACCACTGATGTGTTTATTGTCTATCCGGTACCAACCCTCTGGTGTGCGTCTGTCGCCCTTCATCATCTTGTTCTCCATAGGGCGTGGGCCAAAAACCACCTTATAAGAGCGCACTTTAGCACGTCGATAAAAGACATCCAACACATAACGCGACTTGGTGATAACCACCAGCAAGTGTTGTGGGTCCAGCGTATCGGCCTTCAGCGGCACATTCAGGCGGGCTACAGGGCGCAACACACTCGTCTCTATTACTCTGCGCCCATTCAGCATGTACTGTATGGTACGTACAGTTTCACCATTCGCATTGCGATCTTCCTTCAGTACACGTACATCGGTAGGGGTAGTTTGCGCTACAACATGCGGGGCAAAATGGGGTGCAAAAAGCAGTACCAGCCATATTGCCAGCATTCTGGTATGGTTTTGATACCTACCAATACTGCAAATACCTTCGGCTACACTTGTCAATTTCGTAGTTGGCGGTATTCTTTGTTAGTAATTATTTTATAGTCTTGCGGAATACTGAACATAGATGTAAGTACCGGAGATGCCTCCATTTTCTCGGCAGTAAATACCATACTTACTCCATTCTCTTCTTTATAAGAAAACGTAAGGGGGATGAATGGCGCATCAGGAAAACGATTCCATGTGTAGGGCAGGGCAGGTTTCCATTCCTTGTTGCATACAATGTCGGTAGTAGTGCTATCCTTATACATCAGTACGATACGGTAAACCGGCTGTCCTGCCTGTGGTTTAGCCAGCTTTTCTTCGCGCAGTATCCTGAAATCTTTGAACCGCTTCTGTTTTTTCAGCAGGTCGTCTTCCATATTCAGTTGTATGGCATACTTTTTCCCATCACGTTCCTGCAAGGTATAAAGTGTGTTCTTATTGCTATTTATAAGTGTTATATCGCGGTAGCCATTGTCCATTACCAGCTCTTTGCGCACCTGACCATCTTTGAAAAGAAAGGTATATGCCCCTTTGTATTTCTGACCATCGGCTGTACTCAATTCAACTTTATACACGATGTTACCCTCCGAAAATGGCTTTTGCGCATTGGCTTCTACCACACAAAGTGTGGCAATAACAAACATATATGCGAAAGTATTCCGGCTCATATTTTGAATAATAACAGGTTAGGTACTGTCACCCCCCGTTTCGGGTTACAAATTACCACTATTATAACAATATTTAACCACATTTGTGCAGCAATCTTGTCTTGTGGGCGGCAAAACACGTAAATTCGTTGCCCCACAACGATGGATTTTTAATGAAGCGCATGAATAAAATGCCGGGAGCAAGGGCGTTTCTTGCCGGGGCACTGCTTACAGGTTCTGCACTGTTTTTTATACAGGCACGCACAGCCGACCCCTATTTCGAGATATCTAAGAATCTGGATATATATACCAATATATTTAAGGAGCTGAATACCTACTATGTAGACCCCATAGAGCCGGGCAAACTGGTAAAAACCGGGGTAGATGCTATGCTGATGGAGCTGGACCCTTACACCAACTTCATAACAGAAGCCGATATAGAAGACTACGAATTTATGACCACCGGCAAGTATGGTGGCATTGGTGCCAACATGCAGCGCAAAGGCGATGAAATATACATTGCCGATGTGTACGAAAACAGCCCGGCGCAAATGGCGGGTTTGCACCCCGGCGACTTTGTAGAGAGCATAGATGGACAATCGCTGAAGGGGAAAAACGTGGAAGACCTTGGTTTGTTGCTGAAGGGCTCATCGGGTACGCAGGTGAAAATGAAAATACGGGATGCCTATACACAAGAAGTGTCTGAGAGGATACTAACCCGTGCTGAGATAGAAATATCGAGCGTACCCTATGCCGGTTTTGTAGGGCCACAAAACGGCTATGCTTATGTACGGCTCACCCAGTTTACACAGCATTGTGGCACGCTGGTACGCGATGCCTTTGATAGCCTGAAAAATGCAAAACCAGACCTGAAAGGATTGGTATTGGACCTACGCAATAACCCCGGTGGCCTGTTGGATGAAGCCATAGTTACCTGCAACATCTTTATGGACAAAGGCCAGTCTGTACTTACTACCCGGTACAAAATTCCGGATATGGATAAGGAGTACAAGACAGCCCTGCCTGCATGGAACAAAGAGCTGCCATTGGCCGTACTGGTGAACAAATCTTCGGCTTCGGCATCAGAGATTGTTGCAGGGTCTATACAAGACTTGGACCGTGGAGTGGTAATAGGTGAACGCTCTTATGGCAAGGGATTGGTACAGGTTACAAGACCAGTAGGATTCAAATCGCAACTCAAGCTGACGGTGGCCCGCTACTATACCCCAAGTGGCCGCTGTATACAGGCATTGGATTATACCCATCGCAATGCCGATGGTACGGTAAATGCCTTTGCCGACTCTATGAAGAAAACCTTCAAAACCCGTGCAGGCCGCAAGGTGCAAAGCGGTGGTGGTGTAACGCCCGATGTAGCAGTGAAGGATGATGCCATGAGCCTTGTGGCCGTGAACCTCTATAGCAAAAATTACATCTTCGACTATGCTACACAGTATGCATCCAAACACAAAACCATTGTAGATCCTTCTAAATTTTCACTCACAGAGGCCGAGTTCAACGAATTTGCCAAATGGGTAGAAAACAAAGACTTTTCTTACAAAACCACTACCGAATCTCAATTGGATTCGCTGAAAAAAACAGCATTGGAAGAGAAATATTTCGACAACATCAAGTCGGAATTTGAAGCTCTGAAAAACAAACTATCGCACGACAAAAAGCAAGACCTGCTGAAACACAAAGAGCAGGTGCGCCATGTGCTGGAAAGCGAGATAGCATCGCGCTACTACTATGCCCGTGGCCGCATGGCACAAACTATGCAGTACGATAAGGAAATTGCGAAAGCAGTATCAATCCTCAGCTCACCAACAGAATACAATGCCCTGCTAAAACCAGGGAAGTAATTGGTAGCCGGAGGGGTAAAACCCCTTAGAATAAAAGAATGGTGATGGAACCAACCAGAACGGTAAGCACAACGAATCCTACTAATATATAAGTAGTGATATCGGTGCCCTTTACCAGACGTTCCTCTATTTTTGCATTCATCCACACAAAGCTACGGGTTTTACTATTCAGCACAAATTATTTTGCTGATAATTAAGCGTTTATGTTGTAAATCGGGTTTATATTCTATTTCTGCGAATGCATAACTGAAAAAGTAGATTGTTCGTAACAGGCGTATTTACCTGCACAATTATATATTTTCAGATAAATCTTGCGTGAAATAGAGTAAACGTAACGAAAGCAGAAAATAAGTTGTGAATAATAACAGGCCGACGGGCAACATCTTTGGTGCTGCCGTGCAGTGTATGTAGCACGGCAGCAAATGAGTAGAAATGCAAGGCACTATACAAAAAACGACACGAGCGAGCGCATGAGTGATGGTTTTATGGGGGCTGTTCTGTGTTGTTTCTTGCGGGGCTTGGCGGCACAAGTAAAAAAGGTGAGCAGCATGTCGTGTTTTTGTTGCCGGCGGGTAGGCGATGGGCGGTAACGAGCATAGTGTACTGCTTTTGGCATATCGTTTACCGGCATCATGTAGTTGGTATAGTCTGGTTGCATTTCGTCAAGATTTATATTGGTTCACAATCATTGTTTTTTCGCAATGTGGCACAGGCAAAAATTTGGGTATATTTTTCATGGTGCAGGTGTGGGCAACTTTTCATCAGGCGGCCATAGTGCTATGCATCTTTTTCAGCAAGTTGTCTACTATCAGTGCTGCATAGCGGTGTTTCGTTACATCCATTTGGTTCCACAACTGGCAAAAGGCTATAGACTCGGGCTCGGTGAGCAACAGGGTATAGTTTTCCTGCCCCCTATCCAGCATTTCGGTCAGCCTGTTTTCCAAATCGTTCATATAGGCTATCAGCAATTCGGTATGTTCGGTATCGGGCACAAACTCGTGGCGCACATCGCGGCATACATCACGCAGTGCCTCGGTTCTTTGCCTGCTTATGCGTAGACGGATACATCTCTTTTTAGCCATGCCGATATAGATAGAATTGCAGCGTTATACTTTTTTACAAATGCCGGGTCGCGTACGTATATAAGGTTGTGTGCCTTGCTGATGCCGTGTATTACCGATGTATGATCCTGACCTCCAAAATAGTTGGCTATCTGTTGTAGGGTAAGTGCCGGAAAGTAGCGACGCAGCAACATACCCGCCAGAAAGCGCATTTCTACAATGTTACGGTCGCGTTTCTTCCAGCGGTAGCATTCCGGGTCCATGTCCAGAGCCAATGCTATTACGTGCAGCATGCGCGATGGGGTTTTCCACATTTGCTCGGTCGGGTACTGTACCGCATCGGGTACAATGGAAGCAGTATGGGTACTGTGTGCCAGCATTGCCTGTTGGTGATGTGTGGTGGCGTATTGCATAGTCTTTCTATTTTATGTGTATATTGTTTTGTTTTTTGTTTATCAGGCAGCTATACCAGTGCGCACTATCTGTGTTATAAGGCTGGTAGCTATGTGCAGGTTACCGTTGCTTTCTGTGGTTATGTAGGCAATGGTGTCTTCATCGTTCACGGCATTGGCGCGGCACACAGCCTGTACATCGGCCGGGGCGGCATTGCCCAGTGTTACAAACCGCCTGCCGGTCATCTTGTATATGTCGTCAAAGCCGGGTTTCTTCAGCCGCACGCCTTCTACTATTCGGGTACGCAGGCTGCTATCGCCCATCAATATCAGCCCGGCCTGCCCGTTCAGGTACTCGGCCAGCAGCACTATCAGGTGCAGTACACGGTCCTTCAGCAGGTGTGCTTCATCTATTATTATCAGCGGTTGTGTTTTGGCGGCTATCAGCGTGGCGGCCATTTTCAGCCTGTCGGGGGTGCTTTCGGGTATATCGGTATAGTCACAAACTTGCAACAGGGCAGCTATAAAAGTCTTACGGTTGTAGGTGCTGCGGCCGGTTATATACACTACATTATTGTTGGTGCGGGCATACTGTGTAGTGCAAAAGGTTTTGCCGGTACCGGCGGCCATGGCCACACCATATACCATAGCATAGTTTTGGGCATCGTTCAGCAATACACGCAGCAGCAAACTGGCAGTTGTTTCGGCATATTTCCAGTCGCCACAGTAAAAGCCCACCTGGCGGGCCAGCATGCCCCATTGTGCTTCGCTTACCATATCCCAATTGTAGTTGGTAACCATGGCTACTGTGGTAGCACTTACCCCATCCATACTATTGGCTACAGCATCGGCATTGGTATAGTGGGCAGCATAGCGTACCAGTGCGTCCTTTATTTGCTTCTTTTGTTCGTGGTTCATGTTAGTGATATTTAAGTTATATTTTCAGCGATTCAGGTTTCGTCTATTTGCGTGCGGGTATATACTTGTTTCTATTTTTCTTGTCACCCTTGCCTATATGATGTACTCGTTTCCGACAATCTTATTGGCAAAATGTGACTGGCTTTTTGTATTTTTGATGATGTTGCCATCTTTTGTGACACAAAGATATTCCAACTATTTTGTCATTTCCAAATTTTTTGGAAAATAAATTCCTAACTTTGTATCATGTTCCTTGCAAACAACCTTAAACATCTTCGCAAAAAAATGAGCAAAACGCAGGATGCGCTTAGCTCTGAGGTAGGTATAGGCCGTACCACCATTGCCAACTATGAAGCCGGCATCAGCGAACCCAATCTGGTAACGCTACGGTCTCTTGCCAATTATTTTGGCGTGACGGTAGATGAGCTTTTGTCAAAAAATCTGGAAGATGACAAAAACGACGACAACAAGAGTACCGAAAAAGACATGATGCTGCGTGCCGTTTTTCCATCGGCCCCCAAAAATGAGTACAACGGCATGCCGCGCATCATAACGGTAGATGCTGCCGGTAATGACAATGTAGTGTATGTACCTGTAAAAGCGCGCGCCGGCTACTTGCTGGGTTATGGCGATGCCGAGTTTATAGAAACGTTACCCACCTTCAGGCTGCCGGGCCTCAGCAATGCCACCTACCGCATGTTTGAAGTAGATGGCCCTTCTATGGCACCCAATGTGCTGCACGGCGACCGCATAATAGGCGAATGGGTAGATGCGCTGGATAAAATACGCGACAACCGGGTATATGTAATAGTACACAGCGGTGGCGTAGCAGTGAAGCGTGTAGTGAACCGGCTGAAAGAAAGGGGCAAGTTGTACCTGAAATCGGACACGGTAGTACACCGGCACGAGTTTCCTACGGTAGAGATAGACCCCGAAGATGTAAAAGAAGTATGGTATGGCCGCATGAAGATAAGCAGCGACTTCAGCGAACCAGCCGAAGTATACCACCGCCTTGCCGATCTGGAGCTGGATGTACTGGAAATGAAAAAAATGATAGGCAAGTAGCCGGCACTTATACCCAATTGTAGCCCACAATACCCCACTGTGCCCCACTATGTGGCACAAAAGTGCATTTGGCTACGTATTATTGCATTGGTATGAAGTTTCTGCGCCTGTTTTTCCACAAAAGGGCCCTCATCAGCAGTCTGGTGTTTTCTGTGCCCATTACCTTGCTGTTTGCATGGCGGTACACGCATTTGCGTAGTATACCCCTGTTTGCATCAGAGGGCATTTCTGTGTTCGGGGTGTTTTTTGTGGTCAACTATATGATACTGCTTACCGGCTTTTATCTGCTGGCTGTACTGGCCAACCGAAAGCAGCAAATAGATGAATGATACTACCCACCAAAACCATTGGCAGGTCGCTTGCCCGTAAACCGTATCCCCAAGCCTGGTGCCCCGGTTATCAGCAATTGGCCGTTGTCATACTTCAGTCCTTGGGCTACGTCTTCTTTCAGCAATAGTGGTCCGTCGGCATCGGCATCATCCAGCAGGGGCAGCATATGTGCTACTGCAGCGGTACCTACGGTACTCTCGCTCATAGACCCCATCATTACCCGCATGCCCAGTGTGCGCGCCTCTTTTACCATACGCATAGCAGGGGTTATGCCGCCACACTTGGTAAGCTTGATGTTGATACCATGAAACCCTTCGGCACATTTCTTCACTTCGTCTTCGGTCTTGCAGCTTTCATCGGCTATCAATGGTATGGCCGATGTGGCTTTCAGCTCCTTCATCTCCTCCCACGCATCGCGGTGCAGGGGCTGCTCTACCTGTTCCACACCCAGCAGGGCCAGCTCGGGCAGTATTTTACGGGCATCGTCTATCGTCCAGCCCTCATTGGCATCTACACGCAGGCGGGCATTGGTATTGGCTCGTATCAGGGCTACTTTTTCCACATCGGCAGGGGTGGCGCATTTTATCTTGTACACCGGCCATGGGTGCTGTTGTAGTTTGTGCAGCATGGCCGCAGGTTCGTCTATACCTATTGTATAATCGGTGATAGTTGTGGGCGGCCACGACAAACCCAATAATTTGTACAGAGGCATACGCCGCATTTGAGCAAACAGGTCCCAACCGGCAATATCCAATGCGGCCGTAAGAAAATGCTGGCCGGGTATAAGGTGGTGCAAGAAATGCCAGAACCGCTGAGGGTCTATGAGTGCATACCGCTCTATCATAGTGCGCTTGCTTTCCAGACTGGCTACCATATCGGCCGTGGTAATGTTGTAATAACTGATGGCCGGTGCCTCGCCATACCCATACATACCTCCCAAACCCAGCGAAACGATAAACGTGGGCTGATGCGTTTTGGTGCCTTTGGCGGTAGTAAACGGATACTCAAATTCCAATTCGCACGAATAGTGTCTTAATTGCAGCATGGCCATAAAATTGCGACTATTTTTGTACCCGAAAAAACTTGTGCCCATGGCACCCGTATTGGTGTGCCGGTATAGTACCTGTTTTTTCCGGCGAAAGCCTGTATAACATACCATGCCAAAGGTTCCTTTTTGGGTTTTTCTGCTCATAGCAGCTATATACTTCTCGGCCGTGCGTGTAGACACGATGGATGTAGATGCCTCTCAGTATGCCGAGATATGCCGCGAAATGATGCACAGCAACAATTGGTTGCAGGTTTTTGACCGTGGTATAGACTATCTGGACAAACCGCCACTGCTATTTTGGCTCAGTGCCGGTAGCATGCGCCTGTTTGGTGTGGGCAACTTTGGCTACAAACTCCCTTCCATCCTGTTTGCGCTGTGGGCCATATATGCTACCTACCGTCTTGCACGCTCGCTGTATAACGAAGAAACAGGCCGTATGGCAGCCCTCATCCTGGCTTCGTGCCAGGGCATGTTTCTGATGACAAATGATGTGCGCTGCGATACCATACTGATGAGCTGTGTGGTAAGTGCCCTGTGGTGCATACAAGAGTGGTCTGTAAGCCGCCGCCTTGGCTGGTTGGCGGGCGGTGCGGCATTTGTGGCATTGGGTATGATGACCAAGGGCCCCATAGCACTGATGGTACCCGTATTCTGCTTCGGTACGCAATGGGTGCTGCAACGCCAGTGGAAAAACATCTTTTATCCGGGCCATATACTGGCATTGATGGTCATAGCACTGCTGCTGGTACCCATGAGCATCGGTTTGTATCAGCAGTTCGATATGCAACCCAACAAGCTGGTGAATGGAATGACCGGGGTATCGGGTCTGCGATTCTTTTACTGGTCGCAGAGTTTTGGCCGCATTACCGGCGAAAGCCCGTGGAACAATGGTGCCGGCATGGACTTTCTGCTGCTGAACATGTTATGGTCTTTCCTGCCCTGGATATTTATATTCATAACCGCGCTCATAACAGGCATAGTGCAGCTGGTGGGCAACCGCCTGCGCATGGCACCTGGGCAAGAAATGGTAACCACCGGTGGCTTTTTACTGGCCTATCTGGCATTGGGGTCTTCGGCCTATCAGTTGCCGCACTACATATTTGTGGCTTTTCCGCTGGCAGCAATCATTACGGCACAGTTTATAGCGGCAATGGTAGCCGGCACTATCTCGCCTCGCTTTCTTAAAATTATTCAACCATCGCATGGGGTTATTTCTTTTCTGCTGTTGCTGGCAGTCTTGCTCATCATTACATGGGTGTTCCCGGCCAGTTGGTGGGTGGTGTCGCTTTGGGTGGTTGGGGCTATCATCTGGTGGTGGTATGCACTGAAGGGCAAGAGTGCTACAAAAGTGCTTTGGTTGCCTGCCATAGCCATTATCATTGTCAATTTCTTCTTTACCAACTTCTTCTATTATCCGTTGTTACAATATCAGGTAGGCTCTGCGGTGGGGCGTTATGTTACCCAAAAGGGCATAGATGTTACCCAAATGCGCGTGCTGGACTTAGACGACCCGGTAAATGCGCTCCACTTTTATGCCGGTGCACAGGTAAAAAGTGTGGACCTTGCAACACAACTATCGGCAGGGCAATATGTACTGGCAGGGCAAGCCGGTATAGAAAAAATAATGGGTGGGCCATTTACTGTAGTAAACACCAACGGGCAAGAGCAGATAATTGCGGTAGCCGGTACGGCTACTACACAGCCACTACCCGTACTACGCAGGGGTGTGTTTTACAAAGTATCGGAGCTGACACCAGATTTTATGAATCCCAACACACGCGCAAAGGCGGTAAGGCCGTATTACTTGGTGCAGATGCCATAAGAAAAAGGTATTAGTCCTCGGAAAGGCCAATAGCTTGTATGGTTTTATGAGAGTATGCCTCTATTTCCGCCTGATCTATTAATGCTACCCTTTGGGGCTTGTTTAATAGTGCAATAGCGTTGTCAAAAGTTTTGAACAAATCTCTATTTATTGGTTTCGCTATCAGCAAATCGAATCGGATGTTTTCCTGCAAGGCATAGTCTTGCAGGTCTAAAAACTGACCATAAAATTTGTAGGCTTTGTTCTGAATGGTTTCTGGTCTTGCAACATCGAATGATACTGGTTTCACCAGATTCAGCGAACCATTCTTCCAACCCACATCAAATTTGAAGGACTTTCCTTCTTTGGGCGTAATCGTATAGTCGAAAAACAATCTGTCGTATTCTTTCGTGTATTTCTTATGTACAGAGTTTTTTATCAGCGATTTATATCTGTACAGCAACTGACTTTCGTCTACCCTGTCGTAATGGGAAATTTGATGGTCGAACACCGAAAAATACAAGTGATGCAACTGATTGCAAACCAACTGATAATTATCTACAAATTGCACACCCCTTTTTATTGCACCGAACTGCAATGCACTGGCATCATCTGACAAAAATTCATGTTGAAGAAATTTCTCAAAAGATTCTGTATCGCTCAGGCCTTTCAACAAGCCTTGTGCATTATTCAAATAGGAAATTTTCTCCTCAAATGCTCTGAAAAAAGCTCTGATGGTTTTCTCAGGCACATCAGGATAAGTAAGTTTCAGCCTATTCAATTTCTCGGGATATAAAAAGGCCAAATGCGCATCTGCAGGGAAATATATTAGCAAACCTACATTGAGCACCTCTCCCAAAACTTGTGAGTGGGTGTACTGTAGCAGACTGTATATGTATGTAGGTTTGCTCATGAAATGCTTGTCAACAAAGCAAAGCTATACGTCAAGTGTTTTACTTACTTTTTTGTATGCTGACCCGATACAATATGGGGTATTGTTTAGTTCGTTTGAAATTTCAGATGTAGTAAAGATTATCTGATGCTCGCTAGTTAGCGCATTTGACATCTTAACTATTAAATTTTGGAAATTCTGAGTTCTGGCTTTTTCCATTCCTTTGTCTTCCATATTATCACAAAGAATGAAGCGAGGATAGCGGAAAAAATCTAATACTGCGCTTGCAAAGAAAATAGAGAACAATACTGCGTTCTTGAAATATGTTTTTGAGCTTGCAGAAAAATTGTTTTCATCGTCTAATGAAAATGTGTCTTTAACGAAATTTACATCAACCCTATGCCCTGTCTTAAATTCATCTTGCCTATCTAAATCATGTCGAAGTATGTATAAAGTTATTTCCTTAATTTTTGAAAGCGCCTTTGCATAGTTGTTCTTTTGCAGTTCTTCTTTTTGGCTAATTTCAATGCTTAACTGTTGAATCGTAGAGGCAAGTTCGCCAAGTTCTCTTTTTAAGAGTTCAAGCAATTCTACCGCTTTGACTTGTTGTGTCAAATATTCTATCTTTTTTTCGATACCTCCTTTGGCTATAAGCAAATTATCTATTCTATCATCTCTCGTTGTTTGAGTATTTTTTACCGCTAAATCCAATTGTTTTTGTAGGGTTCTGGCATTTTCAATGAGAGTAGGAAGCTCACCATTATAATCTAAAAGTATACGCTCTTTTTCCTCTAATAAACTTTGAGATTCTTTAACTTGAAGTTCCATCTCCTGAAGTAGACGTTTTGCATTCGCACGTTCTTCTTCTTCGGTCAAAGGTTGCTTGCAGAGAGAGCAATGCCCTTCAGCTATATTGGTATCTAATGCGCCTAAGCATTGTGGGCAATGTGTTAAGGGTAACTCTCCCAAAATCTGCCTTGTTAAGAGCGAATTGTTTAATTCTGTTATTCTCTTTTGGAGTGTTGAAATGAATTGTTTCGAGTCTGCAATTTCAAAATTGTATTGGTATATTTTTGTTTGAAGTACTCTTATTCTATTTTTTACTTCTGTAAAATCGGACTGCACCTTTTCCGAATTGATTTCCGTATTCTTTGTAGTCCGTACTATCGTTTGAGTTCTCAATACTGCAATTGCAGTATCTGTCTCATTAAGCTCTGTTCGAGCTTTTTCAATTTCCTGTTGAACTCCTGCAATTGTAGAAGCATTGCCTGTTTGTCCTAATACCTTGTTTAAATTATCAAATTGCTTTTTCTTCTCTTCACTTTCTTTGATGAAGGATTTATAATTTAACCTTTGAGTATAAAGAGTGTCATCATATATACCAAGCAGTATCTCGGAAATAGCTTCTCTTGTCAAAGGCAAATCAAATCTTTCATACCTAAATAGGCTTTGGGTTGGTGTGTCTTGGTCGATATATAGAAGCCGCAAAATCTGGTGCATAGTGATATTGCTATCATTTGCACCTTTAACTTCTGGAAAGGCAAGAGCATTAAATAAAACGTTAGTGAAGCTTATTTGATTTGCATTTTGCTTATAGGCATAAGTCTGCCAATTCAAGCTGTCTTTTTTTGATTCTTCATAATTGTTCCAGAAAACACTCATAGGTTGCAATCCACCTTCTGCAATATTTCTTTTTAGAGTTATTACGGCACCGTTAATCTTAACCTCTGCAATAACATCTCTACATTTTAATGCTTCTTTAGTCCAATTATTATAGTCGCCACCTAAAACATAAAAAATAAAATTGGCGATCGTAGACTTTCCAGAACTATTCTCACCCCTGATAATATTCACGCCTAAGTGAAATGTTTGGTCATAAGCAATGGAGCCATTATGCTTAACAACAATCAATCGGTTTAAAAAAAGTGTTGGCTTATCGTTGGTCATATTTAAATTCGATTAAACCAGTACGTGATTTCAATCCTGTTTTACCATACAAGGGCAATTCATTGAAACCAACAATTAGCTTTAAAATATTTTCTTTTTCTACTGTCAATTCATCAAATTTTCTAAGTAAATCGTTTGGTATACTCTTATCGGTTCGTCTAACGATGTTTTTTGAAAATAGATGGTTGTCAATTAATCCGTATGATGCGATACATTTCAATGCGGACATCTGATATGGTTTCATCCTTTCAATAATTCTCTTGGGGTCAATCAAATCTTCATAAGGATTGTCAGGCTTTCGTTTAAATATTTGCTTTAATTCCGACAATGAGTTTGGATAGCTAATTTTTCGTGCTTCATTTGGGAAGGTCAAATAAAAATCCCAAATTCTCAAACGGTCAAGTTCAACTTCACTCTGCTTCATATAACTTAGCAATTGTAGTATTCTATATACACAATTATAAATATCGAAAGCTGGATGATATACTAACATATTATATTAGCACCATTTTAAGTGGCAGTTGCCTGTTAAGAAAAAAATCATGCCCATTATATCTTCTTCATCATATTTGAAAAGATTTATACCCAGCTCTAATTTTACTGGATTTATTATCCTTTCTGTTATTAGAAGATTGATTTTTTCCTCACTTTCTTCGTTGCAAATCAAGGAATAAATCTCCATCATGAAACTTCTCTTCACTTTTGCAAGTAACCATATGTTGATGTCTTGCGCTACATAAGAATATTGAGAGGTTGTCATTAGCTTTTTATGAAACTTCTCTTTTGCACTTTTTGCATAGAAAATTATTTTTTCTCTATTGCCGTCTTTTAATTTCTTGTCCAAGCCGATGAGATCTCCGTCAATATTAGAATTATAATAATCTAACTCTTGGCATAGTTCTAATAAATCTTGATTAGTTTCTTTTTCCCTATTGAATCGCTCATACAAATCTTGGAGATATTCATTTCGTACGGCAACCGTAGTTATATTTAAGGAATTATCATCTCTGCCTGTAAATTTACCCCCTATTAAGGTATCTGATACTGAAATTTCATTGCCAAGCATATACGATTAAGCATTTTTATCTCTCCCTGTAAAATCACCACCAATTTTGGTTTTTCCAGAAACCAATATTTTATTATTTTCTCTCATTTCTTTCTTTATGTTATACACTTTGCTAACTGCAAATATGCTAATAAAGAAGCCAATAATGCCACAAACATCTGCAATGGTTGATAACATGAATTTATAATTTTTTTAGCTCTAAAGGTATACAAAGAATAATACAAACACCGCACAGACTATAACAACATAAATATCAATATTTGTATCAAATATAATATATTGGGTGACAATTAGAATACTGTATTAAATGAAATACAAATAATTATATATTATGTGTTCAGTATGCACATCCCTAAAAACGCTCCTCGGCACCCAAGCTAAATAAGGCAAAATCGTATACAGAAGGGTCGGTTGGGTTCATCTCTCTCAGCGAATGGGTAAGGGCCGTGGCTGTTTTCCAGTTGGCTTTGGTGTCTTGGGTAAGGCCCAAACGGAAGGATACCCTTGCCACATGCACATCGAGCGGGCATATAAGCTGTGCCGGGCTTATCTTTTTCCACAAACCCATATCTACGCCCGCATCGTCGTGCCGCACCATCCAGCGCAGGTACATACTAAGGCGTTTGCAAGCCGAGTTTTTTGCCGGGGTGGCTACATGCTTTTGCGTGCGGTGCGGATGCTCGCGCAGGAAGAAGTATTGCTGAAAATGTACCAAAGCCTCTTCTGTGGTAGGATGGGTATACACACTTTCTGGTACAAAAGCATCTTGCAGCGACGGGTGCTGCTGGTAGTGCCATTGCAGAAAATCTATGAAATACAGCAGGTCGGTAGCATTGAAGGTGCGATGCACAAATGATAGAAACCTTTTCAAATCGGTATCGCAGTGATGTAATATAAAGTCGTGCGGGGCATTATCCATCCATTGCATCAGCTTGCGACAGTTGTTGATGATGGTAGTACGGTTGCCCCAGGCCAATGTGGCTGCAAACAGGCCCGATATTTCCTTGTCTTGTATCTTACTGAATGAATGTGGTATACATATAGGGTCTGCCTCTATAAACTGTGGCCGATTGTAAAAAGCCACTTTTTCATCCAGCATTTCCTTCAAAGCATCGGTCATAGAGGGGTGCAAGGTACGCTGCTATTACTTTTTGCGAAACCTATCGTCAGTAAGGGTGTGCAAAAACGCTTCCAAATCGTCCTTTTCCTGCTCGGTAAGGCCCAAAGGCTTTTGCAGGAGGGTATCTATGTTTAGGGGGTTGGTTACCACTTTGTATGGATTGTCGTAATACTCTATCACCTCGCGCAGTGTAGCAAACATACCGTTGTGCATATAGGGTGCAGTTACCCCCACATTGCGCAGGCCCGGTACTTTGAATTTACCCAAATCGGCTGCGTTATGGGTTATTTTATAACGCCCCTCATCAGTAAGGCGCACACTATCGTACAGGCCAATGTTGCGGAACTCATCGCCGGTAAAATCGGGCGAAAAATGGCAGTCGAAACACTTTGCCTTGTCGCTCATAAACAACTCCCGGCCTCGCTTTTCGGCCTCGGTCATAGCAGTCTCATTGCCGGCCATATATCTGTCAAAAGGTGTGTTGGATGTTTCCAGTGTGCGCTCATAAGCCGCAATGGCCTCGCTCACATTTTTTTCGGTGGGTTGGCTTCCAAACACTTTAGCAAACCATTGCACATATTGTTTACTGGCACGTAAGCGTTTAATTGCCTCTTTCATGGGCAGTGCCATTTCGTTGCCATCTTCTATAGGAAAATGCACCTGATCTTCCAGACTGCCGGCCCTACCATCGTAGAACAGATAGGGGCGGTCGCTCATGTTGGCGCAAGTGGGCGTATTGCGCACACCCTTTTTACCACCTACACCGGTACTGGTAGGCATGGTATCGGCAAAACCATACTCTGGAATGTGGCAAGAGGCACAACTGATAGACCTATCGGCTGAAAGTATTTTATCGAAGAACAGATGTTCGCCCAGTTGCTCTTTGTTGATAGGTACTTTTTTTGCAGGCAGACTGTTTTTATCTGGCACGCCAAACCCATACCAGGCACATACTGCAACGCACAACAAAGAAAAAATGACTCCTCTCTTCTTCACGGCCGCAAAGGTACGGGGCTGCAATAATATATACTGCTGATAGCCATCAGTACCGCACACATCCCCCTTTATTCATAGATATAATGTACACATGCGTTTATGCCGATAGATATACAGCATACCTTAATAGCTAATGGTAGCAGGGGTTTCAGTAGTTTTGCAATTGGTAACAATACCGTTTTGTGCAATGGAAACAATAGTGAACAAAGTAGCGGAAAGTGGCATCATAACACTGGATCTGGTGCATTGGCTGCCCAAAGAAGAGGTGATACTCTTCGATTTGAAGCCTTTCCTTTTCAGAGAGATGATACTGCGCGAAAAAGACTACCGCACTGCCCTACCCCTGCACGACTGGGCACAATATGCCGGCAAGCATGTAGCCATACATTGCACCACCGATGCCATAATACCGGCATGGGCCTATATGCTGGCGGCAACGTGGCTACAGCCAATAGCGGCATCGGTTTACTTTGGTACTACCGATGAACTAACCAAACACCTGATAACCGAAGCAATAAACCACATAGATACCGCAGAGTATACCGATAAACGTGTGGTAATAAAAGGCTGTGGAGATACACCCATACCCGATGCGGCTTTTACTGCCATGACGGTGCGCTTACTACCAGTTGTAAAGTCGCTCATGTATGGCGAACCTTGCTCTACAGTGCCTGTGTATAAAAGAAAGTAACTATATAAATAGTAAAAAGTGCCAGATTCTGTTGAATCTGGCACTTTTTTTATGTTGTTTCACGTGTATTATCCCTTCAGTACATATAGGTCTGGCAAATTGCGGCCGTGGCCATCATAGTCGAGCCCATACCCAAGTACAAATTTGTTTTCTATCTCAAAGGCGGTGTACTTGGCTTTTACATCGTACTTCAGCGCATCGGGTTTGGTAAGGAATGTGGCAATCTCTACACTGGCCGGGTGCTGTGCCAATAGTTGCGGCAGGAAGGTGCTGAGTGTCTTGCCTGTATCTATAATGTCTTCTACCACTATTATGTGTCGCCCTTCCAGCGACTCATCGAGACCTATGGCTGTAACCACATTGCCAGTAGAAGTAGTACCCTTGTATGAGGCCAGCTTTACAAATGTAATAGTGGCATCAGTCTGTAAATGACGAAACAGATCGGCCGCAAACATAAAAGAACCATTGAGTATGGCTATGAGTAGCGGCTGCTTGCCAGCATAGTCGGCATTGATGGCAGCGGCTGTTTCTTGTACTTTTTGGGCTATAACATCGGCCTTTATGAAAGGTACAAATGTTTTATCCAGTATATTTACTTCGTTGTTTATCATTTCTTTATCACTATTTTTTGTCCCGGTCTCAAATCATCGGGGGCTATTTTGTTCCACTTCTTCAGTTCGGCAACCGTTACATGATTTTTCTTTGCAATAGAGAAGTAGGTATCTCCTTTCTTCACCACGTATTGTTTACTGCCTTTTTTGTCTTTTGGTGCCACCGCCTGCTTTTTGGCCGGTTTTGTAGCTCTTGCAGGCGTTTCCTCTTCGTCTACTTCCTCTTCTGCTATCTGCGGTTGTTGTTTGCTTTGTTTGGGTGCAGGTGTTTCATCTACTTCTACCGTGCGTTGTTTGGCTACACTGGCATTGCGTAGTGGTTCATTGTTTTTTGGTGCTTCAAAAGACATGCCGGTGCTTATTTCTTCTTTTGCAGCCTTGTATACCGGATTGCTGTTATCGGCCTTTACCTCTTCTTTGGGCAGGGCTGTTGGCATCTTATATTCGGCCAATTTAGGTTTGGTGGTTGCCTGTGTCTGCAAATTCAGCACCTCGCCGGTAGCGGGTTGTTCATAAGCATTCAACAGATTCAGGGTAGCCAGTCGCTTCAGTTGCATGCCTTCCTCCTGTGCTATAGCTATCAGTGTTTCGCCTTGCTTTACCGTATGCTTGTCGCGCTTGCCCGTGGGGTTCTTTTTTTCAAGGTACAGCCATGTATCGAAAGCTAAAGGCTCATCGGGCAAGTCATTCAGCTCCAGCAGGTGCGCATACCGTATTTTGAATTTTACCGCATAGGGCAACAAGGCTTCGTCTTTGTGTGCTCTTACAGCCTTCAGTCCGTTCACCATCTGTACTGCATCTGTCTCATTCAGTGGCTCTTCTGCCGGGTACAGGCTGGTATCTGCTGTAGGTATGGGCAAAGATGCCTCAGTTGTGTTTCCTGTGTTGGTACCAGAGGCAGCAGCAATAGTACCCTTTGCCGATGTTTCACGTATCACACTGGTAGCAGAGGTGGTGTTTGCAGGCGTTTTAGAGGCTGTTGCCGGTGTGTTCTCTTCTTCGGTATACGTTGTATTGCTACCGGGTACTGAAGGCTTAATACGCACAGTTTTGGTGGTAGTAGTAGTGGTGGTGATAACGGTAGTTGCCCCCACGCTGGCTGTACCCTGCCGCTCTACCATAGTATCGGTAACGGGCGGCAGTGTTTTCACAATAGTTTCTACTTCGGTATCGGGGCTTTCGTACGTACCATCTATAGCCATGTAGGTATATTGCTGCAGCTTGTAGTCTTCAATAATCTTGATGAGTATCTGCGCATACTTTGGGTTGGTGGCATAGCCACACTTCTTCAGCCCGTGCGCCCAGCGGGCATAGTCTGTAGGCGAGTATGAAAACAAGGGCTTGTAGCGCGGGTTGCGCAGCAGGTGTGCCGAGTGGTCTTTATAAGATTCCAGCGCATTATTGTATTTCTTGAAACACTCGTCCTTCAAATCATCGGTATGCAGAAAGGTAGGACCTGTCCAACCATTTTTGCATTTGATACCAAAGTGATTGTTGGCCTCTGTTACCAACTCGCTGATGCCTGCCTCTGTTTCCAAAATACCCTGCCCCAATGTAATGGCTGCAGGTATGCCAGATTCTTTCTGATTCTCTATGGCATACTTTGCATATTGTTTCACGTAGTTGCGCGCACGTTCGGGGTAGCCGCCGTCTTGTGCCCACAGTTGCTGCGACACAAACAAAAATACCGGCAATACGAAGAATCGTATGCTTTTAGTCATAACTACTTTTTTACTAAAATGAATAATTTGGAAGTGTTGCAAAATTAAGATTCCACATCAATAAAAGTTTCGGCAAAAACATAATATTATTCCATTAGTTATTATTTAACGTATAGGCGTAACCAGCCATATCTTGATGCCTTTATACACACAATATATGGCCGTAGGTACAGGCAGGAAAAAAATATGGGCTGAATTTGCGTTAGGGCAAAAAACAGGCATTTATTGGTATCAAAATAGGCCAAAAATGACAATAACCTATTTTTCGGCTGCAAGGGCCTCTATCTGTGTCATGAGGTCGTTTATAAGGTCTTGTTCAAATCCTTTTTGCAGCAGATAACGGATTGTCTTCACTTTTTTGGCCAATTGGTTTTTCTCAGATCTCAGTTCATGCAGCTTTTTGGCACCTGCCTTTAATAGGGTTAGTTCATACTCATCGGGGTCTATCTCTGTCATTGCCTTCTTGATGCAATAGTCCGAAACACGTTTTAGTTTCAGGTGTTGTTTTATCTTCACCCTTCCCCATTGCTTCATACGAAACCTGCCACGTGCAAACGATCGGGCAAACCGTTCTTCGTTCAGTACACCTTCTTCTATAAGTAATGCTATCTGCACTTCGCGGTCGGCACCATAGATGCCTATTTCTCCCAGCTTATTACTTACCTCGCTATGGCACCTTTCCTGATACTTACAGTATCGCAGTATGGCTGCATCTATCATCTATTCTGTTTTACAGGGCTATACTATTTGTAGGTATTCTACAGCCTGCAAGTTATATCATTAAGCATAGCCTGCACCTATACAACCAATAAGAGAACAGCAAAGATGTATGATGCTAACACTGTAGCATACCAATAACCGTGAAACACAAACAATGTATAGGCCGAATAGTACTGATCTTTATAAAAACCACAGGAAGCTTCATACCAATATAAACAGGCCTTTTGATGAGCCTATTCAAAGGGCAATCTATTTGCCAGAAATGGTACAATAAAGACCATTAGCTACAAAGCCCACAACATACCACTATAATAAACACAACTAACCTACACCTGTTTTTTGCTACCCAACTAATGCATATCTGGTACACAATAATGGTACACCATTGCCAGCCAAAATAGATACCCTTTTATTAACTGCTTTAAAGAAGTATTGGTAGAAAGAATAGATTGCAGGTGGTATTACCACCTGCAAACACATAGCACGTGCAAGCAGATTTGATATACATGGAAAGAATGCACTTACAATTGGGGGTATTGATGCTACTATTGCGCCATTGCTATACCGGGGCAAAGTCTACATTTGGGGTGTTATGGCACACTACCAAGATGCAAACACTATAGCAAAGAAACTTCTATTAATTGTTGTTCCTACAAGGGCATGTATGCATTGGTATTAATAGCCGCTACAGAACTTTCGCTCTACAGAGTTATACGGACATTGCACCTAAAATATAGACTTAGCCTAAACCAGATGAATTATAGCACGTTCTACAACCCCTGTTATAATGACTTGTTTCTGCCAGATAATAATAGCTGAGTATCTGACCACGCAAATTATATCTCTCAATTCTGTGGTTGTACCATTTATAGTTCCATGAGCTAAGTACCAATGTTCTATTGGTTGTAATAGGTATTGGTGCCGTTAGGATAGTTTCTTTGGTTGGCTATTTAATAAAGAAAGCGGCCAATAGTTCTGTTGAACCACTGGCCGCTACTATCTGCTACGTTTCTTTATGCTATCTACCTACCCATGTATACCATTAGTATCTGCACATCGCTGGGATTTACACCACTTATACGGCTAGCTTGCCCCAATGTACCAGGCCTTATCTTATTCAGCTTCTGGCGGGCTTCTGCCGATAGAGCTGTTAGCTTATCGTAATTGAATGAATCGGGAATGGTAAGATGTTCCAATGCACTCATCTTGGTAACCATTTCCTGTTCTTTCTCCAGATACACGTCGTACTTTATCTGTATCTCGGCCTGTTCCAATTCCAACGGATGTACATTACCAATCTTTTCTGCCAAACCCGGTACCACCTGCATCAGATCTTTTATACCTATACCGGGGCGCAACAATAGTTTGGCTGCCCTTGTCCTTTCGTTGAGAATAGCAGAACCTCTTTCTTCCAGAAAGCCATTAATGCTTTTATCTACCGAATACTCTGCCAGAGTTTTTCGTATCTCTGCTACCTTATCTTTTTTATTCAGCATCAACTGATACCTTTCTTCGGTAGCCAAGCCCATATTGTAGCCCAATTCTGTCAACCTAAGGTCGGCATTATCTTGCCTGAGCAGGGTACGGAACTCGGCACGGCTGGTAAACATACGGTAGGGTTCGTCTGTTCCTTTGTTTATCAGGTCGTCTATCAGTACCCCTATATAGGCATCACTACGCTTTAGTATTACGGGTTCTTGTTCCTTTACGTTTCTGGCAGCATTAATACCGGCCATCAAACCCTGACAGGCTGCTTCTTCATACCCGGTAGTACCGTTTATCTGTCCGGCAAAGAACAGGTTCTTTATTAATCTCGTCTCTAAGGTAAATTTGAGCTGTGTTGGTGGAAAGTAATCGTACTCTATAGCATAGCCGGGGCGGAAGAAACGACAATTCTCGAAACCGGGTACCATACGCAGCGCATTGTATTGCACTTCTTCTGGCAGGGAGGTACTAAAACCATTCACGTATATCTCTACAGTATTCCATCCTTCTGGTTCTACAAACAATTGATGACGCTCTCTTTCTGCAAAGCGGCTTATCTTATCTTCTATACTGGGGCAATAACGCGGGCCACTACCCTTTATACGACCCTGATACATGGGAGACTTCTCGAAACCAGTCTTAAGTATATCGTGTACTTCCTGACTGGTATAGGTAACCCAGCAACAACGCTGTTGGGCAGGTTTTATCTTTTCTATAGGCAGGTAAGAGAAGCCTACTACTTCTTCATCACCATCCTGCACTTCCATACGGTCATAGTTCAGGCTACGGCCATCTATACGTGGTGGTGTACCGGTTTTAAGGCGGGCAGCTTCAAAACCAAGCTCTACCAGTTGCTCGGTAATACCAGTTGCACCCTTTTCGCCCATACGGCCACCTCCAAACTGTTTCTCGCCTACGTGTATCACACCATTCAGAAAGGTTCCATTGGTTAGTACTACAGCTTTGGCACGTATCTCCTGCCCCATTCCGGTTACTACTCCTTCAATTGTTCCACGTGAAACAATGAGTCCCTTCACCATATCCTGCCAGAAGTCTACATTCTTAGTCTGCTCCAGCATTTCGCGCCAAGTAGAAGCAAACAACATCCTGTCATTCTGTGTCCTTGGACTCCACATACCAGGGCCTTTCGACTTATTGAGCATACGGAACTGTATAGTACTCTTGTCGCTAACAATACCACTGTAGCCACCCAATGCATCTATCTCGCGTACTATTTGCCCCTTGGCTATACCACCCATAGCAGGGTTGCAGCTCATTTGTGCTATGGTCTGCATATTCATGGTTACAAGCATCACCTTGGAACCCATATTGGCAGCAGCAGCAGCAGCTTCGCACCCGGCATGACCAGCACCAACAACTATTACATCATATTCTGGAAACATGTCGCAAAGATAACTCCAATACATGTAAGGTACTGTTGTGCAAAAAAGTATTACAAGCCTGTAACATTTTACTTTGTGAAACGATATAGTAAAGAACAATAGAAGTGGAACGTCATTTGAAAGTAAAAGAAGAATGTTCCACGTGAAACACAGATAATAATTTTGCGACTTTAACAATATAATATAACTTTGACCGTTATAAGTACAATAATAGAAGTGCTCAAACTAAAACACATACTATCATTATCTCTTAGTACCATGTTGCTTACAACAGCAGCATGTACACAATCTATTGCCCAAAGCTTTGATAATAGTACCGTAACACGTTTTCAAGAGAGATTCACAATAGGTTTCGAAAGAAACATTAACTCCCTGTTTACACCACGATATGGTGGTATGAGCAAACAAACAAAACAAGCTGAAGAACTTTGTAACAGAATCGTATTCAGAATGCGTCTGACAGCAAGGTTCAGAATGGAAACCGGACTGAGTTTTCAGGCAATAGACCGCATACTAAATACACGGTATAGCAAACAGTTCAACATAAACGAACCACTGAAACTACAAGTACCACTCACCATACAATACCAGTTTGCACCAAACTATAAAAAGATACGACCCTACTTTGGTGCAGGTATACAATATACACAACAATATGGTGCCAGTTCCACATCTACCCTCAATGCAACTGAAAGTAATAGCGAATACAATAGCTATAACCTCACCAATAGCCTCAGGTATATGAACATCATCTTTACTCAAGGTATTATATACGACATAGCACCCAACCTGCAATTATCACAATCCATACACATCTCACCAGAGAATGGAATGAAACCAATAGGTATCAACTTTGGTGTAGGTTACCGCATTAAATAAACTACAAGAAACAACCATAACTAAAAACCCACCTCATCGATGAGGTGGGTTTTCTAATGCTATACAATATTCTGATACAAGAATTCAGAACACAAATAAATACAACAAACAAAACAGGAGCATTAGTAACCAACCTCACTAACAATACAATACCCACCACCTATACATAAATACAACAGTACACCAACAGCAAAAAACTACCGTACAAAACACACTACCAAAATGTAACAATAACCTATCTACTATTGGGTAACTATAAGCAGCCAAAAGACCAAACAAGAGTAAGCAAAAAAATAGCCACCATTGCTGGTGGCTATTTCATAGATACTGTATCAAAATTACTTAGCAATAACAAACTTGCGAGCCATTGCTTTCTCATCGTTGCTGATAACCAGATAGTAGTTACCTGCAGCATAGTCGGCAGTGTTGATAGCAAAGTTGTCGGCCATTACATTTTCGTGTACAAAACGGCTAACCTGACGGCCAAGACCATCCAAAACCAGATAAGTTACTTTCTTAGAAGTCTTCTCGAAAGCAACAGATACATTCAGCCTGTCAGATGCAGGGTTAGGGAACAAATTGATTTTAGCTGTGTTAACAGGACCATTAGGAACTGAGATAATAGGATTGTTATTAGCAATCATTGCAACTGCTGGCAGCAAACCACGAGTGCTTGAGTAGTTTACAGAGTCAATAGAATTGACAAAGCTGATGAAAGCACTTGGTAGAGGTGCATTTGCAGAAGAAGGAGTAGCAACAATATCATCCTTAGAGATGTTTACCATGCTCGAATAATCAAGAACAGAATTATTGAGCTGGAAACGACCGAAAATACGTGGATAAGAATGGAAAACACCATCAGAACCAAGGAAATGTGCAGGTGGAACAGCAACTGCCAAATAATACCAGCTATTAGCATCCAGCATTACAGTAGCAGGGTTACCATCCAGATCACCCATACCCCAGAAGTTCAGTGTAGCACCAGATGTATCCAATATACCATCGTAATTATGATTACCTACAGATTTCAATTCCAACTCTCCATTCTGAACAACTGAGTCGGCAGGACCACCAGTACCATCAGTCCATTTGAAGAGAAGAATTTGTGCAGGAGAACCCAGTGGACCTGTACCATTGAAAGACATAGAATACTGAACACGAGAAAGTGCAGTACCACCATTCTTTACATAATACATAGGACCCCAAACGAAACCATCACCACCATTAAAGGAGTTGCTGATAGTCTTCATAGGTGCATTGGTAACAAAATCATAACGGCCTTTAGAATAAGTACTATCTGTTACATAGAATGTGCTGGTCGAGCTGTTGTCAGCAGGGTTGTCATCAGCCATATCAGGAGAATAGATATCGTACTTCACATCATAACGACCTTTACCCGATGGAGTCAAATCATATTCGCTGTTAGCAAACATAGCATAGATAGAATCCGCAACCGGGAAGCTGGCAAGAGTAACCGTATTGGTATGCACCACAGATGGAGTACCACTTGCAGGTGTAAACGAAGTAGTTACATTCACCTTAACGTTGGTAAGGTTGTTAGTGCCATAGTTTGCAATGAAAGCACCATCAACCATCTTATACTCAAACGGATTACCAGAAGACTCTAACTGGTTGCTGGGTATTGCATAAGAATGCCAGTTGGCTATACCACCGGGTACAAAACCAGCATCATGTGCCAGATTAAGACCCCACTGTGTAATAGTCATTTTTGCAGTATCACCAGCACGATACATACCAGTAATAGCATCACCATCTTCTTTAGAAATCATGAATACTGGAACAGTAACTCCAGTTGCCGGGCATACTGTACCAGCACCCATACCAATAGGGCCACCGGTCTGGTTGTTTACAATAACAACCGCTATAGCACCTGCATCTGCACAGCGTTGAGCTTTACATACAAACTCTATACCACCACCACGATAAACATAACCAATTTTACCAGCCATAGAGCCAGAAGGAAACGCAGCAGCAGCCAGAGTGTCACCACCCAATGGGGGCATGCATATCTGTACATTAGAGATAGATGCAGTAGTAGCTCCCCATGGTGTAGAACCAGAACCTGCGAAAGTGTACACTTTGTCGCCTGCTACAGGTGCCGGGCTATTTACCAGAAACCTGAGGCCTACATAATCTTTGTACCAGTTAGGGTCTGAAGATCCGGCACCATAAGGGAACGGACCAAAAGCAAGCGGGTGAATCTGCCCGTTTGCAACACCGGCACCGGCAATACATGCTGCCAGCAACATCTTTTTCAGTGTAGTCATTTGCTTCATAAAACAAAAAAATTAATTTGGTTTGGAAATTTAGAACTAATAATTAACATAAACAAAAAATAACGCCATAAGGGGTAGAAAACCACTATCTTCTAATGGCATACTAACCCAACAAACCAGCCTGTTTACTTATGTCCATCATCCTGTCTATAGGTTTGCGGGCAGCAATACGCAGCTTCTCGTCCATTTGCAACTCAGGTAATTCATATTTAAGAGTATTGTATATTTTTTCCAATGTGTTTCGTTTCATGTGGGGGCATTCATTGCATGCACAAGAATTATCGGGTGGCGCAGCAATAAATGTCTTTGCAGGCGATCCTTCGATCATTTTGTGCAATATACCAGCCTCTGTAGCCACAATAAACTCGTTACAATCATCCTTCATGGTATAGTTGAGCATAGCTGTAGTAGAGCCTATAAAGTCGGCAATACGCAGTATGGAATCCTCGCACTCGGGGTGTGCAATCAACTTGGCTTTAGGGTGTCTCTCCTTTAGTTTCACAATCTTTTCTAACGAGAAAATCTCATGTACCATACAAGCACCATTCCACAACACCATGTTTCTGCCGGTCACCTTGTTGATGTAAGCACCAAGATTCTTATCCGGAGCAAAAATGATCTTTTCATCAGCTGGTAAGCTGTCTATTATTGCACGGGCGTTAGACGATGTACAGATAATATCGCTCAGTGCTTTAATGCCGGCAGAACAGTTGATATATGAAACAACAGTATGCCCGGCATGTTGTTCTTTGAACTTCTGAAACAACGGCGGTGGGCAACTATCGCTTAAAGAACAACCAGCTTTCATATCTGGTACCAATACCTTTTTTGTAGGGTTCAGTATTTTGGCTGTCTCTGCCATAAAGTGTACTCCTGCAAAAACTATAATATCGGCATTGGTTTGTGCAGCCTTTTGAGCCAATCCCAAACTGTCGCCAATGTAGTCTGCAATGTCCTGTATATCGGGCTCCTGATAATAGTGCGCCAGTATTATAGCATTCTTCTCTTTCCTCAGTTTATCTATCTCAGCAAAAATGTCCATAGACGGATCAACCTCCATATCTACAAAACCATCTTTCTCTATCTGCTCCTCCAAAATGTAATTCCTCATTCGTCAATAGTTTATAACATCCAAAATATGTTTACAAATTTCGTACCATTTCCTTCGCAATCCACATTCCCAATAATAGTATTTCTATTTTTTTAAAAAAAAGACACTATTACTATTAGGACGGTGGATACGGGGAATAAAAAATGTTATCCTTTTTGCTTTTCTCAATACCTCAGTTTATACACATTTCAGTCTATAGTTATCAACATGATACTCTGTAGTCTATTAGCATTGCGAAGATTTTAATGTGCTGAACAGCAAAAACATACCCATACATAGAACATGTATTAACATGGTAGTATTGGCGCACCTTTCAAGCCTATTATTAAGTTTATATCATTTTATAGTAAACTTGTTACTGTATAGCCACTGAAAAATGCAAGATATTTTTGGCCACATTTTGGCGTGAATTGTGAGTAAAAGTTGGTGTGGACAAATAGTGCGTTGTGAATTTCCATTTTGGCTGTGGATAACTGTGGACAACACCCTGGCAACTTTTTTAGGTTTTGTGGTCACCAACAATTGGTTGATTTTCAGGGTAGTTTATTCTTTGGTTGTTCCATAGTTATCCACGGTTATACCCACATTGCCCACAGCCTGTTAATAACCTTGATAAAGGGTAGAGACTGTATTTTCAATTTTTTTTACCCTCTGGGCAACCCTACACCTATATAGTGCATATATTATGGTATAGCAGCTACAAAGCACTGCATGAACACACAAAAAGCAATAGAAGGATGCCGCAACAAAGACAGGATTTCTCAGAAATACCTGTTCGACAGATGGTCTGAACCCATGCTGATGTTGTGTACACGATATGTGCGCCACCTGCCCGATGCCGAGGAACTGATGCTGAATGGATTTTTCAATTTTTTCAAAGCCATAGACAGGTTTCAGTATGCGGGCGATGATAGCTTGCGGGCATGGCTGAAGAAAATAATGGTGAATGAGTGCTTGATGTTTCTGCGCCGGAAGGGAGAATTGAAAATAGTAGAAGAAAAATATGCGGCAGGTACTATAGCAGAAGATACGCCGGAAGGTAAAATAGCCGCAGCAGAACTATATAAAATGATTGTGGCCTTGCCAACCGGATACAGAACTGTGTTCAACCTATATGTAGTGGAAGGGTTTACTCACAAAGAAATAGGACAGATGTTAGGAATATCGGAGGGTGCATCAAAATCGCAACTGAGCAAGGCAAGAGAATCACTGAAAAAATCATTGTCGGTTATACCGGGAAAATAGAATACAATGAACGACAAAGAAATAAGAGATAGAATGGATAACCTCTCGGCCCTGGATACAGGCTATGTATACGGTGCCGACGATGCCTGGGATAAATTGGATAACAGATTACAGCAATCGCAAAAAAAGCGGGTATTTGTTATAGGTATTCGTTGGGCAGCGGCAGCTATATTATTGATATTGGTTGCAGCAGGTATATATATATATAGCCCCCAAAATGCAGGTACCCAACCTATAGCATTGCAGCAACAAGAAAAGGAAGTATTGCCAGTGGTTGGAATAGCCGATACACCAGCGAGTATGGCTATACAAGAGAGCTTACCCGCAACCAATAAGCACATCAAGAGAACAACAGTTAAAAAAATAACTTGTTATGCCGAACCAGAACCGCAACTGCAAGTAATAGACCCCCCTACCCCTGGTCCATCACCTGCTCCGCCCAAAATAGAATCGGCAAGCAATGATGCCATGGCGCTGGTGCAT